>CAZJEK010000155.1:0-12845 GCA_964545005.1 uncultured Pirellulaceae bacterium
TTCGTAAACCCTCCCCTCGCCTTGGCTCGACCCTCCCGCGAGCGGGAGGGTGTCGGCTCCAACTTCCTCGGAGCGAAAGACGACCATGTGCAACGTTTTCTTGCCGAAGCCATGGTCACCCTCAATCCGACCTGGCTGTCCAATAGATCAAAACGGCAGCTGCCAGACTTCCGACCAGATTGGCCACCAAGTCCCATCCAGTGTTGACGTACCCACCGACGTTGGTCTCCGGTAGCAATTGGGTGGCCGCGAATTCGACGACTTCATTGGCAGCCCCAAATCCCATACCGCCCGCCACGCACAACACCAACATTCCCCAACTCGGGCGAAGTTCGACGCCGTTCTTTCGAACGCTATACTGCAAACCCTGCCAGCAAATCCAGGTCATCAGCCCGAATCCAAATGCATGGACGACTTGATCAAACTTGAGCCAATTCGGTATCAGCCACCAGTTGTACAAAACCCGGCTTTCCCCCGCAGTCGGCCATTGCTCCGGCACGACCACCAGCCCTCCGGCCATGTGAGCCGCTCCCCAGATGGTCAATCCCCACAGCGATCCAACACTCAGCTTGATTTGCACATGAACGTAGACGGCAATCGCCATTAACAAACACATCACCACCAGGTAGAACACGAATTCCTGGTTTCCCGACGCCCAGGCCGCGATCGACGCCAACACCATATAACACAAATTGACCGCAGCAATCACCAGCTCGTGCCTGGTAAAGCGCGCACCTGCTGAAGTGCCATTCATCAAATCTGGCCGAATAAATTGAGGCGGTCAAACTTTGCTCCCAGAATCGGTTCGGAATCAATCCCCAACCAGTCTTCCAGCAGGCTGGCATAAACCCGGCGATAGTCAACGTGAAATTTAAGATCGCCTTGATCCAAATCGCTCAAACTGGGATGTTCCCCGACTACGGCTTGCTGCATCGCGGGACCGAAAACAAACACCGGGGCAGCGGTGCCATGATCCGTTCCGCCGCTGGCGTTTTCTCTTACGCGGCGCCCAAACTCGGAAAAGGACAGCGTAGCGACCCGACGGTCGTCACCTTGATCCTTCAATTGCTTGATAAAGGCCTCCATTGATTTACCCAGGTCTTCCAACAATGCCTGGTGCGCTGGTCCTTGATTGGAGTGGGTATCGAAGCCATCCAGCGTGGTGTAATAGATCCGGGTCGATAAACCACTGCCAATCAGTTGGGCAATGGAACCAAGATTTCTACCCAAGTTGGTTTGAGGATAACCGTACTGGCTCATCGACTTGTTGCTGATACCTTCCAGCTGATGGCTGGTCTCCAGGGCAACGGTTGCGCTTTCGTGAACATAGCTGAGTAACGGGTTGTTGGCAGCCGGCGGCGTTGTGATCAGTGGTTCCAATCTTCGCTTGGTCTGACGATTGCGAAATACATTCAACCGGAAATCATCAATCGAGCGGAGCGTAGGAATGGGCTTGTCCGACGTTTTCAAGGCCAGTGGTTGCAAGCTGTTCCCGAAATGCATGGCCGGAAGGTCCGCGGTGGAAAATCGCCGATCGACCGTTCGCCCCAGCCAGCCAACCTTATCGTCGGCGATTCGATGGGCGGTATGCCAAAGATCCATCGACTCGAAATGCGAACGATTCGGATTGGGATACCCCACGCCCTGGATGACTGACAATTTGCCATCCTGAAGAACGGTGTCGAATCCTTTCAGAGCCGGATGAAGTCCTACCGAGTCGTTGATTTTCAAGACTCGGTTCCTGCCGATCGCCAAAGTAAATCGATTCTTGTAGTATTCTTCATCGGCAAACGGCACGACCGTATTCAACCCATCGTTGCCCCCGGTCATTTGGACCACGACCAAAATTCGCTCATCGCGCCGGTCCATTACTGGCCGGGAGGCAGCCAATATCAGCTTGGGAACTGAGCCCGATAAGCTGATCACCGCAGATCCGGCGAGCGACTCTTTGATAAAATTTCGTCGCGATTTCATTTGGCTACCCTGCTAGTTCAATTGAAATTCCGGAAGTGCGGCCAGACAAGAAAAGCCAAGCGACGGACTCGACTGAAACTCCGTTCGCAATGTCGCCAACTTGCCCGGAGGCACAGGTTGAGCCAAAACGAGTTCATTGATCCAGTCCAGCGAATCGCTTCCCTCCGTCGTTGCCGCGTACCACTGCCCCAAACTACCAGCGCCATAGCGGGTTGCTGGGCTTGCGACAATTTTCTCCACCAGATTGGCACGTGCCAGAACAGTGGAAGCATTGATCCAGCTGCGACCACCATCCCACCCCTTCACGTTGGGTGGGTACAACGGCAACTGCCCCAGTCTTTGTAACTGATCGGCCAATTGGGTCATGTTGACCGAGGCCCCCAATAAACGCAGCACTCCGATGGCCAGCTCGACGGGGCTTTTCAGCTTCATCCCAATGGAATGCTGGGAAAAAAACAGCTTGCTGCGCAGGATCATCCACATCGCTGGTTTAATTTCAAACCTGTTTTCTCGCAGACATTTTGCAACTGGCTCAGCTAATTGGTCGGTAATCGGGGTATCGTCAAAAACAAAAAAGCGAATCAACTTTTTGGCGATAAACCGGGCCGCGGCTGGCTGCTGGAGCACAATCTCGATCGCATCATCTCCAGTAAACTTCCCGGTAGCACCAAGAAATGACTTGTCCCCTTCGTCGTGCTGATAGGAATTGAATTTGAATTTGTTTCGTCGAACTTCCCAGCCGGTAAAACAGCGGGCAATCTCTTTGATATCGTGCTCGGTGTAGTTACCGGGTCCCAGGCAAAACAGCTCCATTAACTCTCGAGCATAATTCTCATTCGGTCGAGTCTTCCGATTTTCGGTGGAATCCAGATAGACCAGCATCGCCACATCGCGTGAAATCTGCCTCACCAGCGATTCGAACCGGCCGAGGGCATGAGCTCGTAACACGAGATGTTGCCGCAACATCCCACGAGCGTCATTGACTTTGTCGGCACTGGTCGCAAAGTGACCGTGCCAAAACAATGTCATTTTTTCCAGCAGTGGGGCAGGGGACTGAGCCATCTTCAACAACCACCAGGCCGCCAATCCTTTCGAGTCCTGGCCACCGGTCACCATCCGCCCAGCAACCGCCATCTCTTCGTCGTAGGACTTGGCTGATTCCATTTCAAACAGCTGGTCCAAGGTATCATTCAGTCCAGCTTTCGAAGCCGACCGAACCCGATCGATCGCCGCGCCAAATCCGGCTCGGCGAAACAAATGAGCTGCCAGGCGATTATTCCAAGGGTTCGTGCGACTTGGCTCGTAGGGTTCCCAAGCCTCATTGATAGAAAAACGATAATTGGCGTTCATCAATATGTGTGGCTAATTTGTACTGGCTCGAGAGCCATTGGTTTCGACTCGGAGGTCCAATCGCATCTGATCAGGTCTGACTTGAAAATCCAGCTTGGCATGTTTGAACAGTTTTACAATCGCCAACATGATCGCGACTTCGCCTTCGGCTTGCTGCCGAGTGTTCCCTTTTTCAAGCATGTTGGCAGCCACCATCGGTTGCAGGTTATCATTGAGGATCCCGGCCAGTTCCGTCGCATCAACGCTTAATCGTGTGTTCGGCATGGAGGACGATTGCTCGTTACCCTGAGCTGCTACGCTCGCAAGTTCAACGGCCAGTTCTCGGGTACTGGATACAATCAGGTAGGGACCCTGGAACGCAATTGTCGGAGAAAAGTTAAACAACAACAGACCGTCTTCGACGTCCTCTTCATAATAGTATTGCGCTGCGAAGATGCTGGCGGCATTAATTTTTTCTGTTTCCAGATCGAGCTGTGGTTGGCCCTGCATCCCCAAGTTGATGTTGGCAAAACCGATCACACTCTGAAACGCAATCTTCAGTTTGCGACGAATCCCGTCTGGATCTTTCAGCTTCCCAACCAACGCAAAACTGGGCAGCTTGACGTCTGGAACATATTGATCGGCAAATCTATTCCTGGCAGCCACAATCTGGACTCCTGGCTGCAGGGCCCCGAGAACATCTTCGCCAAAATCCATTCCCGAGAATATCGTTGACAGTTGGCTGTCGGCTTGAGCAAGCTGGGCAATGACAGCCTCCTCGAACAGATCTTCCTTGGACAACCACCAGTCGGCTACGTCCCGGTATGAAACGAGGTTCGCGATGACATTTTTCGGAATAAGCGGAGCAGGAGCAACGCCCCCGAACTGCTCCCCAAAGAAAAACTTTCTCGCATCGCTGGCCCAATCAGCATCAAATGGAATGGAAAACGAAAGCTCCAGGTTCTGGTCCATTTGCAACTGCCCTGTCACGATCGGAGCGTGTTCCAACGCATCAAATAATCCGCCTAGAATCAACTCGGCGCCAGGATTATCAGTTCGGCCCCTGAACAGCTCCGCCGCAATTCCTGAACTTCGAATCGTGTCCAGATCTACCGCCATCCAGATGTCCGACTGAGTCTGTTTGGCCTGGGCGGTTTGAAACCAGGTCTGATCAGCCAGGCTGGAGTTCGCTCCGTCGATCAGATTGTCAACAATCGTCCTGGCCAACTGCGGTTTGTTGGAAACCAGAAACCAGGTTTTGTACCGGGCAATCAAAAAGCCTTCGAATTTGGCTGCAACGGCATCGCGGTATTCCGTCCTTTCGAAGGGAACCTTTTTTCCCTGTTGCTGTGCCCCGCCCGAAACGACATTCAACACCGAACCTGCCAAGCGCTTCAGTTTTTCCTCATCGTCGGCGCGGAACAAAACGGCCACACCATTCGTCTTTCGGTCGACTCCAATTGCCAGTCCTTGCGAGACGCACGACTTGACCGCATCGAGCAACGGTTCTTCCAGCTTGGACTCAATCATCCCCTTGGCCACCAACGCCATTGCAAATTGCGGTGAAGCGACGAGTCCCTTGACTTGTTCCAACTCGCGGACCGCACTGACAACAGGATGAGCAACCAGTTTGTCAATCAACTGATCCGGACGGTCCACTTGGACAAAAGCGATGGTTGAGTCTGGAAAAACGTCGGCCACAGATTCCGGTTGCCGGGCCGCGGCTGGGTCGGCAAACGACACCGCGACAAGAAGGATCGCAGCTTTCGAGATAGCCCGATTGCCGTTCGAGGAAAAAAACGCTTCCCGCATGCCCATGACGACGCTCCAAATCAGCAAGAACCCATTGGATGAGGATACCCGATGGGGGTCAGGTTGTTTCGTGTTTTTTCCAGATTAATTCGACTTGGAAAAGCTTTCCGAGCTCGAGTTCCCGGAATACCGACAGCATTACGGGACGACCTGTCGGTTGAACTGCCGATTGTCGGTTGGCAAAAGCCTCTTTCAGAATTTCTGACTCTACCGGAATATATGTATTTCGAAATCAGAGGTAAGGTTGCATTGGATTAACGCAAAGTCGCCGAGACGCAAAGTCGCAAAGTGTGATTCGATTCCTTCACTAAGTCCTGTAATTCGCCAAGCTTCGTATTTCACAGCCACTTGCCGCTTGGCACTCTTGGGAAATCTTTGCGTCTTTGCGACTTCGTGTCTTTGCGTTTCCCTGCAGTCCACTGATCAGGCCAGTTCGCCGACCATTAACTGTGAACAAACCGCTGCACGTAGCGGGAATCACTACATACAAAACGGTAGAGTCAGCAGAATTTTGACTTTTTATCTGGCGGGGTTCCATCTGAAAACCTGCTTTGAAGATAGCAAGTCTGATTGCCAGATTCTGAAAACCTGCTCAACAGCCGGACTGTCCCTATGAACGCGTGGTCCCAAAGACTTTTGGCGGTGCTTCTCGCACTCGCTTCGCTCGGCGTGGGAACGAAAGTTGCTTTTTCGTTGGCCGTGCCGGCGGCTCCCAAAAAAGACATTACCGAAGTCGTGGTGTTTGGCTACAACGACTTGGGGATGCACTGCATGAATGAAGACTTTTCTGAAATGTGTATCCTGCCGCCATTTAATACGCTGCATGCCCAAATCATCGACCGCTCTGAAGAAAATCCCCGGATCGTTACCAGTGATGTTCAGGTTCACTACAGCGTCCCGGGAAATACTCATTCCGCCGACAAAACAAACTTCTGGAAGTACGCCGGAGATTTGTTCGGGATGGATCTGCCGCCGGAAGTTGGTTTGACGGGCAACGGATTGGCTGGCCAGATGTCGCCGACTGGCAACCGGGACTGGAACGTGACAGGTATTCCCATCACGCCCTTGGACGATGCTCAAAACCTGAATCCATACCAACTGGCTTTGATAACGGCTACCGTCAACGGCGTGGAGGTTGGTCGAACACAGGCCGTCGTGCCGGTATCACAGGAACTCACCTGTTCACTTTGTCACTCGGGCAACGGGGTCTCAGTCGAACAAAATATCCTGCGATCTCACGATCGCTTGCATGGTACTTCTTTGGTCGATCAAACTCCCGTGCTTTGTGCATCTTGTCACGCCGACCCGGCACTAGGAACCGAAGGTACCCCGGGCGTTTCCAATCTTTCTGCGGCCATGCACAGCGCGCATGCACCTCGGATGGTTCAAGCCAACTTGGCAGTCTCCTGTTACGCGTGCCATCCCGGGGTGCGAACCCAATGCCATCGCGATGTCCATTTGGCACGCGGACTGACCTGCGTGAATTGCCACGGTGACGAAAACGCAGTCGGCAATCCGGAACGAGCTCCCTGGGTCGACGAACCCCGCTGCGCCGACTGTCACGAACGCCCCGGTTTCGAGTTTGAAGAGCCCGGGAAACTGTTTCGAGAAAGTCGCGGGCATCATGGCGTCATGTGCATGACCTGTCACAGCAGTCCGCATGCGATCACGCCGACAGTCACCGATGCGGACAACGTTCAAGCAGAACGCCTACAGGGAAATCCTGGAACGATCACCCAATGCACTGTCTGCCACCGAAAAATGCCGGATGAACCGTTCGAGCATCGCTTTGAAGCAGACGATGACTAACGCCTACGATCACCTGACATTGCCCGCCCTTGTCATGCCCTTTGCCAGTTGCCGTTGGCAACCGATCAAACTGAACAACCGCTCGCTCGGACGAACCGATGAATCGTTTTTTTCAACCGTTGCTCTCGATCGCACTAACGTGCTTGCTGCTGGCGGAATTCGCCTGGGCGCAGCCAACCAGCTATCGACTTGTTGAGTTGCAACCGCCTCTGGGCCAGGATAACACGACCAGTTATTCACTAAATTCAAAACGTCTCGCCGTTGGCCAGGCGCAGGGGGATCCCGCTGGCAGGACACTTCGAGCAACAAGCTGGGACCAGGGCAAGCCCCGCAGTTTGGGAACACTGAAAGGCTTTGAACATTCCACCGCTAAGGATGTAAATTGGCGGGGCCAGATCGTGGGCTTTGCTTTTAACCTTGGTGATTTGAATCATGAAGCGTTTATTTGGGATCGCGGCAAACTGAATCCCATTGGAAGCTTTACCCCCGAAGCGCTAAACGGATCGGGACAAATCGCCGGATCGCAAACGTTACTCGAAATGGATGGTTGCTATCGGACCGAAGCCATTTTGTTCAGTGGCAAGTCGGTGCAATCTTTGGGGACACTCGGCGGTGACAACAGCTACGGTCGAGACATCAACGAAGATGGGACCGTCGTCGGCTCCTCCCACTTGGCAAACAACCAAACCAGCCACGCATTTGCCTACCTGGATTCTCAGATGATTGACTTGGGGACGCTGGGTGGAAGGAATAGCGATGCCAATGCCATCAATGACGCAGGAGTCATCGTGGGAACAGCAGAAAATGAACTGTTCACAAAACGGGCCTGCCGATTTTCGATCAATGGTTCGGGACAGGTCGAACGAGTTGATTTGGGCAGTCTCGAAAATGACGCCAGTTCGTTTGCTTTCGACGTCAACAAATCGGGCGTCATCGTCGGCACGTCTAACTCCAGTGCTTTCGTGTACTTTGACTCCATGGTCGATCTTAATTCGCTGGTCGAATTGAAGTCTGGCACACATCTCGAATCAGCGGTGTCGATCACCAACGACGGAGTGATTACGGGCTGGGGACGCTTCAACGGCGTCCGCCGCGGGTTCCTCTTGATCCCCGAAACACAGGCAACGAAATTACCGCAGAAAAGCTTGGCCAAGTAGTGCTGTCTGACCGAGACAGCCATTTTTGCTGGCCAACTTACGAGCCCATCTGCTTAAATAGTTCGGCGGCCGCATGCTGAATCGCGTCTGGTTCCATTTCTTGTAGCACGGTTGTCACGCCCCATTCGTGCCCGAACGGATCGCGCACGCGCGCGAATCGCTCGCCCCAAAACATGTCTTCGGGTGCCATCAACACCTCGGCACCACGTTCAGACATAGCTTCAACCACGGCGTCGCAATCGTCGACATACACATGTATCGCGACAGTGGTGCTACCCATCGTGCCGGGGCAGGGCGTACCGCCATGCTCCGGGAGTTCTTCGCTGACAAAGAAGCGCCCGCTTCCAATCCTGAATTCGCAGTGCATCACCCGGCCGTCCGGCATCGCAATCTGCAAGTGAGGCTCAACCCCAAACACGTTTGAATAGAATTCAATCGCTGGCGCCGCGTCCTTGATGCTCAAGTACGGCACAAACTCGCAAGTCTTGGGAGATGTCATATTCTTCTTAATTGCTGGATTCAGGACGGAACAGGCTTCAATATTCGCCGCGATACTACACTTCTGGTATTCTAACGAAATCCTGGTTCGCCGTGACCGCTGGCTCCGGTCTGACACCGCCAATGCAACTTGGTTCGGCTAAAAACCTCTTTTTTGCAGCTCGACTCTTAGAGTCTTAGACGTGGTCGCAAATACTCGGAAAGTCCTGCCGCCCAAATCCGGATCACCAAGAAAAAACCACAGAGACACAGAGTTCACGGAGATCAGAATGTCTGGGTTCGTTGTGGTAAATTAGATTTGAACAACGTGTTTATGGATTCAGCCATCAGCGAGGAACTGAGATGCGACAAGTTTTGATCAACTTGATCTTCATTAGCACATTGATCGTCCACTCAATGGCTGGCAGCCTTGACGCCCAAACGATTTCACCTGAAAACGAATCGGCCGATCAAACCGAAGGACCAACCCCGCTGCGGGTGTTGACCTACAACATTAAGCGGGGACTGGGAAACGATGGCAAGACGGATATTGATCGCACTGCCGAGCGAATCTCCAAGTTGAAACCAGACATCGTGGCATTGCAGGAAGTTGACCAACTTTGCGGCCGCAGCGGTCGCGTTGATCAACCAGCGAAACTGGGTGAACTGTTGAAAATGCAAGCCGGGTTTGGTCCGTTCATGGAATTTGACGGTGGACTATATGGGTTGGCCACCTTGTCCCGCTTCGCCGTCCTGAAAACGACGAGCTTGAATCTACCCAAAGGCAATGAACCTCGCGTCGCCCTGGCTACTTATCTGCGAGTGCCCTCGGGTGAAACCATCGTCGTTGTCAACATCCATTTTGACTGGGTCCGCGATGACAAGTTTCGTTTCGCTCAGGCCAAGGCCGTCAAGAATTATCTCAATGGAATTGACCATCCTTTCATTCTGCTGGGAGACTTCAATGACCAACCCGACTCCCGAACACTGAAACTATTCTCGGAGTCGTTGCTGGAAGCCGACAAGCCTGATGAAGATCGGTTTACATTTTCCGCAGAACAGCCGAAGCTGGAAATCGACTTTATTTTTGCTTCGCCCGCCGATCGCTGGCAGGTCAAATCGGTCAAAGTGATCGAAGAACCCGTCGTTTCGGACCACCGGCCAGTTTTATCCGAACTTATCCTGTCACCCAAAAGTGACCAGCAACAACCAGCGACGGAGCCAGTAAAATAATGATCAGGCTGGCAAATGACTACGCGTTGCTGAATGAAGGTTGCCCCAAACCTTGAATCAATACCTGGAAAGGCACTCACTTGGAATCCTACTGGACGAATCGTTATCAAACCGGCGAAACCGGCTGGGATATCGGCTACGCTTCACCTCAAATGATCGCTGCGGCAGAGAAGCACGATCGCAACGCAAAAATCCTGATTCCCGGCGCCGGCCACGCCTACGAGGCCGAGTCCCTTTGGAAAGATGGATTCAGGAATTTGTTTGTCTGCGACATTTCGCATATCCCGTTGAATCGGTTTCAGGAACGCGTGCCTGATTTCCCCAAGCAACAGCTGTTGCACGCGGATTTCTTTGACCTTGAAGGGGACTACGAAGTGATTCTTGAGCATACTTTTTTTTGCTCATTCAATCCCGACCGACGCGATGAATATGTTCAGCATGCGGCCGACTTGCTGATTCCAGGCGGGACCCTGACCGGACTGTTGTTTGATTTCCCGCTGTCTGAGGAAGGCCCGCCGTTTGGTGGTAGCCAACAAGAATACGAACGGCTGTTTTCAACTCATTTTGAAATTGTAACCATGGAACGATCGCAACTTTCTATTAAACCGCGATCGGGAAATGAGCTCTTTTTTGAAATGACGAAATGCGGTTGATTAAAAAATGTCCTGAGCTTTAGCTTTAGAAGTTGCATACTTTTAAAACCCGACGCGCCAGGGCTTGTTGATTCAATGGAATCCCAAACGTAAGTGGGGAGAAGCCACACTTCGGGCGGCATTTGTGTAGCCCTCGCTCACGCGTCGGGTTTCCATTTCCAATTTGTGTAGCCCTCGCTCACGCGTCGGGTTTCCATTCCCAGGCAAAAATTGCGATAGTGCAACTTCGAAGGCTTTAGTGCTCGCGGTAGTGGGGTTGGCTTCCGTACTTGTTGAATCTCAGCATGAAAAATCTCAAACTGACATCGTTTGAACAACTGTTTTTTGATTTGGACAGCCCGGAGTGCGCCTCAGAGTTCTTCGTCAATTTGGAATACACCGGCTCGTTTTCTCCATCCGACGCCCAACATGCAATCGTCGAAGCAGCCCAGGCCCACGTGCTCAGCCGTTGCATCATCGACAGTTCGGGGGCAACCCCGCGTTGGATCCTTTCCGATAAGCTACCGCCCGTGACTCAGCTGGGATCACCGATTTCGACCTGTACACGAATCCAACCGATCGACATCAGCCAGCAGCCTCCGCTGCACCTGTACTATCATTCCGGTCCCAACCAACGAGTCTCCCTGCTGTTTCAGATTCATCATTGCGGATTTGACGCAATGGGATTTTTCCAGTGGCTACGTGTATGGCAATCGGCTTACGGCTCGAAAACGACGACCGAACTTACCGCAACGATGTCTGCGGAAACGCTACAGCAGCTTGGTTGCAGAAGCCGACTGCCGTTGACGACAACTCAACGCTTTAAATTGCTGCCCGGGCAATGGAGAAGTATCGTCAAGTCCTGGAAAGTATTGAAAACCAGGCCTTCCGAGATCGCCACGCCCGCCCATGACCCCGGGACCGTTTCGGCAACGGAATTGCCGATGCCTTTGAATTTTTTCAGTCGACAGTACACCGTGGCAGAAACGGCGGCAATTAACCAGGCTGCTCGCTCGCGCAATTGCACGCCCACGCAATTGATCCTGGCGACACTGTTCGAATCGCTGCATGACTGGCATCAAGGACAGGTCAATGGCACCGACATTCAATCGATGATCAGAATCCTGGTACCGGTCAATGAGCGTACCTCCGCTGATTCTGTGCCCCAAGCTTGCAATTATTGCACGATCGTGACTCTTGATCGCAACGGGACTCTCATTGCCAACCCACCGCGGCTACTGCACAGCTTGACTCATGAATTCCAGCTTATTCGCCGGTGGCGGCTGAGCCTGAACTTTTGGCGAGCTCTTTCGCTAGGTCGACTGATTCCGGGAGGTCTGGCTGCACGGCTGGACCGATTTCAGCCCGAAGCTACAGCGATGCTGACCAATGTCGGCAAGGCACTGCGACATCTCGGGCCGTCGAATCCACGATTGCCCTTCGACCGGGTCTTCGTCATCCCCACTTTGCATCAGAAGATGTACGTCGGTCTGGCGTTAACATTGACCGATAGCAAACTGGAGACAACGCTGCACTTCAACCAGGCAAAACTGAGTTCAGCGGACACAGCTGGATTGTTTGATGCCTTCAGCGCACGCCTTTGCTCCGTCCGATCGTTCTCATCGCGACAATAAGTGCCCCGGAAATTTACTTGCCTTATCGCTTGGATTTCTTTCGCCGGGTAGACGCTTGTTTGCTGATTTTTCGCACCGACTTGCAGAACGATTTGGGAACTTTAACAATCCGCGCTTGACGAACATCTATCACTTCGCAGTTTCCGGCAGTATCGACACAACAAATAAAGGGCAGGGCGATGTCCTTGACCTGCAATGCTGAAAACACGCTGTTTCGAAACCAGATTTCAATTGGCTTTTCAGGTGGGTACTGCTGCCGGTCCAGATCCAACCAGCAACAGGTCGGATACTGAAAGACTTGATCGATAATCGCGATCCAGTCATTCTTGCGCAAGTCTTCAACGTGAATCCGACGGCAAGTCGAATCTGGAAACGCAACTTGTGTTTCGGTTGGTAGGCTCATGCAAGAGGGACAACGTCGGACGTCCCAAGTTCACCCACTTTGCACTGGCGCATCAAAAAACGAAGGAAACAGGCGTCTCCTCCGTTCACCAACGCCCAAACGTCGTTGTTTGGAGCAAGCTCTGAATTCGGCCGTGGGCCTTTAATTGAATGATTCTTTCGCTGGCCGCGGAGCAAACAGTGCTCGGTTGTTTTTGTTCATCAGGAACGCCAACAATCCTCCGTACATGGCCAGCTTAAAGGCCAAGCCGAAGACGGCAAAAATGATGATTCCAGCGGTCATTGCCGAGACGGCTTCCGGCGGCAAGCCAGGCAGTTCGGAGGGAACGCACAGGTAAGCTCCCAGCATGACGAGCATGTTGTAGAAAAACGCGCCGACACAAACC
>CAZJEK010000156.1:0-12808 GCA_964545005.1 uncultured Pirellulaceae bacterium
CCGCCGATCCGAGTTCCCCGCAAGGGCGGATGTACGCGTGGTTGTTCAATCACCAGCATGATACGATCACACGCTGAGACGCCAGGATTTTCTATTTGCGAAACGGATCAATCGAACCGTAGCGTACGGGCACGCCGGGTGTGCCAAGATTATCGGGTACCGGATTGGCTGCCAATTGGGTCTGTAATGCCGCGACTCGTTGAGCCAGTTCGGGTTGGTTGCGATTGACTTGCAACGCGCGGAGGTAATTGTCGATAGCCAGGTGCGTTTGCCCCTCGCGTTCCCGCAGGTGCCCCATGGCTTTTAGCGATCGCAAGTCGCCAGGATTGATGCGCAACGCATCGGCCAACAAATCCGTTGCTCGGCGGGAGTCCCCATACTCTTGATACAACCGAGCCAATTCGACCAGCGGTTCGGTCGACGCCGGGTATCGCTCTTTCCACTGGTTCATCAAATCAAACGCGTATTGTTCGCGTTGGGTTTCAATCAACAGCGAAGCCAACGCACGATGCGCTGGAACATGCTGATCATTCAGCGAAATCGACTGGCGATACAATTGTTCGGCCTGATCGATCCACTGTCGATTGTTGTTTTGCTTTCCCATCGCGGCGAAAGTAGCGCCCAGGTTGTAGTAGGCATCGGCGTTGTTGGGGTTGGCATTCAGTGCTTTTTGAAACTCATTGATCGCGACCGCGTATTGCCCCTGCTCAAATGCTTGCCGCCCGACGACATTTCGCCGGTTGGCACCCAGGTTGCATCCGGAAAGCACCAGCAACATTGCAACGCAGCCCAGCACAACCAGAGCCTGACCACGAAGATCAGGTCTCGCACGCGTTGGCGCAGCAAATAGATCAGGCACCGCCGTTGTGCGCGCGGATGAGTCAGCCACGCCACGGGAGGTAGCTTGGGAGGTAGAGGCAATGCAGGAAAGATCACGTCGATCCATGACGCGTTCCTCGGGTAGGAATCTGGACATTATGCGGCTGACGGTAGAAAAACTCTCAAGTCGACGCAAGTCCGAATCGGAAGGGGCTATTCCGGCGAAACCCCCAGGATGGCGATCATTACGGCCAGGACTGCGAGACCGGCGAACAGACCCGTCCGCAACCGATCTCCTGCTTTCCAGGCAAATTGGGCTGCGATCGCCGATTGGATCGCGTAATAGGCAGCGAAAGCTTTGGAAGCGTAGCTGATGATCGAAAAAACATTGGCCGACCAGGTCAACGCCAATGCCAACCCACCGATCATGACGTAGGCGAATTGGGGTTTGAGTTTTCCTCGCGTCAATTCGTGTACTAAACCGCCGCAACCGGAGGTATCAGCGACAGCGGCGCTGAATTGTGCTGCCAACGCCGCGAACACCAGCATGGCGGGTAGAATGGGAGCGACCGCGCGGGTCATATCCACGATTGCCGTTTCGGTTTCCGGCACCGCAACATGAAAAAATCCAATCGACATCAGCGCGATGTAGGCCAGGTAAATAGCCGCTGAGGACCATTGGGCATATTTCATCGTTGCGATTCGAGTCTTCGCATCGTATTCATCTCCCAGGTACCGAGACGTCTCGAAACCTTGCACGGTAATCACGAGTCCAAACACGACAAACAGAGAATGCCAGTCCAGATTTATCTCGATCGATTGCCGTTCCAGTTCGGCACCGGCGTTGCCTGAGAGAGTTTCTACAGCGAAAGCACCCAGCCCAACCAACAAGCCGGCAATGATTGCCAGCTTGACGCCCACCGCGCCCTCCTCCATGTTTTCCAAGGCCGTCAACCCGCGTGTCCAACCGAAAAAACTGACGAACACAATCACAGTCGTTGAGACGATGCGGCCATAAGGCCCCGGCTCCAGCTCAGTCAGGCTGACGGCAAATGACCCGAAAAGATTCAGGTAGTAGGTAATCGACACGACATAAGCCAGCGCCAGGGCGGTCGAAGAAATTTTCTCGGTGGCTTGAACTATCCGAGGGACTTGCTCGGTTTCGGAGTACTGCCGGATGTTGTAACGAATGGCCGCTCCGAACAAAAAAGCCAAGCTGCACAGGACGGCCATCACCGCAGCAGCATAGGGCCCAAAGTCGTTGTGCAAAATGGGACCCAGGACCAGAAAGCCGCTTCCAATAATCGATGCCAGCGGCGTGATGGTGGCCCGCCATCGCCTGGACTTCATCACCTGGGGATGAAATACCACCGCCAATGACAGTAACGAAATGAGCATCACGACAATGCTGTTGACCGTATCGTTGCTCATTCAATCGTAATCCAGGTCATTGGCGAATTGGTGGTTCCGAATTGTCAGTTGCCGGCCTCGGTTGACTCCAGTTTGTTCAGGTCGTGCTAAGCTTGAACCCAAGCCCGTGCGGCTTCCAGTTCGTCCAGTTCGAAGTACTTGATCTCGGCGGTCGTAAAGGGTTTGCAGAAACTTGCCATTCCCTTCTGCCACTTCTTCTCACCCACGAATGCCAGCCGTTTGATGTCGTCGAAGTGTTTGACGTCGAACTTCAAGTCTTCCCACAATGCGCCCGCGTTCCAACCGTGAAAATCACGCAATACAACCAGCATGGAGATTTTGCCAAACTCGTTAATGCGGGCTTCAGTCATGGGCACAAACTGCTGGTAGGATTCCCTGGTCAGCTTGCCACTCAGTTCAACCTCAACGACGCGACCATCTTGGACTTCGGTGATTGAAAATGCCATGGTTTTATCCTCCTCAATGCATGACGCAAAAGTTGTCAGGGCAGATTGTGTCCCGGCTCATGCGTCTCGAATAGTGATGCTTGCGATGAACCGCAAGAATCGTGCCAGCTTGCGTAGCTTCCTGAATTGAGCGCGTCGTGGAACGTGCGAAGCACTGCGATCCCGGCTCCTGACGTAGAGGACTCTCGCCAATCAAGGCCCATGAACAGTTGGCGACCAATCCGATCGCCGATCGATCATTCCAGAATCAGCCGATCGAGTTTTTGGGGGGTGTGCAAAACTTTTCAGATCTGCAAGTGATTGCAAGAAACCCGAATTCATGGGCTGGGCAATTCAGAATAGCGGCGTTGCCCACTACCAGGCAGAGCTTGGTACAGCGGATGCACTCGGGATAACTCACGTGTGAAAGCGATGTGCGGCACAGCACGTTGGTGACCTTCCACGACAACACGGGCGTCGTGCCGCACTTTCATTTCTCCTACGTCGACAACAGCGATCTTTAAACACCAAAGGAGCAGATAGTCATGAAATCGTTGACCCAGCTTTTTGCTGCAGCCGCGTTGTTCGCAATGGTAGCGACCACTGCGATCAGCGCCCAAGAAAGCGGCCAGAAAAAATCTGACCAGCCACCAAAACAGACCCAAGGGCAAGATCAGCCGAACCTGGCCAACCAGGACCAGCCATGGCAGGATCGACGCAACTCTCAACGTGCCGGCAAATTGGATAGCAAAACGATGGGGCCCATGATTCGCGTTACCGCGTTAATCGGTAAGGCAATTGAAAGCCCTCGCCGGAAGAGTGTCGGCGAAATCGAGGACGTTGTGCTGGATGCCCGAACAGGTCAGATTTCATACGTCGCTGTAACCTACGGCGGGTTGCTGGGCTTTGGTGACACGCTATACGCCGTGCCGTTCAAGGCTTTTTCATTTCACAAAGATCCGGACGATGCCGAAAACACCATCCTGATGTTGAATGTAACGCAACGGCAACTTGAAGGTGCCCAAGGCTTTAACGAACAAACCTGGCCCAATTTTGCCGATCGTCGCTTCACTGACCAAGTCGATGCTCGGTATGGAGTTATCCGAGACGAGACTTACACCGGAAACCGCGAAGGCGTGAACGACGAAGCTGGCACGGACGATGATATCGCGATCCCACCGAAACCCCCAACCGAAGACAAAGGCGGAAATGATTCGGGAAACGCGAACAGCAATGACTCCAAAGATTCTGGTCAGGATGGCCAAGGTCAGTAGCATCCATTACACACCAGGTTGAGTCGGTGGCAAGGAGAGGAAGCCTAAACAGAAGGGGCTTGTGCCAGGCACAGACTTCACCACATCGTTCCGATTTTGAGCAAGGCCGACTGGCCACTCGCTGTCAGACGGCGGCCAGCAGTTCTAGGTGGTCAAAGGTCTGGCCCAGATCCGGGTCGACTTTGGGGTGCTGACGTTCCAATGTGCGAATCAAGTATTCGATGGCAATGTTGAACGTGCCGCTCATCGGGCGGACACCCGGAAGACTGGACGAGTAGCGGAAAATTGGCACCAGCTGATCGGCAATCGTGCGAAATTCTTCGGTGGGCAACTTGCCGGCGAATTCTTCACGAACCGTGACCGCACCGCCGCCAATGGTGGACTCTGGTTGCCGCACAGGTTGAATCAGGGGGGCAGGCAGAACGAGATCTGCTTGGGCAATCGAAGGGTTGGCTGATTGTGTCAGTTGGCCCCAGCCCAATCCCAGCAGCACTATCAACGCCGCCGAAGCAACGATCGCAGTCACACGACTGATCTGTGATCGACGAGGACAATCGCGCCCCTGGGATTCCTGAAGAATCGATTCAATGTCCGCTTTGAGCAGTTTCATCGAGTCGTCGACAGTCAGATAGGCCTGCATGATCTCGCGGCAGGGAGGGCAGTCATCTGAGTGGCGTTGGATCAGGGCGTCTTTGCGCGGAGAAACTCGCTGATCGAGCAATTCGTTGACTCGATCTTCAAAACCTTCGCACGACAGGGAAGTCTGTTCAGCTTGACTCACCAACCACACCTCGATTTTTTAATTGACAAATGAGCTCCCGACGAGCTCGATGCACCCAAGTCTTAACCGTACCCAACGGTACATCCAAAGTTTCGGCAATTTCGTGGTAGCACATTTCATGTTTATGAAACAGCTCAAAGGCACGCCGATATTCGTTACGAATGGAATCAAGCGCAAGGTCGACCTCTTCGGCCAACAGTTGAGCAGCTTGCAGGCCAGTATCATCCTCGATCGGATAATCCAACGTTGTGGTTCCAGGACGCCGCATTCGCTTGGCCAGCCGCGTTCGGCAACGGTTCCCTGCGATCGTCAACAACCAGGGTTCAAACGCCCGGTCCTGATCCCAGCGATGCAAGTTCCGGGCGACGCGCAGAAACGTCTCCTGGGTCGCGTCCTCGGCATCCTCTCGCTGGCCGAGCATGCGATAGCACAAGCCATACACCTGGCCGCGAAACCGGTGGATCAATTCTCGAAATGACCATTGGTCACCGTCCAGACAACGGTTAACCAGAATTGGAAGTTCTTCCGCCAATGTTCTTTCCCCTCACAATCAACTATACCCGGGCCGCTGCGAGACGTTTCAGCGTTCTCAAAAATTTTTCCGGATATCAGCCGTTCGCCAACTGTGCTGAATCATTGGCGTAAAAAACCAGGAGTTTCCCTGGAATTGGCAAATCGAGGCCGACTGCGTGGCATCGCGACAACACCAGCTAAGGATGCTCGGCCGCAGGTACGTTAAGTGTTAAAACTAACGCCGATTGAAGAACTTTCGCAGCACATCGTCGGCCGCTGACGTCGAGCTGTCATGGGTATGTCGAGGGAGCTTGGGCAGTTTCCCAGGCTTTTTCTTTTTACCCTTGTCCTCTTCGCTGGAAGGCTCTTCTTCGGGTTGCTCTTCGCCACTTTTGCGCTGGCGACTTTTGAAAACGGAAGTCTCTTCCAGGTTCAGCTGGATGGTTTCGGCTGAGGCAATCTTATCGCGTTCGCTGGTCGAAGGTTCATCGTCAGCGTCGTCCATCAGCCAATCGGTGATGCTGTCTTCAAGCGACATCTTGCCTTTCTTGGCAGCATCGGCGGCACGGGATGCTGCTTCAACGACATCCTTGACCTTGGGCTTTTTGGTTCCAGCTTTGACTGGATCGATCACAATTTCAAATTGCAATTTGCCGACCCGCAGTGAGTCACCCGATTTGGCGACGTGAGGGGCTTTCAATGGCTGGCCGTTGATGAATGTGCCGTTGCGGCTTTTCAAGTCAGAAACGACCACGGTGCCATCTTCGCGGACTTCGATCGCAGAATGTTCTCGGGAAACAAGGTCACTGGACGGTCTCAAGTGGGCAGTTTCGCCGCGACCGATGATGAACCGGGGTACCGCAATGGCAATCTCCCTGCCATTGTTCTTACCGCCAACTACTTTCAAGATAACCTGCATCCTGATCCTACCTCCCAAGGCTTGACTCATTCCCAAATACATCCACATCATAAAGCTTGAGGATGTATTTCGCCACACGTTTAATTATCGTTCGTCGGCATCCGGTGTCAAACTGGTGGTTTCCAGCCTGATCAATCCCCAGCCCGCCCACGGTATCTCGTCCCTGGCTTTTGGCGATGGGAAATAAAACACCTTGGTGTGGCTGTTTGCCGCAATCGTGCAATTGACGCTGTGTTTTTTAACGCTGGAAGTGGCTGTGCTTCGGTTCCAATTATTTGATCGGCAATCGTTGATTTCGGCAACCAAAACCGGAAATCGCGAACTTATTTGGAACTGGGCGCAACAGGCATCTAAGATCTTACGGGTTATCGGCGATTATTCCAGCTTGGATTACCGAACATTTCGGCGCGGTACTTCGACGCAACCAAGTGTTCTTCCTCTTCAAGCTTGCCTTCGGTCAGATCGATTTGCAAGCAGTCAGCGATCATGTGGGCCGTTTTTTCAATGAAAAGCGGCACTTTTACCGACTCTGACGCCAACTCCGTTAATCCCTCCAGCTCAGGGGCAAACGCCGATCTGGCTAACAGGATACTGCCATGTTGAAGCAGAGAATTTTTCAATCGCCGCTGGGCACTTCCCACGATTTTTCGGCCCTGGCAAATCAAGTCGCCAGCAGATCGTCGTTGAAAGCACAGGAATGGTTCGGCCGATTGATCGGAGACTGCCGCAGCTGGCAATTGCCCAAAACGTTGTGACTCCAACCCGGTCGTTTCGGCGATTACGGTGATCAATGCCTCGTGAACGTGGTCGTACAGATCTGCGTTTTTCCTGGCCCAGCGGTTTTGGGCTGGCAAGGCGATTGAGTAAGTCACTTCGAGATCGTGGACGATCGCGCCGCCACCGGTCCGGCGACGGACCAGGGGACACTCCTGGCTGGCCGCATGCTGCTGTCGACTGAGGTGGGATTGAAAATATCCCAACGACAGTGTCGGTTCCGACCATTGATAGATTCGCAGTGTTACCTGTCGATCTTGTTCGGCCCGTTCCAGCAACGCCTGGTCGACGGCCATGTTCCAGTCGCCTTGGCCGGGCGGGTCAATCAGCAGCCGCCCAGTTTTGGGTACCGCTGACATTATTCCTGGTCTTCGTAGTCAGACATCGGCGGGCACGAGCACACAAAGTTGCGGTCTCCGTAGACGTCGTCAATGCGATTAACCGAGGGCCAGAATTTGGACTGGCGAGTTGCCTCGCTGGGAAACACTGCCTGTTGCCGTGAATAGGGCCGGTCCCATTGATCGTCGGCGAGATCGTCCATGGTATGGGGTGCCATGTGGGTCACCGAATGCTCAGCTTCGACTTCACCACGTTCAACAGCGCGGATTTCTTCGCGAATCGAAATCATCGCGTCGCAAAAACGATCCAATTCGGCTTTGGATTCGCTTTCGGTCGGTTCCACCATGATGGTTCCCGACACCGGCCAAGACATGGTTGGGGCATGGAATCCGTAGTCCATCAATCGCTTGGCGACATCGACTTCCGTGATTCCGGTCGCTTCCTTGATCGGGCGAATGTCGAGAATACATTCGTGGGCGACGCGACCATTGCGCCCTTTGTACAGCACGTCGTAGTGACCTTCGAGTCGCTTGGCCAGGTAGTTCGCGTTCAGGATCGCGACCTGGGTCGCTTGCTTCAACCCGGCCCCACCCATCATATAGATGTAGGCCCAGGAGATTGGCAGGATTGCCGCGCTACCGTACTGAGCAGCCGAGACCGCACCGTTGTTTTCCCGGCCCAGTAAGTCGATCGGTTGGACGACGTGGTTGGGAAGGAACGGGGCGAGGTGGGCCTTCACGCCGATCGGGCCCATGCCTGGACCGCCGCCACCATGTGGAATGCAAAACGTTTTGTGCAGGTTCAAGTGAGAGACATCGGAACCAATTTTTCCAGGCGCTGTAATTCCAACCAACGCGTTCATGTTGGCACCATCCATGTAGACTTGACCGCCGTGGGAATGCACGATTTCGCAAGCCTCGATCACAGTTTCTTCAAACACACCGTGAGTGCTGGGGTAGGTGATCATCAAGCTGGAAAGTTTGTCACCGTGCTGTTCCGCTTTGGCCTTCAGGTCATCCAGGTCGATATTCCCGTCTTCGTCGGTTTTGATTACCACAACCTTTAGCCCCATCATGCTGGCCGACGCCGGGTTGGTGCCATGGGCCGAACTGGGGATCAGGCAGATGTCGCGATCGCCCTGCCCCAGGCTTTCGTGGTACCGGCGGATCGCCAACAGCCCGGCGTATTCACCTTGGGCACCTGAGTTCGGTTGCATCGACATCGCATCGTAACCGGTAATCTCGATCAACCAGTCTCGCAACTCGTTGATCATTTGCTGGTAACCCGTCCATTGATCCACCGGCGCAAAAGGGTGCAGGTTGGCGAAGCCGTCAAACGTCACGGGGATCATTTCAGCGGTCGCGTTCAATTTCATCGTGCACGAGCCCAGCGGGATCATGCCATGCGTCAACGAAAAGTCGCGGTTTTCCAGGCGTTTCAAATACCGCAACATTTCTGTTTCGGAATGGTATCGATGAAACACCGGATGAGTTAAGTATTCGGATTCCCGATTCAACGGTGCCGGAATCGCATCGTCAAAAGCCGCAACGGATGATTCAGGATCAATTACAGGCGTTGGAATGCCAAACGCCGCCGCCACTGCGGACAAATCTTCCAGCGTCGTGGTTTCATCCAAGCTGATGCCAATGTGGGATTCATCGACCAGCCGCAGGTTCAGGCTATGTTCGCGAGCTGCGTGCTGAACAATTTCAGCAGCCCGCTCGGACTTGATCGCCAGCGTGTCGAAGAAATTCTGGTGTACCAGTTCCAGCCCGGAGTCGGTCAGGATTTTTGCCAGCAGTCGAGCCATCAGGTGGACGCGAGTGGCAATGGTTTTCAGGCCTTCGGGGCCGTGATAGACCGCGTAAAAAGCCGCCATGTTGGCGAGTAAAGCCTGCGCGGTGCAGATGTTCGACGTCGCTTTGTCGCGGCGGATGTGCTGTTCGCGAGTCTGCATCGCCATCCTCAACGCAGTTTTGCCGCGACGATCGCGGGAGACGCCGATGATTCGTCCCGGGGCCGAACGTTTGTAGGCATCACGCGTTGCAAAGAAAGCAGCGTGGGGACCACCAAATCCCATCGGCACACCGAATCGCTGGGCGCTGCCGAGCACAATGTCAGCTCCCATTTCCCCGGGCGGTTTGAGCAAGGTCAACGCCAGCAGATCACTGGCGACCGCGACGAGGGCATTTTTTTCGTGCAGCGATTCGATCAACCCGGACAAGTCCTGGACCTGGCCGGTGGAGCCCGGATACTGCAATAAGGCACCGAACAGCGATTCATGATCAGCTGCTTCGGCTGCTGGTCCGACAATGATTTCAAACCCGAAATACTGGGCTCGAGTTTGCAATACGTCCAGTGTCTGCGGGTGAACGTCGTCAGCGACAAAAAATCGATTGTCAGGTGACTTGCCGGCGCGCTTGCACAGCGCCATCGCTTCTGCCGCGGCGGTGGCTTCATCCAGCAGCGAGGCGTTGGCCATTTCCATGCCGGTCAGATCCATCACCATTTGCTGGAAGGTCAACAGCGATTCCAGGCGCCCTTGCGAGATTTCTGCCTGGTACGGAGTGTACGCCGTATACCAGCCTGGGTTCTCCAGCACATTCCGCAGAATGACGTAGGGAACATGAGTGCCGTAATAACCCATCCCAATCATCGACCGATTAACTCGATTGGTCTCGGCATACTCACGAAGCCTGGCGACTGCTTCGACCTCGGTGTTGCACGTTGGCAAATCAAGTTCGCCGTCGAGCAAAATGTTGGCCGGAACAGTTGAAGTTACCAGGTCGTCAAGCGAACTGGCTCCAACGGTTTCAAGCATCGAACTTAATTCTGATTCCGAGGGTCCCAGGTGGCGATGAATAAAGTCGTCGCGCTGCTGTACGGAATCAGGCGAAACAGGTTGAGCTAATTGGTCGGTACTCATGTTGGTTCACATCACAGAAAATGACAGGCCAAAATCAACTGGCCAATGACACGGCTAATCGCACTGTTTTTGATAAGCGTCGTAATTCAGCAGTTTGTCGACACCATCGTCGCTGGTCATTTTGACCTTGATAATCCAGCCTTCACCGTAGGGGTCGGAATTCAGGACATCCAGATTGTCGGGCAGGTCGGTATTGACGGCGATGATTTCACCGGCAACGGGACTGTACATGTCGCTGGTCGCTTTGACGGATTCAACCTCGCCAAACGAGGCTCCAGCGGCGACTTCGGTGCCTTCGGAAGGCAAGTCCATGTATACCAGGTCGGTCAACGCTTCGACCGCATTGGCCGAGATCCCGATTGTGGCAATTTTGTCGCCGTTTTGTTCTTCAATATGGGCCCACTCATGCGACTCAGCAAACAACAGATTTTCTGGATTCACGATTCACTCCTGGTTATGAAACTCATTGATTGATGGATGACTGAATGTTGCGAACAAGCAGCTGAAATCAGTCACGTTGGTAAAACGGAAGCTCAACCACTTTCGCCGAATGAGCTTTGCCACGAATGTCGATCGTGACTTCGGTTCCTGGCGTTTTAAATTCGGGTTGGACGTAAGCCATGGAAATTGATTTTTGCAGTGTCGGCGAGAACGTGCCACTGGTGACGATGCCAACTTGCTGGCCATCGACCAGGACTAGGCATTCTTCGCGGGCGGCTCGGCGACCTTCCAGTTCCAGCCCAATTCGAACGGGCAGGCTGTCGTCCTTTCGGGCGGCCAGGATCGATTGTTTGCCAACAAAGTCTCGATCTTTCATTTGAATCGCGAACTTCAGGTCGGTTTGTGCCGGGTTGATTTCTTCGTTCAACTCGTGGCCGTACAAGGGCATGCCAGCTTCCAGCCGCAACGTGTCCCGAGCTGCCAACCCCGACGCTCCGCCACCGATTGCCTGGCCAGCTGAAAAAACTGTCTGCCAGATTTCGGCCGCATGCTGGGCATCGCAAATGATTTCGCAACCGTCCTCGCCCGTGTATCCCGTGCGTGACACAATCGCTTCCTGGCCGCAGACTCGAGTCGTCGTGCCGGTGTAGTAGGCCAGCGAATCGGGATCCAGTTCGGCAAGTTCCTTGACCACGGCGTTCGCTTGTGGGCCTTGCACTGCAATCATCGCCGTGGTGGTGGTCCGGTCGTCCAGTTTGATCCCCGAGTCGCCCAGGTGCGACTGAATCCAGTCCACGATTTTCGCGCGGTTGCTGGCGTTGACCACCATCATGTGAAACGGATTGCCATCAAGGTCGGGCAGGTGATACACCAGCACGTCGTCCAAAATTCCGCCGGCTTCATTGGTCATCAGCGAGTATCGGATTCGACCTGGCTCAACGCCAGCAACGCGGCGTGTGGTCAATCGATCGAGAAACGTGTCGATCGCGTCGCCGGAAAAATACAGCCGGCCCATGTGAGAAACATCGAACATGCCCAACGCATTCCGCGTCTGATGGTGTTCATCCATGATGCTGGAATACTGAACCGGCATCGACCAGCCAGCGAAATCGACCATCCGGCCGTGATGTTCAACGTGCCAGGCATGCAACGGTGTTTCCAATAACTGGTCGGCTGAATTCACGGTGACCTTTCGGCAAAGGGGCAATGGGTTGTCGGGAACCTGAGTCCAGAGTGATCGCGCGAGGATGGTGTCCAGAGTCGCATCAAGCAACACAACACCAGCGTGGCAATATTTCAAATGTAAAAGAACAGCCCACATTGTAACCATCGCGAAACCAACCGCTAGTGCTTCGCGAGCGGAATGAGGGTTGCCCTTGCGACCGCCCAAAAAAAAGGGACGCCGGTTGGCGTCCCTTGATTCGAGCTTGTTTTCAAAATTTCAGTTGCGGTTCAATTACCAGCGGCCGTGCGAATGCCCGCGGTGACCGTGATGTCCGCCACCGTAGTGGCCGCGACCGTAGCCTCCTCCACCATAGTAATTACCGCCGTAGAATCCGCCTTGGAAGCTGTTGTAGCCGCCATAGTAAGGCGTTACCTGAATTCCGATCTGGCGGTTGAAACCACCGTTGTTGTAGTAAGTCTGGCGAGGATAGTAGTTGTTGTGCCCGAATCCATTGTTGTTCCCATAACCATAGTAGGGTGAGCTTCCGTAAAAGCGGGTGTCCTTCGATTTCCCAACCGCACGACCTACCGCGCCACCAACCACTCCGCCGATGACTGCTCCTGTGAACGCATTGTCCCGTTGGTCGCCAATGATGCCGCCGATGATGGCACCGGCAATCGCACCATTGCGAGTCCCGCGCTGCGTATAGTTTTGGGCCTCAGCCACCGAAGGTAACGAAATGATTCCGATGGCGGCTACTGCTATGAACGTTTTGATGTTGAACATCGTTGATCCTTTACATTGGGGGGATGGGTTCAACTGGACAGCTGCAATGCTCATGCCAGTCCCTGAAATGCGGTAGACCCACAAAAAACCAGGATTTTGACGCATCGAGCCTATCGCCTTGACCGTGATTGAGGTCCGTTTGATCACAGCTTGAATCAAAATCGCGACACGATTGGTCTGGCAAATGGAAACCCGACGCGTGAGCGAGGGCTACA
>CAZJEK010000157.1:0-12768 GCA_964545005.1 uncultured Pirellulaceae bacterium
CAACGGCAAGCGATCGTAAGCGTAACGCCATCCGAAGGAAAACACCGAAACCTCTTTCCAGATCTCCTGAGCGACCTCGTTGACCAGCGGTTCGCTTTCCTCCTGGATGATGGGCCACAGTTCGTCCTGGAACAGCGGCACGAATTCCTGCTTCAACAATTCCTCCCGGTAGCGATCTCCGATTTTGTCCAACTCTTCCTGGCGGGAGGCAATGGCCTTGGTCAAATCGGTACGAAGTTGATTTTGAGCCTCGACGAATGCCTTCTTGATCACGGGTTGAAATGCATTGACGATGTCGGCTTGATTTTCCTTCAAGGCGTCTTCAATCAAGGTTCGAATCTGGTCCTGCTTGGATGGCGTGAACATGGTTCTGATCAGCCATTCGGTGGAGTCCGGCGCGAAGTGAAACTCAAAATGATCGTCTTCAGAAATCGCCGGCGATGAACCGTACATCGAGACATCGACTTCGGAGGCATAGTAACCACCTTTGGCCAACGTTATTCGTGACACGTATCCAATCGGTGAGACTTCGTCTGAGTCGGCGAGGTAAACCGGATCGCCGACACGCAGGGCCAGGTTGTACTGGGATTCCAGTGAGATGGTTCTGCGTTGCCGGCCTACATATTGAGCCAGCTTGTTGACCGAATCAGGCGATTGTTCCACCACGTTGCGGGCCAGCAAAATTCCGCCAGCGATCAGCGCAACCCAGATCAACGCGCCCAGAATGGATCGAATTTCAAAAACCTGTCTCATTTCAACTCAGGGGGCAAACACACCTGTCATCATCTGTTCAGGTCGAAACAGAGCACTCACTGATTCGACGATTGATCAGAATTCTTGGCACTTTCATCCGTACTCGCTGGATCGTCTTCGGGTTCCAATTGAGAGGAGTGGTCGTGAACGATTTTCCAATTTCCTTTAATTCGTCGCATCACGAGTGAAAAATTGCCCTCGCGGACCGATTGATCCGACATTTTGAGGTGCCAATTGCCAAGTACCAGGGCCGCTTCTTGTCCCAACATCGACACTTTTAAGTGGTCAATGTTCAGTTTTCCCATCTCTTTGGGAGGGGCGTAACCACGGCGATATCGATCAAGTGTCTCTTGCCAACCGTATGTTGTATTACCTCCGCTGGAGAAAGAAAGCTGAGGAGAATTCCAATAGGTGGACATGAATTTTTCCAGGTTTCCTTCGTTCCAGGCTGTGGTTTGAGTCCGAATCAGCCTGGTGATGTCTTGGTTTGTGCTGGTAGCGACTGGAATTGAATCCTTGGTTTCCTGAGCTTGCCCAATCGAAACCAATCCGAATGCGAGAACAGTCAGCGGAAAAAGCAAATTGGTACCAGACATGCAGGACTCTCCAACTGGGGAAATTAAAGATGGGTTCGCCGATGTCATTCTATACGAATCTCTGCCGAAAATTGACTTCGGCCAGGAAAACGCTGGCCCAAACCACTAGAATAAAACGGCGACGTCGCGGGAGGTTGGCGTTGCCGGAATTTCTGACAGGAGCTGGATGATGCGTGACCATTTGGTTGGGGTTTTAATTGCCGCCATTGTTTTGACTTTGTCTTACACGGGGATGAGATTTCTGCCGGGTCAAGCCAGGGCTCAAGAACTCGATTCGTCGGCCATGGCGTCACTGCGTGCGATTGAAAAAATGGAATCGGTGCAGGATCTGATGGCTGTTGTTGACGACGGAAAACGGAGCGTCAGCGAACGAATTGCGGCCATTGTCCAACTGGGCAAATTGAAGAAGGAGCTCGAGGTCACGGTCCCGTTCCTGGTCAAAATCAATACCGGAGGCAGTCACCATTTTCGCGGTGCTTCGGAAATGGCAATCGCAACAATCGGTTGCGATGCCGTGCCCTACTTGAAACCCTTTTTTGAAGGAAAGTTGCTGGAAATCGATCCAGCCAACGAACCGGAACTTCGCAAGATTGTTAAGAATCGCATGCTGGGTTGCTCGGCGGCACACGTCCTGGGTGATTGTTGCGATGTTTACCTGCCGCAAATTGAAGAATTGATCAACTCCGAATTAACTCAAGCCAGGGCTTGTGCACTGTATGCCCTGCGGGGAATGAACGGTTCGGCGGAGAAGTTGTTGGATGATGTCATCGAATGTCTTAAAGATTCTGATTTCAACAATCAGTGTTTCGCATGCCGGATCGTGCGAAATCTGGGTCCCAAAGCTGCTGCTGCTGAACCGACGCTGCAGGAAATCCTGGTTGACGGGTTGCCTTCTGTCAGGGGATGGGCGGGGGTTTGCCTGGGAGCGATTGGCCCGACACCGAGTACCAAAGAAAATGCTACCGTCATGGGCGATCGTCTTGAAATAGTCACCCCCGTTGAAGCTCAACGGCTGCTGACCGGGTTGGCTTCGATGGGTAAGGATGCAGCTCACGTGAAGGATAAAATTCGGGAAAAAATGAAGTTCCATGACCATTACGTCCAAGCTCACGCAGCCTATGCACTGTGGAAAATCGATCCCGATGACCCCGCCATTTTCGACGTGCTTGGCAAGTTGTTGGAAGCGCCAGGTTTTGAGCAGGACGGGTTGAACATGGTGATCAAAATGGGACCCGGCGCCGCACCATTGTTGGACAAAGTCGCTGCCCTGTCCGATTCACTTGACCCGATCACTCGTGATCTGGTGGCTATCGCATTGGGTGGGATGGGCCCAGCAGCAGCCTCGAAGCAGGACGTCCTCAAGCAGCTCACACAGGACACCGACGCGATGGCGCGAGTCCACGCTCAGAAATCGTTGGAACTGATCAAACCTAAAAAATGAGTTTGCGGGTTGTGGATCGTGAAGGCCCGCTATCGCTTCGAGTAGCAAGAGACGCCGATTCGGCGAAGATGATTCGTTTAGTCGGCGAGGTCCTGCAGGAATATGGCGAAACAATTTGCCTGTCACCTGGCGGAGCCGAAGCTGACTTGCAGGAGATTGAACGGAGCTATCTGGATGCCGGCGGTTGCTTCTGGGTGTTGGAAACGCATCGCAATTCGAATCAGGCGATCGTAGGGACTCATGCCGCCGTATTGGATCCGCGAGATTCCAGAAAATGTATTCTGAAACGCTTGTACCTGTCGCGCGAATTTCGAGGTTCCGGAAATGGCGATCGACTGATGCAAGCCGCGATCGACTGGGCGATCGATCAACAATGTGAGCGGATTGAGTTCTGGTCGGACACGCGATTCAAGCGTGCCCATCGTTTTTTCGCCAGGTTGGGCTTTATTGCCAGCGGAGAAACTCGCCAGATGCACGACTCTCATGTGCCTTATCAAGAGTACCATTTCCGGATGGAGCTGCGCTGACGCAATACAAGCCCGACGCGCCAGCGAGTGGATCCTTAGCACTCATGCGGATCATTGGCTCGCATGCGCGTTTTGGAGTTGCAAATGATCCCCTTTCGTTCCGCGAAAGTTCGCGAATCGGGGCTTTCGCGGAGAGGCTGACATTTTTTGTCCAGCCGATTTGGGCGCTAGCCCCGGACGAAAGCCAGTTGATGCGTAAACTCCGGAAGGTCGGTGGCTAGCGCCAAAACCGCTGGAAGCCGCCACCTATCGCAGAGAAAATTCGCGGAGCGAAAGACGACAGTGATTTCGCCAACAAATGCCCGGACAAGGGCTGCTTATCCAAGCTGGTGGTTCAATAATGTCTTCAAAACCACTAGTTGTCCTTCAGCTTGTCGGCAAAGACCTTTTTCAGTTTTTCCAGCTTCGGCGGAATGAACAGCCGGCAATAGGGATTACCGGGGTTCTTGTTGAAGTAATCCTGGTGGTAGTCTTCGGCTACAAAGAACTTCGAAGCGGCCGTAATTTCGGTCACAATTGGGTCGTCGAAGGCGCCGGCTTCATTCAACTTTTTCTTGTAGCCGAGGGCTTTCTGTTCCTGTTCTTTGGAATGAAAGAACACGACTGATCGATACTGCGTGCCGACGTCATTGCCCTGTCGATTCAGCGTCGTCGGATCGTGAGTCTTCCAGAATACCTGCAGCAGATCGTCAAAACTGATTACGGACGGATCAAATTCGATTTGCACGACTTCGGCGTGGCCGGTCGTTCCATTGCAGACCTGCTTATAGGTTGGGTTGTCGACGGTGCCGCCCATGTACCCTGACTTGACCGATTTGACGCCTTTGAGCTGCAAAAACACGGACTCAACGCACCAGAAACAACCGGCTCCAAATGTGGCAGTTTCCATTTTCTTGGCAGCTTTCTGTTTTGAAGTGTCGGCCTCTTGGGGTTCCTGAGTGTCCGACGGTTCCGGGTTAGAGTTGGTTGCAGTTTCCTGCGAGATAACCGCCATCGAGGATTGGTTGCAACCCAACAGGCTGGTTGCCAACAACAATCCGACGATAAATGCCGTTAACGCGGCGGCGAAAGCCTGAGACTTAATGGAGTTCTTCGGAAAACCATGCATTGAACTAGTTCTCCAGTTCCTGGGCATGAAGGGGGTGTCGGGCGACCAGACAAAACGCCAGGCTAAGGATTCGACTTGGTTGCTCTGTCCAGTGTTTTACTGATGCATTACTCATGCAAACATGTTAACCGATGAAATAGAGAGTTTGAAACACGTTGTCAGTGCATTTGGTTCGGCTGTGGTACAGCCAACACTGCGAAGTAGCATGGCCGATTCGGCCGTGAATGCAACGGATTGTTGAAAACATCGAAGTTGAATTAATGCAGTTTTTGCCTGGGGCAGTTTTTGTCTGGGAATGGAAACCCGACGCGTGAGCGAGGGATACACCGATGCGTGTTTTTCCCTCACTTACGCGTCGGGTTTCCAAAAGTGTGCAACTTCTAAAATTGACAGTTCGGCCAGCACGTTGAGGACTCGGTCCAATGGACCAAGCTACTTCCGACCGCTGACTCAACAAAAAATGCGTGATACTGGGCTGACCAGTATCACGCAGATAAACTCGAATACTTGCTACTTAACCGCCGTAGCGGTTCCGCTTAGCCAGTAGCTCCAGCAGTTTCGTGAATCGTGTACCCGTTTCGGTACTCGTGGCGGACCATCTGGCGAGTCGATTCGTCGGCTTCGCTGAGGATCTTCATGTTCTTGGCATCCCAATCCACTTTGTTACCGGACCACAGAGCCAGGTTGCCAAGCAGAATCGTTTCGGTGAGCGGACCAGCGTATTCCACGAATTCGGAAACAGTCTTGCCTTCGCCTTTGATCGCCAGGGCAAATTCTTTTTCATGTCCGGGAGAACGAACGTAATCGATGTTCTTGAACTCCGAGAATGGGCTGGCTTGTCCGTCTTCGGACGGTCGGGTAATGGTTCGTTGGCGGGTAAACTCGCCGTCGACGATCAACCCTGTTTCCATCGGCTCACCGCCGTAATCACCGGGTGAGTAGAACTTGCCCTTATCGCCAACGATCAAGGCGGCACTGGTAAAGTGACGCATCCGGTCACCTTGTTTGCGTTTGGGCAAATCAGCCATCAGTTCTGCATCCGGCGTTCGACCGCCGTCGTACCAGTACATCGTCAATGCTGGGCGACCGTTGTACTCGGGGAATTCAAATTTGATCTTGGACGAACCGGGATAGCAGACGCGGTCGTGCTCATCAAACTCAGCTTCGACCGAGGTCGGAAACTTCAAATCCAGAGCCATGTAGGACATGTTCAGGGTATGGCAAGCCATGTCGCCCAAGGCACCGGTACCGAATTCCCAGAACCCGCGCCATTTGAATGGGTGAATTTCGGGGCTGTAAGGTCGCTTGTTGGCTGGGCCGATCCATTCATCCCAGTGGATTTGTTTTCGTCGCGCGTTCCATTCGGCTTCCTTCCCGGATTCGGGTTCGGTTTGAACCTGCAAGTTGTTACTTTGCGGCCAAACAGGGCGATTGGTCCAAACATGAACCTCTTTGACATCGCCGACGATTCCCTTGCGGATCAATGCGGCAGATTCACGCAGGTTGTTCAACGCGGTACCCTGGTTTCCCATCTGGGTCACGATTTTCATTTCCCGAGCGACATCACCCATCATGCGGGCTTCTTCGATCGAGTGGGTCATCGGTTTCTGGCAGTAAATGTGCTTCCCCATGCGCATCGCTTGCAATGCGATCACGGCGTGCGTATGGTCGGGCGTGCTGACGGTGACGGCGTCAAATTGATCGCCCATCTCGTCAAACATTTTGCGATAGTCGTTGTACGTCTTGGCATCGCCAAACTCTGAGCTTTTCTTGCCCAGGGTTTCGTCGTCGATATCGCAGATCGCGACCACCTTGCCGTTGCGACTGGCGTTGGTTGAGTCACTGGACCCTTTACCGCCGACGCCAACACAAGCGAAACGGATTTCTTCATTTGCCGACAGGCTGGGTTTAAGCGAAACACCGCCCAGCACCCAGGCACTGGCGCCGACGGCCGCAGCCGATTTGTTAAAGTCACGACGGTTGGTTTTCATATTAAGATTCTCCAAAATCGAGTTTTCAAAGTTGATGTTTGGGGCTGTGGCGTGGCAAATAACCGCCATGGATCGCGTTCATCGTAGCTGCGCAGGATGCCGCTGGCAATGAATTCCAACGGCAGCGACGCTGAGCTTATTGTTCGTACTTTTTTCGCAACAGTTCGACCATCTTCTGAATCGAGGCCTTTTCTGCGGGTGATTCGGTGACTTCGACGGCTCGGTTTTCGGTCAAACGGGCCTGCCGAGAACGTCCCATGTCATACATTAACATTGCTTTATGCAATAGGGCTTCGGCACGCAGTTCGGAGGGCTGATTGCTGTCATCAGCAAAGTCATCCAGCAGTTTTAATGCTGCTTCGGCCTGGTCGAGTGCAAACAGTGAATCTGATTTGCCCGAAACCAGATCGATTTTCAAATCTGGATTGGCAACGACCGAATCCAGGCCGGCCGTGAAGGCTTCGACGGCTGCTTGATGTTCGTCCTCGGCTGCCAGCAATTGACCCTTGGCGTACAACAAGTGGGCAGCGTTCTGGTTGCCAACGAGAGCTTTGTCCAGCAGATTCATTGCTTCGTCGCGACGCCCAGAGCCAACCATCAAGTAAACTTTTTTGGCGATCAATCGTTCCCGCGTTTCCCCTTCGACGCCATTAAGTGTGATCATTTGATCCAGCACCGCATCGACGCGTTCGGGGTCTTTTAATTCGCGGGCGATGTTCAGTTTCAGCTGCAGGATGGTTAGCGTTTCGGCGGCGGTGAAATCGATTTCGCCTAATACTTCGTCGATCAATCGAATAGCTGATTCGGGTTTGTCAAACCGAGCCATCATGACCAGGTCGGTCATGATGACTTTCCGCATCTCGGCGTCGCGAGCCGCGTTCCATTTGGATCGCAGCCCGAGTTCATTGTTTTTGTCGAGTGCAACGATTTCCTCAATCAGGTCGGCATAGTAGACATTGGCAACTTCTTCCCCCAGTTCCGTCAGAGCCTGATCGAGCAAGTTGGCGCGCTCGTTCCCCTCGGCTTTCGCTGCAGCGGCCAATGTTTTGTCTCGGAACTGCCGTGTTTGCAGTGCTTGATCGAGGGTCTGTAAATAGTTTTCCGGGCCGCCTTCTTCGTAGCCTGCAAAGGCAAACGGTTTCAAATCGGCATCGACCATGATCACAGTGGGAAAACTGTTGACCCCAAATTTTTCCGCCCAGGTTTTATTCTGTTCAACCAGTTCAGGATCTTGCGGAGTCGATTTTGGGAAATCCAGCTTTAACAGCACAAAGTTCTCACTGGCCGAATCGAGGAACTTCTCCTGGGATAATACTTCGGCTTCGAGTCGTTTGCAGGGTGGGCACCAGTCCGAGCCGGTGAACAGAATGAACAGTGCCTTGTCGCTGGACTTGGCTTGTTTCACTGCCGCGGCGGCGTCTTCGGTGAACCCTTCGTCATTGGCGCAGACTGGGGAGTTCAGGGGGAACAGGGTGCACGCCAAAGTCAAAACGATTAGCAATGATGGTTTGAAATAAGGCATGCGATCAAGGTCAGAACGTAGGCTCATTGATACTCCAAGTGAGCTTGCGCGAAGGTTCAAGAAAGTACCAAACGCCAAGGGAATCCGGTTTTATCACACATTCCATTGTAACCGATCGGGAACCGGGAGCGATTGGATTTGAACGCTATTCCCTTGGGGCTTTTCGCGGAGATGTCCGTGGCTGGCGCCAAAACCACTGGACGCGATCGCTGAAGTAGCTTGGGCCATTGGCGCCATTGGCCCGAGTCCGCAAGGTTCACCCATCTTTCAGAATTCCTGATTCTACCGGAATGTATGTATTTCGAAATCAGAGTTGAGGTGTCATTGGATTAACGCAAAGTCGCCGAGACGCAAAGTCGCAAAGTGTGGTTCGATTCCTTCACTAAGCCCCTTGATTTACCTGGTTTTGTATTTCACAACCCTTTTCGCTTGGAAATCTTCGCGTCTTTGCGACTTCGTGTCTTTGCGTTTCTCTCCGGTCCACTGATCAGACCAGTTTACCGACCAAGAACTGCGACCTTTAAACAGCTGCTCTTTGAGGAAATCACTCCATGCAAAACGTTAGCGTCAGCAGAATTCAATTGCGAACACGGCCGAATCGGCCATGCTACCTAACTTTCGCGGAGAGGTCGGTGGCCAGCGCCAAAACCGCGGGAGACTGCCACCACTTTCACCACCGGCGTCGTATTCCAGGCTGAATTGGGCTCATATTCGAAAACTACCGCAAAAAAATCGACTTAAGCGAAATCCTTCCGAAGCGTGAAATTTCTTGCGATTCGCTTGACAGTCGAACGTTTGCAGGGCAATTGTTTTCAAATTTTTTATGACAGCATTTGGCAGCTACCAAACTAGTAAAACTTTTCCGATTTTGCCGGTTATTCGCGTTGACATGTCCGATACCTCTTTCTAATTACCAACAACGAAAATTTCGTGCGCTGCCTGCGGTCTCCGCGGACAGGGCCGGATTGAAGCCAATCCGGACCTGTCAAAACCACCCGGTACGGAAACTGGGAACGGCTTGGGGGTTAAACCTTGCAATGCCGCAGAACAGCTTGGAAATCATTGCAAGGTATTTGGACGTCACAATACAAGGAGAGTTGCGTGAGAGTCTCCGTGCGACTTAAAGGATTCTGGGCTTCGGCCCTCGTAGCGTCACTGGCGGTAGTCCAGGCTCCGTCGGCGGCGCGCGCTCAGAACGAGTTTGTGCCCAACGAGGTACAGACGCCGGCGACTGCCCCAGCGGCGGCACCGGATCAGACAACCGCATCCACCAGCCCCGATAAAGTGGCGATGGAAGCGAAGCGACTGCTGTTAAATGGCCGTCATGCATTGGCAAAGGGTGATTTGGCAACTGCCACCACCATGGCGCAAGCAGCCGAGAAGCTGGCCGTCAATTTCGAACGGCTGGGCGATTCCCCGGCAACGATTCTGTCGCTGGTCGAGCGTCAGAATCAGCTGGTCGAATTGGCTGGCCAACGCGATCCAGGCTATAACGCTGGAGCCGCCGGGTTTTACCTGACTCAGGCAAAAGCTTTGATTCAATACGGTGATCTGGAAAATGCTGAGGCATTGATCAAGCAGGCACGCCTGTTTCCGGTTGAATTCAACGAGCAAACGGGCGATCCAGCCGCTTTGGAGGCGATGATCACTCGAGCAAGAGCTCAGGCAACACCAGGCAAAGCCCAAGTTGACATGCTGATGTCCAAGGCCCAGTTGGCCTTTGACCGTGGTCAGTACAACGAGGCTTCGGCACTGGTGGAAGACGCCAAAAAGTTGAATGTTCCGGCCAGCGAGTTTGCTGCCAGCGATATTCAACCTTGGCAGTTGGAACTGAAAATCCAGGGTGCATTGAGCAAAGTCCAATACGATCCGGCCGTCACACCGACACAAATGGTGGCTGATGCCGGAGAAGGCGTCGCTCAAGCCGGTTACGATCCGAACAGCGACACGACCAAAAACGTGACTGTTTCTGGCAAGGAAGATGTTGACCTGGAAACCGTGGACAACCGATTTGCCAAGATTCCAACCACCGGCATTGAACTTTACCAAGCTGGACTGGAAGCCAAGCGAGCCGGCAAAATGACAGAAGCTCGCCAGTACCTGGCTCGCGCCTGGGAAAATCGCGAACAACTGGACGCCGCCACTCAGCAGTCAGTTCAAGATCAACTGTCCCGTTTGAATATCCAGGACAAGTCAATTGAATTGGCATCGCAGAACCAGGAAATCCAGGCCGCGGACGATGCTGTCTTCCGTGCGTTGCAAAAAGAAGTTCTGGCAGAACGATCCGAAGCCGAACGTTTGTTGCAAACCAGCCCTCGCAAGGCGTTGGAAAAGTTTGCCATGATTCAAGGCCGAATCGGTCAGGCTCAAATCGATGCTCGCCAGCAACGTTACCTGTTGACGGTCATCGAGCGTGACATCGATAAGGTTCAGCAGTACATCGATGACAACCTGTCGATGATCGAAAACGCTGAAAACAACGATGAGCGTCGCGACGCTGTTGAGATGCGACGTCAACGTCGGATGGATGTCGAAGATCAGATGCAGAAACTGGTTGAACAGTACAACAATCTGGTTGACGAGCAACGGTTTGCCGAAGCAGAAGTTATCGCTTTGCAAGCTTACGATCTGGATCCAGATTCAGAAATCGCTTCGGTGCTGAAAACCAAGGCGATGATGCTGAAGCGTGATTTCATCAACAAGCAAATGGCGGAAGAATCCGAACGGGGTGTTTGGAATGCTCTGCTGGCAGTACAAGATGCCAACCGAGCCATGCAGAACACCAAACGTGGGTGGGAATTCGACAACGCCGAAGAATTTATTCGCAAGGGAGAATTGCGTGCCAAACGTGCTGCCGAAGGTGAGTACGACTCGCCGGCGGAAGCCAGAATCTGGAACGCATTGAAAAACGAGCAGGTCCAAGGTACCTATCGCGGAACACTGGCCGAAGCCGTTGATCAACTTTCCCGTCAAGCCGGAATCAACATTCTGTTCGATGAAGTTGCTCTGGCTGCTGAGAACATTCGGACCGACGCCAGCGTTTCACTGACCCTGCACACTCCGGTATCGCTGGAGAGTGCACTCAAGAACATGATCGGGCAGCGTGGTCTGGTTTTCGTGGTTGAGAACGAAGTGGTCAAAGTGACCAGCAAGGAGTCTCAGCAACAAAACGTGAAAGTTGAAACCTACTATATCGGCGACCTGGTGTTCCCGATGGCTCCACCACAAAGTGCCTACGAGATGGATTTCTTGCAGCCACAAATGGTCGGTGCCATGGGTGGTTCCATGAACGTGCCGAGTGCCTCGGTGCCAACGGCGGGTTCGCAAATTGCCATGGCCCAGCAGCTTGGCGGTGGATTGCCAGGCAACCCATTTGGTGGCGTCAGCTACACAGGTGGAGACCGAGGTCCGCAGATGGGGCAACCCACCTACGCTCGCGTTGGCCAACGGACTCAAGGTGGCGTGACGTTGCAGGACTTCACTCCGCTGATCAACTTGATCCAGAACACCATCGCGACGGATTCCTGGGACGGTAACGGTCAGGGATTGGGTCAGATTCAACCTTACGTTTCCAACCTGAGTCTCGTGATTTCGAATACCCAGGAAGTTCAGGACGAAATCCAGGACTTGCTGACCAAGTTGCGAGAGTTGAACGATGTCCAGATTGTGGTCGAAGTTCGCTTTGTCACCTTGCAGGACAACTTCTTCGAACGAGTTGGAATCGACTTCGACTTCAGCATCAATGACAACACGGGTATCACCAACCCAACCGCTGACGAGCGACCCAGCAGTGGCGTCGTCGGCCAACAGCCGATCGATACCACGCCATTTACTCCGACTTCGGACCTGGATATCCAGTTCCTGCAGGGTAACTTTGCTGCGGCCGAGCCTCTGTTCGGTGGATTCAGTGCTGCTTCGGCAGCCAGTTTCGGGTTTGCGATTCTGTCTGACATCGAAGTCTTCTTCCTGCTGCAAGCCAGCAAAGGGAACACTCGAACCAGCATCACGCAAGCTCCGACGGTCACGATGTTCAATGGTCAATCCGCAAACGTTACCGATGCGGCTCAACGGCCCTTCGTGACATCGGTGGTACCTGTGGTCGGTGACTTCGCAGTCGCTCACCAGCCAATCATCACCTTGCTGCCTGATGGTACGAACTTGAATGTGACCGCCGTTGTTTCGGCTGACCGTAAGTACGTCCGCATGCAGCTGGTGCCGTTCTTCAGCCAGGTAACCGAAGTGACTGAGTTTACTTTCGACGGCCGCACGGAAGTTCAACGATCGACTAATTCGGTTCTGGACGACCTGTTGGACATCGTCGACGGTGGAGCCAATGCCGATGCCAGTGACGATGAACTACAAACCGTCACTCAAGGTATCACGGTTCAGTTGCCTGTCCTGGCAACGACCTCGGTCAGTACAGTGGTCAGTGTTCCCGATGGTGGTACCGTGCTGATGGGCGGTATCAAGCGGATGCGGGAAGGCCGAACCGAATCGGGCGTCCCATTCCTGAGCAACATTCCTTATGTGAATCGACTGTTCAAGAATGTGGGTACCGGCCACGAAACCCAGCACTTGATGATGATGGTCACACCTCGGATCATCATTCAGAAAGAGATTGAAGATGAACTGGTTGGAGCTGCCAACTAGGCTTGAGATTTGAGATTTCAAATCTGATCCTGAAAACCAAAAAGCCGCTGGTCATCGCCAGCGGCTTTTTTTCGTTCGCGATCGAAATCCAGTTCGCGGCATTGTCAGTTCAGGGAATAACCACAGAGACACAGAGACACAGAGAAAACCACAGAGACACTGAGTTTTCGGAACAACTGG
>CAZJEK010000158.1:0-12756 GCA_964545005.1 uncultured Pirellulaceae bacterium
GGCCCAAGCTACTTTTGGCGACCACAAAAAATGTCAGCCTCTCCGCGAAAGTTTTTTCGTCGACACCCTCCCACTCTCGCGGGAGGGTCGAGCCACAGCGAGGGGAGGGTTTACTACCCCTCTCCGGCCCTGATAGGCCGACTCGGCCGAGGGCCGAGGGAGAGTACAGCCCCAGCCCGTAACGAAAGACTTCGCCTGGAGTATCTAGACAGCGTCTACATTCAGCTTCGGCTGTGGAGGTTCCTTGACCTCGCATTGCAACAGCGCCTTTTGAGCCGATCGGCAAAGATCCATCAATTCGTTGGTGCTGCGAATGACTTCGTACAAGTCATTTTCGCTTTCAATTTCCCCAGCCAACTCGTTGGCCTTGTCCGCAATTGGATCAGCGCCGTGTTGATTGGCTGACTCGCGAATCCGGCTGGCGATGACGCCAATTCCCTTTTGATCTCGATCGTCCAAGGCTTTGGCCAAACGTTCGATCTGCAAACCGATGCTCAACGCAGCACCTTTGGAGAATTGGACGACTTTCTGTTCCACCTGGTTCTTGTTGCGGATTTTGACGATCTGTATCACGCGTTCGACCAGCTCCACGTCAAACTGAACGTCCGCGAATTTTCTCAGTTCAGCGAATGCGTCCCACTGGCTCATGCCCTTACGATAGGGACGATCGGTGGTCATTGCGTCGAAGGCGTCAACGATTTTCAGGATCCGGGCACCCAACGGAATCTCGCGCTTCTGCAAGACACGGCGGGAGTGCGGCAGCTGACATCCGGCAACAATCGCATCCAGTTCTTCACAACCGAATGAAGTGTTGATCAATTCCAGCCCAGTCCGTTCATGCAATCGCATGATCTTCCATTCTTCTTCATTCAATTCACCCGGCTTGAGCAGGATGGAATCCGGTACCCCAATTTTTCCGATATCGTGCAGCAAGCCAGCAATCTCCAGCACGTAGCAGTCCTTCATCGGCAACAACCCCTCAGCCACGGCAACGCACAGGTCGGCGACGCGGCGACAATGGTTGGCCGTTTCCTGGTCGCGATAGGCGAGCGCCGAAATCAAAGCCGTCACGGCGTGGAACGGTATTCTTGATTTGTGATCGGCCGCGACATCCTTGGTTCGCGAAATCTTCGACTCGTCGATTTCAATATCCGCTGGGACCTGATCCCAACGAATGACCTGGTTTCGCCCATTTCGCTTGGCGACGTACAAGCACTTGTCAGCATGTTCCAACAGGTCCTGAGGAGTTTCAGGATTCTGGCAGGTTGCCGACACGCCCAAACTGGCGGTCACTTCCAAACCTGCTGGCTTGAGTGCCTCCAAAGCGAGGCGGATTTTTTCGGCGACGCCAAAGGCTTCGTCCATGGAAGTACCAGGCAGCAGCACGGAGAACTCCTCGCCCCCGTATCGGCAAACAATATCGGTTGATCGAGCGGTCGATTCCAACGTTGCCGCGACTGCTTTAAGCACCTCATCCCCCACGGCGTGGCCATGGTTGTCATTGATTGATTTAAAGTGGTCAATGTCGACCATGAATGCAGCCAGTGAATCACCCGATGCCATCGCGGCTTCGAAATAGCTGTCGAATTTCTCGAAAAACGAGCGGCGATTCATGCTGCTGGTCAATGGATCCCGAGTGGCCAGGAATTCCAGTTCCTGGTTTTGCCGCCGGATCTCTGCCGCCGATTCGTCCAACTCAAACAGCATCTTTTCCAGCTGAGCCTTTTTCTGTTCCAGCTGTGTCACGTCTTCAAAGCTGGCAATGACACCCTGGATCGCCTTTTTGGAGTCGAGGATCGGACCGCAACTGACCGAAAATACCAGGTTGTCTTCATTGTTGCTCATCACCATCAGCGACCCACGTACGGAGACTTCGTCCTCCAACGCTTGTCGCCATGGCGGCTTGGATTGGCTCTGTTCGCTGTAGTGTATTTTCAGCGAGTCGATGGGATTTCCCAGCATTTCCTCTAATGATTGACCGATCGCAGCTTGAAAGGCACGGTTGGCCAGCACGATTCGTTCTCGTTTATCAATGATGACCAAACCTTCGGCCAGCGTATCGAGCGCATTGCGTACCCGATGAGGAATCACCCGGGTTGGGCTGAGTTGTTTTAAAACAAAACGCAGGTAGATGTAAAAGGAGACGAAGCCAAAAACTGCCACAAACAGCGACAGCGCGATTTCTGTACGCTGCAACAGGCCCCACCATCCGCTTCCAGCAATGGGTGCGAAGCGAAACTCGATGGCACCCCATTGACTGTCATGACCAAAAATCGGAATCGAAATCTGATCGGCCGTGGACCGTTCCCCACCTTTCAACGTCCAGCTGCGAAAATGATCGCCAATTTCAAGTATTGGCTGGCCATCGGCTCTCCGGACACCAATCGATTGAACATCGTCATTTCGGTCTTTGACGGCTTGAAAGTGTCGATTCATCGTCGGCAAATCGATCTGATTGGCCAACGATGAAAAACTCATCGCCACGGACTCGCACAGGTCTTCGCGACGTGCAATCTCATCCGCATTTCGATCGGGAATGAACCCTAAGAACGTAGCCAACAACACAATGCTGATCACGAGGCCGACCAGGCCAAACGCAATGCGAGCGATCGGGTTGAGTTGGTTACGTGACATGGCGGGAGGAACGGGGAAGGGGCGGCGGCATGCAGTGAGTCAAAACGTAGGTTTACGAGACAACCAAGGCGCCGTCGATTCGCAAAATTGAGCGGTCATTTGACGGCAAACCGCAATTCATCCCGAGTTTGACGGTTGTACCGAATTCATCACTTGGCACCGCCAATTCGATTGTCATCGCTTCGCTCGCCGAATCTTGCCGCGGACGATATCAACCAGGCTTTCCCGATCTTCTTCTTCGTTGGCCTGTTGCACAATCGGCAACGGATCAAATGAGGTCCATGTCGGCAACGCCGAAACGAAACTGGCGATCAAAGAACCACCACGGATCAACCAGATTACATATCCGACTGACAACGTGGTCGTGGTGATCGCCGTAGTACCAACCACCAACTCCTGGAATTCGAATTCACTCGTCTCTTCCGTGACGGTTGCCATCTGACTGATCGGAACTAATGACAACGGTGAAATTGACACCGCATCGGCGATAAAACTGCGATCGGCCGACGAAACTGAGTAACTGGACTCGATCGAACGGCTGATCCGTGCCAGATGCTCGTTAATCCTCCGCTGATAAGCTTCCTCGCGATCTTGCTCATGGTCCTGGAGAACATCGACGGTACCGATATCTTGTTGACGAGACTCTGACCTGGCAGCCGATGACTCCGAACCCGGATTCAAAACTGGAATCGCAACCACACTTGGCTGGGCCTCCGGACCCGAAGACGGCGAACTATCGCCGTCACTGGGCGCCGCCGGTGGTGTCGGATCCGATGGTGTTGAGTTGTCTTCTGTATCCGGGGTGGTAGGTTCCTCGTCGGTCGATCCACTATTATCTGGCGTTGATGGATTAACCGGCGTTCCCAACGGTTGGATATCAATCTGTACATCGACCGGATTGCTGGTCAATTGACCGTCGCTAACGACGTATTGGAATTGGTCGACTCCCTCAAAATCACTTGGCGGCGTATACAACAGCGAACCATTGGCTTGAACCGTCAGCGTACCGTGGGTCGGTTGTTGCACCACGACAATCGACATCCAATCGCCGTCAACGTCGCTGTCATTGGCCAGTAAAGCAGCTGGAGCCAGGGTCAGTTCGCCGAATTGATCGGAGCTGAATGTGTCCGTCGAACCGATCGGCGCTTCGTTGACGTTACTGACCTGCAAATGGAGCGTGTCGGTTGAATCGGCACCGGCAGCAAAGCCATTGTCGTCAACTTCTACAATGACATCGAAACTGGTTCGCGACTCATAATCAAGTGTCGTCCCGGCTCGTAGCCGAATCTCATTTCCAACGATCTCGAAATGTCCCGCATCGGCACCCGTCAACCGCAATTGGTTCGTACCCAAGGCGTCATCCTGAATTTGAATATCCGCCACACGAATTCCCGCAGTGGTATCGGTATCTTCCGCAACCGATGGCACCACATTCGTCAAACTGACCTGCGGTCGATCATTCAAATCGTTGACGAAGACATTGATCGATTGTTGGTCCCACAATCCACCGGCATCGCTGACCTGGACGATCACGTTGAATTGATTTCGAGTTTCAAAGTCCATCAATCCAGCGTCCAGCTGCAGCTGATTACCAACAATGCGGAAATCGGCCGCGTCCAAACCACCAACGATGTTAAAGCTGAGACTGTCCCCGGCATCGACGTCGAGCGCGGTTAGATTGCCTACGGCATAGCCACCTGTCGTATCAACGAATTCATCGACAGTAAACGATGACGAAGTGGTCATCACAGGTGATTCATTGACGTTGAGAATATCAATGGTAAACACCTGGTCAAAAAATGATCCATCGTCAGAATTGGCTCGGATGGTGATTGTACGGACAGCGCCATCCGTTTCCAGATCAATGGCACCAGCGACAGTGACGACGCCCGTGCCGCTATCAATCGCAAACCGGCCACTATCGTTATCGACCAGCGAATAAGTGATGCCATTGGTCGTGGCGTCACTATCAACCGCATCAGCCGTTACGCCGACTGTCGTACCGACCGCAGCGTTTTCGGCCACTTCGTTGACAGTACCATCCACATCGTTGACGGCCGTCACATCGAATTCATCCACATCGTTAATCGCGATGTTGAACACTTGGTCGAAGAAGGAACCATCGTCCGAGGTCGCGCGGACCGTGATCGAACGAGTCGCACCATCGGCTTCACGGTCAATCGCTCCAGCAACCGTCACTACGCCGGAACCGCTATCGATCGCAAACCGGCCGCCATCGTTATCGACCAACGAGTAGGAAATACCATTGGTCGTCGCATCGCTGTCGACGGCATCAGCCGTTACACCAACCGTCGTACCGACCGCAGCGTTTTCGGCCACTTCGTTGACGGCGCCGTCGACATCACTGACCGCGGTCACATCGAATTCATCCACATCGTTAATCGCGATCGTAAACACGCGAGTCGTGCTGGTCGTGTCTGTTGACGTTGCCCGGACCGTGATGTCATAAGTACCAGCTGCTTCGCGATCAATCGCACCCGCAACCGTCACTTCGCCGCTCAACGAATCAATGGTAAACCGACCACCAGCATCGTCATCCAGGGAGTAGCTAACTGTGTCCGTGCCATCATCGTCGCTGGCCGATGCAGTAACACCAACGGTTGTGCCATTGACAGAGTTTTCCAAGACATCGTCCGCCGAACCGTCGCTATCACTGATCGCGGTAATGCCTGATTCGTTGACGTCACTCAAATTGATTGCAAAGGTCTGCGTTGCGAACGACCCGTCGCTGGATGCCGCCCGGACGATGACAGCGTGGCTTGTCGCTGTTTCATAATCCAGGGCACCATTGACGGTTACCACACCGGTAGTGGGATCAATCGCAAATCGGCCACCAGCATTATCGTCCAGCGAATAGGTCACAGTATTATTGGTGCCGTCGCTATCGGTTGCCTGGGCCGTCAAGCCCACGATTGTTCCGACCGATGCGTTTTCGGCAACGATATTGGCAGTTCCATCGACGTCGACTGGCGTCGTGACATCAAATTCGTCGATGTCAGTCAAGTTCAACGTCAAGCTGGCCAAGTCGTCTGGGCTAACACCAACTCCAGGGTCATCGAGTTCCACGGTAACGTCGAAGCTGACTTGTGTTTCGTAGTCCAGGACGGTGCCGGCGCGGAGTCTCAATTCGTTGCCCGCGATCTCAAACAGAGCAGCATCGGCTCCCGTCAGAACCAAATTGTTAGTGCCTAAATCATCGTCACTGACCACGATGTCGGCGATGCGGATCGCGGAACTGGTATTGGTGTTTTCCGGCAGGCTAGTAATGGTATTGATCAACGATAGCGTGGGAGCATCATTGACGCTGGTGATTGTGATATCCCGAGTGACTGTCGCTGAATTGGCGTCTCCATCGTTGACAGTAAAGCTAACCGTTCGCGTTGCCGTGTTCGGCGAATCACTGGTGTTGGTATAAGTGATACTGCGAATCGCAGTTTCGTACTCCGCCAACGTGGCCGAACCAGTCAGCGTCCAGGTTCCGGAACCCGCGTTGTAGGCCCCCGTGATCCCGTTCTGGTCAACAAATGACAGGACGTCTTCGCTGCTTTGATAGTTGCCTGTGATCTGTACCACGGCTGATTCGATATGCGTGTCGTCGACGTCGGTGATGTTGATGGTTGATGTAACCGCCACCGCGCCATCATTTTCTGTATACGACAACGCAGATCCCTCAACGGCCGAAGTAATTGGCGGGTCGTTGACGTTGGTGACCGTGACGTTGAAAGTGCTGGACGTTGTCGTTCCTGCTCCATCATCGACGGTGAAGTCGAACGAATCGGCCGATGTCTGCGATCCATCGTGGTCATAGGTCACGTTGCCAGCATCGATGTCGGCTTGCGTGAAGGTGTCGTTCAGCCCCAAAGCCGTGCCGCTTAATCGCAAGACTCCATTGCCAGTCACCGCGTCAATTGTATAAACCAACTGCCCGTCGGTGTTGTCGACGTCGGTGGTGTGCAACATGGCCGTGGTGATGACGGTACCCGTTGATCCTTCCGCGACTGTTGTACCCGTGTTGGCGGCCAGAATTTCTTCATCGTTGACAGCGGTAACGTTCATGACGCGCTGATCCGCCAGGCTCGTTCCACCATCACCGTCGGTGACTTGCATGCCCACCACGCGAAAGGCATTGGAAGGATTGTCGGATGTGTTGGAGAATGCGACCCGTCTCGCCACCTTTTCAACATCCGTTGCGAAGGCATCCGCGTCGAAAGTGATCAGCAAATCATCGCCAACACCCATGCCTCCGGTAAAGGTTGCGATCTGCACACCATCAATCTGGATCGTACTACCCACCACGTTGACCTGTCCCGCGCCGGTGCCTTCATGTAAGACAGTCAGCCGATCATTGACCGTGCCATTCAGGTCGAGCGAAACCGTCAACACGCCGCCGTCAAAATCCAAGTTGTCGGCATCGGTGACAGTCACGTTCGCATCAACAATGACCGGCGACGCGTTTTCCACATAGATCTCTCCTCCCACGTCCATATTCACAAACGGGATATCGTTCGTGGCTGTAATGTTGATGGTTTGGGACGCAGAGTCTTCTTCACCGGTTCCATCACCAGTCAGTCCTGGGTCGGTTCCCGTGTTGCCGCCATCGTTGATGGTCAGGCTGAGCGTGGTCGACGCGACGGGCGTGTCACTGCTGTTGTTGTAGACGATCGTCCCGGTGCTGCTGCCAGTCAACAAGGCGTCGATCTGCGCCAGCGTGCCGGTGAACGACACGGTCGACGCACTGTTAGAGACGATCGCCACACCGGAATCACCAGCGGCCAGCGTCAAGGTGCCTTCGCCGACCATGAACGTAGCCGTCATTGTGCCCAAAGCCGCATCGACATCCGACACGGTAAAGCCAGTGTCGTGAATGTTCAGGTTCGTCTGCTCGGTGGCTGAGTAGGCCGACCCCGGTCCGCTGACAACTGGAGTGTCATTCACGGCCCCAACCGTAATCGTCACCGTGTCGCTGTCGCCAGCCGAGTCGCTATCGATCGACAAGACCGTCAGCGTGTCGCTGCCGTTGAAGTTCAAATTGCCTTGGTAGGTCAAACTGGCCAACGTCGTGTTGATATCTGCCAGTGAGCCAGACAAAGTCAGATCGCCGGTGCCATTTGAGCCAGCAGAGATACTTGCTGCTCCCGAAAGGGTCACATTCAAGGTACCATTGCCGACGGTCAGCTGAACGGTCGACAAATTGTCATCGGCATCCGTCACACTGACACCGCTGATTGCCAACGATGTGTCTTCATCGACCGACTGCGCACCCGGAACCGTATTCACCGGAGCGTCGTTGACGTTGGTGACCGTGAAGTTGAAAGTGTTCGAAGTCGTTGTTCCAGCTTCGTCATCCACGGTAAAGTCGAAGCTATCGCTGCTGGTCTGTGAGCCGTCGTGATCGTAGGTCACATTGCCCGCATTGATGTCAGCCTGGGTAAACGTCTGGCCGTTGCTCAATGCCGATCCGCTGAGACGCAACGTACCATTGGTTGGGGTTGCATCCACCGTATACACCAGCTGAGCGTCCGCGTTGTCGACGTCCGTCGTGTGCAGCATGGCAGTCGTTACTACGTTGCCAGTCGAACCTTCGGCAACCGTCGTACCTGTGTTCGTTGCCAGCACTTCTTCGTCGTTGACAGCGGTGATGTTGACCGTGGTGTTGCCCGTCACCTGCAGCGCCCCGCCGCTGCCTTGTGCGCCGCTATTACCATCCTCGAACGTCCAGTCGATCTGCACGCTCGCCGGTGGCGCATCACTGCTGTTGGCGTAGGTGATCTGGCGCAGAATGTTGTCGACATCGGCGCTTGTGGGGATCTCGCCGTTGGCGTCTGTAAAGGTGATGGCCAGTTCGCCAGCGGTGGTCGTGGTGTCGAAGCTGGCAATGATCTGGCTGTTCTTGATCAGGTTGCCGCCGGACAGGGTGATGCCGTTGCCGTCGGTGAAACTCAGAACATCGTCGCTATTGACGCCGCCGTTGCGCACCAGCGTCAGGCTGGCGCCGCTGTAGTTACCATTGCCGCTGTTTTGCAGATCCAGCTCGGTGTCGCTGATATCGACATCCAGGTCGAGGATTTGCGCCGCGCCGTCTTCGGTGAAGGTGGGTGTGTCGTCGAGCGCGCTGAAGCTCGGCGCGATGTTCGCGGCCTGGCCGTCATCGAGAATGGTCCAACCATCGTCGTCGATCAGCGACTGACGATCGTTGATGGCGGTTTTGTAAGTCAGGCCGCTTGCACCCAGGGTGACCCCGGGCTGCACCGTCTGCCCTGACCAACCAGTGAGCGTCGCGTCGTAGTTCGCGGTGGAGAGACCGGAGCCGTTCAGCATTTGCGTCATACCGGTGACGGCTGTGACGTCCCATCCACCGATATCCTGGTTAAACGCCGTTGCGTTAAGGAACATGTAGGCCATGGTCGTGACGCTGGAGGTATCCCAAGCACCGATGTTCTGATTGAACACGGATGCGTCACGGAACATGGTGCCCATATTATTCACGCTTGATGTGTTCCAACTGCCGATGTTCTGATTGAACGCGGATGCGTTGTAGAACATGGAGTTCATGCCCGTGACGCTGGAGGTATCCCAAGCACCGATATCCTGGTTGAACACGACTGCGTTACTGAACATGGTGCCCATATTCGTCACGCTCGATGTGTTCCAACTGCCGATGTTCTGATTAAACGCGGATGCGTTGTAGAACATGGAGTTCATGTTCGTGACAATGGACGTATCCCATGCACCGATATCTTGGTTGAAGGAGAAGGCGCTCCTAAACATCTGGACCATGTTCGTGACGCTGGAGGTATTCCAAGCACCGATATCCTGGTTGAAGGCCGTGGCGCCACTGAACATGCCGGACATATTCGTCACGCTGGAGGTATTCCAGGCGCCAATATCCTGATTGAACAAGGTCGCGTTATTGAACATGTAGGCCATGTCCGTGACGCTGGAGGTATTCCAAGCACCAATGTTCTGATTGAACACGGAGGCGTCACGGAACATGTAGCCCATGTCCGTGACGCTGGAGGTATCCCAAGCACCGATGTTCTGATTGAATGCGGTGGCATAGGCGAACATGTCGCTCATGGTCGTGACGCTGGAGGTATCCCAAGCACCGATATCCTGGTTAAACGCGGTCGCGTTATTGAACATGAAGCGCATTGCCGTGACGCTGGAGGTATCCCAAGCACCGATATCCTGGTTGAACGCCGTTGCGTTATTGAACATGAAGGCCATGGTCGTGACGCTGGAGGTATCCCAACCACCGATGTTCTGATCGAACGCGGTTGCGCTGTTAAACATGTTGGTCATGTCCGTGACGCTGGAGGTATTCCAAGCACCGATATCCTGGTTGAACGCGGTGGCACCGGCAAACATGTTTCTCATATTCGTGACGCTGGAGGTATCCCACCCCGATATGTCACCATTGAAGCTCGTGTTTTTAAACATGTCGCTCAAATTGGTGACACCGCTGATATCAGGTGCATCCACCGCGTTGTAGACAATGTTGTCCGCACCCTCGAAGCCGTTGGCCCAGTTCTCGAAGGCGACATTGCCCCACTGCTCGATGCTGGTCAGCTTGTCGACATCGCCACCGCCATCGAAGGCAAAACCGGAAAAGTCGCCGACAATGGTCACCGTGTAGCTGCCTGCTGCGGCATAGGTATGGCTGACATTGCCGCTGGCGCCGGTGGTGCTGGTGCCGTCGCCCCAGAAGATGGTGTAGTTGTCGCTGCCGGCGTTGACGGTGAAGGCGATGGTATCGCTGGCGCTGCTACCCGGCAGCGTGGTGTCCCAGGTGGTCACGAAACCGATGGACTGCGCGGTGGTCTCGTCGGTGGTGATGTTCAGGGTGACGGTTTCGGTATCCGAATCGCCACCGTCGCTGACGCGGTAGTCGAAGGTCTCAACGCCATCGCCGGCCGCAATCACATCGAGACGACCATCGGCGCGCAGCTTGATCGTGGTGCCCGAGGCCAGGGTTGCGGTGTCACCCGGGCTGATAAGCACGGTGACGGCATCACCCGCAGCCGTGTCGATGATCTCGACCACGCTCAGGAGATCACCCTGCGCATCGATATCATTGGCCAGCGGGTCGATTACGATCGGCGCGCCAGCAATCAGGGTGAAGTTGTCCGGATTGGCGGTAATGCTATCGGGCGCGACGGTGATCGCGAAGGTATCACTGGGGAAGCTCACGCCGTCTTCGCCACCGTCGCGCACTTCAAAGTCGAAGCTGTCGTCGGCGTCGGAATTGCTGTTATGGATATAAACGATCTGGCCGTCGATCAGTTGTTGCTGAGTGAAGCTGGTGATGGCCACACCCGGGTTGGTGGTGGACTCGATCTGCCCGCCAGTCGGTGCGCTGGTGACCACAAACTGCAGCGTGGCATTGTCATCATCAATATCATCGCCGGACAGCATGGCCGTCGTCAGAACAAGCGTATCGCCCTCGGCAATCGTGGCACCGGTGTTATTAACGATGATTGGCGCATCGTTGACCGCGGTGATGTTAACGGTCGTGCTGCCCGTCGCCTGTAAGGCACCACCGCTGCCTTGCGCGCCGGTATTGCCATCGTCGAAGGTCCAATCGAGTTGAATGCTGGCCGGTGGCGCATCGCTGCTGTTGGCGTAGGTAATCTGGCGAACGATGCTATTGACGTTGCTCAGCAGTGGCGTTTCGCCATTGGCATCGGTAAACGTGATCACCAGTTCACCTGGCGTACTGGTGGTGTCAAAGCTGGCGATGACTTGGCCATTTTTCAGCAGACTATTACCCGAGAGCGTGATGCCATTGCCATCTACAAAACCGAAGACATCGTCAAACGAAATGCCGCCGTTGCGAACAAGCGTCAGGCTCGCTCCGGAGAAGTTGGTTGCCGCCGCAAGTTCCGGGTCTCCGACACCTGCATTGTCATCCAGCACAACCGCGGGTCCACCTTCGGTGAACACGACCGTCGCATCCAAACCAGAGAAGGTTGGACTGTCGTTCACGGCTTGATTCAAATCGACCGTCGCCGAAGCGGTGTTACTCGTGCCGCCATCACCGTCGGTCAACGTGACTTCCAGAGACCGAACTCCAAGCGTCGGAACGTCGGAGGTTGTTCGGAAACCGATCGCCTGATAGACGGCTTCGACTTCCGCCTGGTTCGCGTTAGTATTGAAGGTCACTTGCAGGGGCGTGCCGAGGCTTCCCCCGGACCATGTACCGACGACCGTTGCGCCGACCAGCACATCGCCACCGGAACGACTCACACCGCCAACGCCCATGATGTACAACTGATCGCTCGACTCAGTGCCAGCGGTGAGCGTCGCCGTCAAGATGCCGCCATCGAAATCCACGCCGTCAGCGTCGGTGACGGTGCTGCCGCTGAACGGTAACGAGCTGGTGCCCTCGGTATTGGTCGCAGCAATTCCATTGGTCAGAACAGGTGCGTCGTTGCCATCGGCAATGGTGACACGATGATCGGCCGTGAACTCCAGATAGGCGGGACCGCTGATGCCGGTGGCATAGTCGTCGATGTAAGCCCCGGTGCTTGCGTCATAGCGACGAATGGCGTTGTTGTTCTGGTCGGCGACGTACAGATGGCCGTCCGGACCAAAGTCGACACCCGCTGCCAACCCGAGTCCACCGGTGCCGTTGGCGATAAACGTTGAAGTCGCTCCGGTCGCAGCGTCAACGCGTATCACACCGCTGGAGCTGCCCACGTAGAGATTGCCGTCGGGGCCAAACGTCAGGTCCTCGGCTCCACTGATGCTCGCGACACTAAAGCCAGTATCCAATGCACCGGTTGTCCCGTCGTAACGAACGACACCTGAACCGCCTCGATTGGCGACGTACAGATTCCCATCAGGACCGAACTCAATCCCCAACGGACTGCTCAATCCTGACGCCACAAAGTCGTCGATGTACGCCCCCGTTGTACCGTCGAAGCGAACAATCTTTCCAGCGCCGTAGTCGGCCACGTAGAGATTTCCATCGGGACCATAAGTCATCCCGCCAGGAGCACTCAAGTTCGGATCGGCCGCTGCAACGAAATCACCAACCAATGTGCCGTCTGGCTGGTACTCGACGATGTTCCCAGAATCGACGCCGCTGACCAGGTAGTT
>CAZJEK010000159.1:0-12740 GCA_964545005.1 uncultured Pirellulaceae bacterium
GCCGAGCCGTAGAGCACGCCATAGGCCAGCCAGAACGGCGCTGACCACCAAGAGGGCCAGAGCGCGATTCCGATGCCCGCGAGGACGATCATCGACCCGAAAAGGATTATTGCATCGCGGATCGCGGGCTTATCGGAACGCTGCATCAACGCCTTCATCTCCTTGCGGGGGATGTCCGTATGATACCACTCCGCAGTGGCCAGGCCCGTTTCGACGGCACGCTCGGCATCCGGGCCAAGCAGGGAATAGTCGCGCTTCGTCATGATTTCCTCCCGAGACAGCTTCGCCAGTAGATACACTTGACCATCTGATTCCTGCCATACCCGGGCTTGTAAATCACACCAAATGACATCAGGATGATCTCCGTATTGATGCAATTACCTCAGTAGCCATGAAGTCTCGACGTCCCACTTTGAAAGACTTGGCCGAGGCCGCGGGCGTCGGCGTCGCCACGGTGGACCGGGTCCTGAATGAGCGCCCCAATGTAAGCGAAGCCGCGATTGAGCGCGTGCTCGGCGCCGCCGAACGCATCGGCTATCCGACTGGAAAACTGGAAGCCATCAGACTGGACGCCACGCGACCGATCATCCGATTTGGCTTTGTTCTCCATAAGCCGAGCCAGGAGTTTTATCGAAATTTCGCGCGAGCCCTTGAAGCTGCCGTAGAAGAGCGCGCAGACATCCGTGGACGTTGCGATGTGCGTTTCGCGGCGTCTCAGGCCCCGTCTGACTTTGCGTCCGAACTTACGAAGATTGCAAAGACATCAGACGTTCTCGCAACCTCAGCCATTAATCATCCGACTTTGACTGACACAATCCGCACTCTGCAGGATCATGCCAAACCGGTGTTTTCGCTTCTCAATGATGCCGCATCAGGCGTTCAGCAGAGCTATATCGGCCTCGACAACGTCAAGGTTGGAAGGATCGCAGGGTGGATGATTGCCACACAGATCCGTGAATCTGGCAAGGTGGCCGTCTTTATTGGCGGGAACCGTTGGCATGGGCATATCCTGCGCGAGACGGGTCTTAGGAGTTACCTCAGGGACCATGCGTCGCAGCTCGAACTTCTGGATGCCATCGTAAACCTAGAGACGCGGCAGGTCACTTATGAGGCAACGCTTGATCTTCTCGATCGGCATTCCGATCTCCGAGGCATATACGTGGCTGGCGGCGGGATGGAAGGTGCGATCGAGGCCCTCAGAGAATCCAGACCAGCCGGAAAGGTCGCGTTGATTGTGAATGAGCTGACAAATGAGAGCCGAGACGCCTTGTCCAAACGCTACGTAAGCTTGGTGATCGCTACACCGCTCGATCAGCTCTGTCGCGAGCTCGTCGATTTGATGATCAAAGCGGCGCAAGGCGGCATGTCTGAAAACTCAGGTCAGCACTACCTGCTCCCGCAGCTCTTCGTACCGGAATCGCTTTAAGGATCAGGCGTCCCGCTCCATGATCCACTCGACCTCAGATGCAGGAACGAAGCGCCACTTGCGCAAGGGGCCAGCCATTACGTTGAGGTAGTACATCTCGAACCCGTATGGCGCACCACAGGGGTGGTGGCCGCGCGGCACCAAAACGACGTCTCCGTCGGAGACAGCCATCGTTTCATCGAGCAGTCCATCGTCTGTGTAAACCCGCTGAATGCCAAATCCAGAGGCTGGGTTCAGCCGGTGGTAGTAGGTCTCTTCCAGGTAGGTGATACGCGGAAAGTCATCTTCGTCGTGTCGATGGCTTGGGTAACTGGACCAGTGGCCCGCAGGTGTGAAGACCTCGGTCACCAACAGGCTGTCGGCGTAGTCCTCGTTCTCCATCGCGATGTTGTTGATGTGGCGGGTGTTTGTGCCCTTACCACGCTCAGTCAATGTGATGCCATCAGGCCCGATCCGCCGAGCTTCGTGACCGCCCTGCCCCGGGGCTGAACAAACAGCGATAATGCAATCGGTTTCAGCCGTGGCCTCCCATTCAGTGCCGTTCGGTAGGTAAAGGCAATGGGGCGGTGTTTTTTCAAACACATTCATCCGCTCGCCAAGAACCCCCCAGTTCTTCCCGGCCCCAGTAATCGCGGCCTTGCCTTCCACAATGACAAGGATGACCTCGCGATGGCCTGTTGCCTCCGCTGCAGTATCCCCCGCCTTTAGATGATGTAAGGAAAAGCCTACGTAGCGCCAGCCCGCGCTTTCCGGGGTGATGCGGTGCACCTCGCCCCGAGTTCCAAAGGGTTTGCGAAGAAGATCGGGCATAGGTAACTCCTTTATGCTGTGCGCCGGGCGGACAGCGCATCAAGGGCGCTGTGCAGCGCGGCCTTGTCCCAACCCTCTGCATAGGCACGGCGCAGGATGTCGGCTTGGGTGTCTGGCGCATTGCCATCGATCGGCGGGTCGGTATCGAGGTTCGTCGGAAAGGCGTAGCCTTCGGCGGTTGCGGCAATCACGGCATGGGCCTCAGCCTCGCTCAGGCCTTTGAGTTCGGGATATAGGGTGCGGCACATCGTGTCGCGATCAATCGCCTCCATCGCGCGGCCAAAAGGCGAAGAGATCTGCAACAGGTTCGCCATGCGGTCTATGTCGCGGCTGCGGTTCTCACCTGCCGCATGAAACAGCGCGGGGTTGAAAAAGACCGCGTCGCCCTTTTCGAGGGGCAGCTGGATGTAATGCTCTTCGAAAAAGGCGCTGTGGCCCGTCTGATGGAAGGCGATATAGCCCGGAGCATAGCGTTGCGAAAACGGCAAAAGCTTCGTCGGGCCGCTGTCCACCGGCATGTCGCAATGAGCGATGGCACCCTGAAGGGTGAGCGCTGCGGTTAGATCATGGACATGGACGGGATAGCTGGCGGCGGTCTCAGCCGTCTGAAATCCAAGATGGTAGTCGCGATGGGCGCGCTGCGCCTTGCCGCCGGGGCGCACCTGATTGACCTGCGCGGTCATCTGGTAATGCGGCCCGAGCCACGCGGCCGACGCCGCTGCGATGGCGGCATTGGCAAAATAGGCGGCATACCCTGCCGGGTCGCGCAGGCAGTGTTTTTGCAGCGCGTTCCAGATACGGTCATTGGCGCCGGAGGCCGCGAAATGGTCTCCCTTGCCTGTGCCCCTGGCGCGCTCTTCCTCAATGATCTGGCAAAACACTTCTGTCGCGCGATCAATCGGGCCGGTGTCCGTATAGGCGCGTTTCAGGCAGATCACGCCCGCCCCGCTGCGCAGCACACGCGCCCATTCGGCGAGAAGGTCAGGGTTGGAGAGATTGAGCGCGGGCACATCGTACATCGGTACATTCTTGTCGACCCCGCAGGCAAAGGGCACATCTGCGGGTGCGAGACGCTGAAGGATCAATGCCTCAAGCGTTTCGATGTCTCCACTGTCGATGAGGTAGTATCCGTTCTCCATACGCCGAACCGCTATCCAATGATCGCGATGCCCGACCGTCCGCAGATGTCGGTGATATGATCAAAGCCCAGTTTGGAATAATCATAGGGCGGCGCTTTTGCCGGGTCCTGTTCGGCTTCGACGACAATCCAGCCGCTATAGTCCATCGCCTTGAGTTTGTCCGTGATCGCCTGAAAGTCGATGCACCCTTCAGGGTCGCCCGGCACGGAGTAGACGCCAGCGGACACCCCATCGAGAAAGCTTTTATCTTCCGTGCGCACCCAATCGAGCACGGGCTGGCGCACGTCCTTGAAATGGACGTGGTGCACGCGGTGGCCCCACTTGTCGAGGACGGCGACAGGATCAGCCCCCGCAAATTGCAGATGGCCCGTGTCATAGAGCAGCGTCAGGTCCTCGGTGGAGCCTTCCATCAACCAGTCGATGTCTTCGGCATCCTGCACCATCGCGCCCATGTGGTGGTGGTAGCTGAGGACCGTGCCCTGGTCTCGTGTCCATTTGGCAAGTTCGGAAAGCTTTGCACCATAGGCCATGACCTCGTCGCGGGTCAGCTTCGGGCGCTGGCTCACAGGTTGGTCGATGTTCCCCTGGATCGTGTTCGAACACTCGGCATAGACGATGCAGGGCGCGTTGAGGGCGGCGAATTGGTCGACCTGTTCGCGGATCGCGGCCTTCTCGGTTTCCAGATCGTTGACCATCAAATTGCCCGAGCACCAGCCGCCGCACAGCGCCACGCCATACCGGTCAAGATAGGCGCGCAAGCCCTCGGTGTCCGCAGGCATTCGGCGACCGCGTTCGACGCCAGAGTATCCGATCTTCGCGGCATCCTCCATCGCACCTTCGGTGGTGTAGTCTTTTGTCAGGTCCGGCAGATCGTCGTTCTGCCAGGCAATCAGGGATATGCCGATCTTCACACTCATCAGTCTGCTCGCTGGGTTTTCTTGTTCTTGATGTATCTGTCATGGGCAGCATTCACCTCGGCCCGGTCCGAGACTTCCGGCACGCCGACATCCCACCACGTCCCGCCGGGTTCGGTGGATGGATAGGGATCGGTGTCAATGACCACCACGTAGGGGCCCTTGATACGATCGCGTTTCGCCAGCGCCTCTTCCAGTTCGGCGATACTGCCAACCTTGACCGAGGTCGCGCCCATGGACTCCGCGTGTTTGGCGAAGTCGATATTGGAGTTCTCGCCTCCGATCGCGTGATCGAGCAGGTTGTTGAACTCGGCCCCGCCGGTGCCCATTTGCAGCCGATTGATACAGCCATAGCCGCGGTTGTCGGTCACGACGACGGTAAAGGAAATGCCCATCATCGCAGCCGTCGCCATCTCGGAATTGGCCATCATGTAGGTACCGTCGCCGGTGAAACAGATCACGTCACGCTCGGGCTCGGCCATCTTGATGCCCATCGCGCCCGCGATCTCGTAGCCCATGCAGGAGAACCCGTATTCCATGTGATAGGATCCCGGACGTCCGGCCTTCCAGAGCTTGTGCAACTCGCCCGGCATGGTGCCAGCGGCGCACATGGCAACGGTGTTTTCATTCGCCGCGCGTTGGACGGCTCCGATGACCTGCATATCGGTTGGAGGGGCATTCCCGTCGCCGGGGGCATCCGTCAGTGGATCGACTTTGCCGAACCAGTCGTATTTCGAAGAGGCAGCATCTCCGTCAAAACGCGTGGCCCCGAGGGCCTCGCCCAGCTCCTCCAGCCCGACGCGGGCGTCTGCCATCAGCGGCAAGGCGCCGTGTTTGGCGGCATCATAGGCGGCGACATTGAGGCTGACGATTTTGCGATCCGCATGGGCGAACAGCCCCCACGACCCTGTCGTAAAATCCTGAAACCGCGTGCCGACGCCAAAGACCACGTCGGCCTCGGCGCAAACATCATTGGCCGGTTCACCACCGGTCACGCCGATGGGGCCAAGGTTTAGCGGGTGATCCCAAGGCAGCGCCGATTTGCCCGCCTGGGTTTCGGCGACAGGGATATTGTGCGCTTCGGCAAACGCCATAAGTGCGTCGGTCGCGCCGGAATAGTGTACGCCGCCCCCAGCCACGATAACTGGCCGCTTGGCACCTTTTAGCACCTTTGCCACGCGGTCCAACTCGCCCACGTCGGGGCGGACGCGCCGCTGGTACCAGACCTTTGGCTCAAAGAAGCTGACGGGATACTCATAGGCTTCGGCCTGCACGTCTTGACAGAAGGACAGCGTCACAGGGCCGCAATCGGCCGGATCGGTCATCGTGCGGAAGGCGCGAGGCAAGGCCGTCAGCAGTTGCTCGGGCCGGGTGATCCGGTCGAAATACCGGCTGACCGGCTTGAAGGCGTCGTTCACCGACACTGTGCCATCCCCGAAATCTTCGATCTGTTGCAGCACCGGATCCGGTCCGCGATTGGCAAACACATCGCCGGGCACCAGAAGCACCGGCAGGCGGTTGACATGCGCCAGCCCCGCCGCCGTCACCATGTTGAGCGCCCCCGGCCCGATGGATGACGTGACCATCATCGCGCGCTTACGGCGCAGCTGCTTTGAGTAGGCGATGGCGGCATGCGCCATAGTCTGTTCATTGTGCCCGCGATAGGTCGGCAAAGCGTCGCGGCTGGCATAAAGTGCCTCGCCAATGCCTGCCACGTTGCCATGACCAAAGATGGCCCAGCAGCCCGCGATAAACGGCTCTCCATCTTCGGTAAGCTGCGCTGCGATGTAGCGCACCATCGCCTGTGCGGCGGTCAATCGAATTGTCTTGCTCATGCCGCGTCCTCCATGGCTCGGCTTCGGGCCTTGTCCCAAATTTCGCAAAGGCGCTGATAGTTTGCGACCATTTCGGTTATAGCCTCTTCGTTGGTCATCTTGCCCGCCAGCCATGCGCGGGCGGCGTTGCCGAAGATCGTCCGGCCCACAGCAAAGCCTTTGACCAAGGGCTGCTTGGCCGCCAAAGCAAAGCTTTCCGCCAACCCAGCCTCCGGCGCGTCGAGACCCAGAACAACGATGCCGCGCGTGCGGGGATCATTGCGTTCGATGGCGGCAACGGCATTTTCCCAGGCGGCATCGGTCTTGAACGGCTCAAGCTTCCACCAGTCGGGATAGACGCCCGCGTCGTAAAAGGTCTGGATCAAGGTGGCAGAGGTCATGTCGTCCACAGGGCCAACCTTCGACGGAATGATCTCCAGCAGGAATTCCAGCCCGTTGCGACGGGCCGCCGTGAACAGCCGCTTGACCCGCGCCACCTGCATCTTCGCGGTCTTGTCATCATCATCGGGATGACAGAAGACCAGCAGCTTGACCACGTTCTCCCGCGCCCATTCGCGCAAACGGCCAAGGTCTTCGCCCAACTCGGGTTCGAACTCGATGGGCCGCGATCCGGGCAACTCGGTCGGGCGACCGATCCAGAGGCCAGAGCCGGTGGCGCGATGCAGCGCGGACCGCCCGATCCGGTTGTCACATAGGATGCCGTAGCCCGGTTGGCCGTTCTGCACCTTCAAAGCCGCATCGAGGCAAAGCTCCTTGAACGCTGCGCCCTTTTCCTTGGTGTAGCCGTCCATCTCTTCCAGTTGCAGCCGGTGATCGAAGGCGAAGGTTTTGACCGAAGACCAGTCGCCATGCCGGTTGGTCGCCCAGTGCACTTGCTCCAGCTCCGTATCGTTGCGCAGGTCCGGGCGCTTGATCCCGCGCTGGAAGAAATACTGAAGCTCCTCCCAGCTTGGATAGGCAGGCGTGCAGCCGTGACGGCTGACTGCAAAAGCCCCGCAGGCATTGGCGTATTTCAGTGCTGTCGGCCAATCCTCACCATCGAGCCAACCTTTCAATAGACCGGACATGAAGCCGTCGCCTGCCCCCAGAACGTTGAACACCTCGATTGGAAATCCCGGACCTGTCTGGCCGTCATCAAGGCTGTCGGGCACGTCGCCCTCGAAGGCCACTGCCCCCGCCGCGCCGCGTTTGCAGACCAAAGTCGCGCCGGACACAGCACGCACTGCCCGCAGCGCTGCGATTGTGTCGGTCGATCCACCCGCGATGTGGAACTCTTCCTCCGTGCCGACGATCAAATCGAACAGATGCAGCGTTGATTGCAGCTTGGCCGTTACGGCTGCGCTTTCAACGAACCGGCTTTCACCGTCGCCATGGCCAGCGACTCCCCAAAGGTTCGGTCGGTAGTCGATATCGAGCGCGGTCTGCATGCCATTCGCGCGGGCAATCTCCAGCGCTTTGATCGTGGCAGCCTCGACCTGCGGATGGCTCAGATGCGTGCCGGTCGCCACGACGGCTCGGGCGCTCTTGACGAAGTCCTCGTCAATGTCATCGATGGTCAGCCCCATGTCGGCACAGTTCTCGCGGTAGAAGATCAGCGGAAACTGCTCCTGATCCCGGATGCCCAACAGAACCAGCGCCGTCAGTCGCTCGGGGTCGATCTTGACGCCCCCGGTGTTCACACCCTCGCGTTCCAGCTGCTCGCGAATGAAGCGGCCCATATGCTCGTCGCCGACCCCTGTAATCACCGCCGACTTCAGACCAAGCCGCGCCGTGCCGCAGGCGATGTTGGTGGGCGAGCCGCCGATGTACTTGTCGAAAGAGCCCATATCCTCCAACCGCCCGCCGATCTGCGCGCCGTAGAGGTCCACCGAGGATCGGCCGATTGTGATGAGATCAAGTGTCTTGGACATGCCTGCCTCCTATCCCATGCGTTCCGAGGCGTAGGAGCCCGGCGACGGCGGGAAGACCACCGTCTTGTTTCCATTCAGGAAGACCCGGCCATTCACATGGGCATGGATGGCCCGCGCAAAGACCTGCGCTTCGACATCGCGCCCAAGCGACACGTAATCCTCTGGGGATTGCGCGTGCGTGACACGGATTGTGTCCTGTTCGATGATCGGTCCTTCGTCGAGATCGGCGGTGACATAATGCGACGTCGCACCAATCAGTTTCACACCCTTTTCGAAAGCCTGCTTGTAGGGGTTGGCCCCCTTGAACGATGGCAAGAACGAGTGGTGGATGTTAATGATCCGCCCGGACATCTTTTCACACATGGCGTTGGACAGGATCTGCATATAGCGGGCGAGCACGATCAGTTCCGCGCCGGTGTCTTCGACAACCTGCATGATCCGTGCCTCGGCTTCGGGTTTGTTTTCTTTGGTGACCTTGATGCAGTGGAACGGGATGTCGTGGTTCACCACGACCTTTTGATAGTCCATGTGGTTCGAGATCACGGCCACGATGTCGATCGGCAGCGCCCCTATCCGCCAGCGATACAGCAAGTCGTTCAGGCAATGACCGAAACGAGACACCATGATGACGACCTTGCGCTTCGTCGTTTCGTCAAAGAACTCGGCATCCATGTCAAAGCTTTCGCGAACGTGCGCGAAAGCATCGGTCAGGTCATCGAGGCCCCTGCCCTCTTCCGACTGGAAGCTGACGCGCATGAAGAAGGATCCCGTTTCGGCATCATCGAATTGCGCGCTGTCGGTGATGTTGCATCCCTGTTCCGCCAGAAAGGTCGAGATCGCCGAGACGATCCCGCGGCGGGATTTGCAATGAACACGGAGAGCAAACCTGGTCATGCGGATCTCAAGACCTCCGAAACCTTGACAACACGTCCTTCGGCTACTGATTTCAGCGATGCATCGGCCAGGGCCAATGCCATCATGCCGTCATGGCCGGTGGTCGGAGTCAGCCCACCGTTCGTCACCGCATCGACGAAAGCAGCGATTTCGTTGGCGTAGGCGTTCACGTATCGCGACATGAAAAAGTTTAGAAGCGGGGGCCGGACATAGCCCGTGCCATCGGCAATCTCGATATTTGCCTCGCGGTGGTTTTCCGCAGAGACAGAGCCTTTCGATCCCAGAACTTCAATGCGCTGGTCATAACCATAGGTCGCACGGCGCGTGTTGGTGATGGTACACTGTTTGCCGCTTGCGGTTGTAAGGATGACGTTGACGCTGTCGTAATCGCCGAGCTCGCCGATCTTCTCATCGGTCAGGACCGAAGCCGCGGCCTGCACAGACTCGACCTCCTCGCCCAAGAGCCAGCGTGCAACGTCGAAATCGTGAATCGTCATGTCGCGGAAGATCCCGCCGGAGACCTTGATGTAGTCGTACGGCGGCGGGCCCGGGTCGCGGCTCGTCAGGGTGATCATTTCAACTTCGCCGATGCGGCCGTCGTCAATGGCCCGTTTCAACGTCATGAAGTCGGGGTCGAAGCGGCGCTGGAAACCGACCATCAGGGTCGCATTCTCTGCCCTGACGGTCTCAAGGCACTCTATCACGCGGTCGAGGCTCAGATCGACGGGCTTCTCGCAGAAAACCGCCTTCCCCGCTTTCGAAAACTGCTCAATAAGATCGGCATGCGTGTTGGTCGGCGTACAGATCAGGACCGCATCCACATCGTCGCTGGCTGCGATCTGGTCGATAGAACGGATGTCGCAACCATAGGCATCGGACAATTGTTTTGCGGTCTCGGCCATGGGATCGGAAATCGCGATCAACTGCGCGTTCTGTGTCGACGACACCGCCCGCGCGTGTACTTGGCCGATGCGACCGGCCCCCAGAATTGCGATACGAAGGGTCATTTATTGTCTCCTTGGCAAGCAGTCACCGCAGCGGGGCGAACCGGCCTTTTGATTTCAACGATTTGGCCCGTGGTTGCACTGACCCGGGCGGCTTCCAGAACCGCCACTGTGTGGATTGTATCTGATGGAAGGACTGGTGGTGTTCCGCCGTGCATCACAGCGCTTGCGAATGCTTCATAAAAGTCTGTGTACCGTGACGGTACAGACGGCACACGGCGCGCCTTGCCATCCGTGTAGAGCGTCCCCCAGGCGTCTTCAGGCTCGGCTCCCCAGTCGGGGCGGCCCCCAACGGGCAGGTCGCCGCTCAGGACCGCAGCGACCTGTGCATCGCCACCCTTAACCACGAACGCGCCAGACTCTCCATAGGCGCGGAGCTCGCGCGCGTGCAAATGGTTCGCTTTGCTGGCTTCGATGTGACTGCTGGCACCGCTCGCGTGAAGCAAGTTTACCACGAAACCGACATCGGTTTTGCCGCCTGGAACGTCGCCCTGTTCGGTCTGCGCGAAGACCGAGGTCGCCGGTCCCAAGAGCCACAACATCTGGTCAACGATGTGGCTTCCGAGATCTCCGAGAAGACCGCCTTCAGGACCCGGCAGCAAGCCGTCGAGTGATGGGAAATCCATCCGGTTGTGAACCCGTTGCACTCGGCCCAGATCGCCGTTCTGGATCACTGCGGCAAGCGTTCGCAGATCGGAATCCCAGCGGCGATTTTGAAACGCGCTGATGACAACACGCTGCGCTTCTGCTGCACGAACCATCCTTTCGGCGTCGGAAGCGTGAAAGGCGAAGGGCTTGTCTGCGACGACATGCAGACCCGCCTTGATCGCCTCGAGGACCAGCGAAACCCGCGTTGTGGGAGGTGTCGTGATTGTAACTGCATCGACCACTTTCGCAGCGATCATGTCCGAAAGGCTAGCGAACACGGGAACATCGGGAAAGTCGGCCCGGACGTTGGCCACCGTTTCAGGTGACCGGGCCACGACACCGGCCAGATCAACGCCGTTGGCGGCCTTGATGAAAGGCGCGTGAAAGCGACGACCGCCAAAGCCGAAACCTACAAGACCGAGTTTCATCGTTTGCTCACCAAAAGACCGTCCCGCATCTCAAATGCACTCTCAACTGGCTGCCTGCTTTGATTTCAGGCCGCGTCTTCGTAGCCGGCCTGCGTCTTGGCGCCCGTGATATACGCGACAACGTCTTCGCCGTTGGTTTCCTCCTTCTTGAGGTCGGCGCAAATTCGGCCACGCCGAAAAACCACGATGCGGTCCACAAGGTCCATGACTTGGCGCATGTTGTGGCTGACGAGGATCAGCGGTTCACCTGCTTCCTTTAGCGTACGGATGATGTTTTCAACCTGTGCCGTCTCCTGAACGCCAAGCGCCGCGGTCGGCTCGTCCATGATCGTCAGTTTGGAATGGAACGTCGCGGTCCGTGCAATCGCCACACATTGCCGCTGGCCGCCCGACATCCGCTCGATCGAGCCCCGTATGTTAGGAATCTTGACCCCGGTTTTTTCCAACGCGTCGAGCGTACGCTGGCGCATTGCTTTGTAGTCAAGGATCGAGAATGGCCCGAGTTTCCACTTGATGATCTCGCGCCCCAGGAAGAGGTTGTCAGGAACATCAAGCTGATCGGCCAGGGCCAAGGTCTGAAAGACCGTCTCGATTCCGGCGTTGCGAGCTTCGAGAGGGCCGGCAAAGTGCACAGGCTTACCGTCGAAGATGATCTCGCCGCGGGTCCGCTCCTCCACCCCCGTAATCTGGCGCACAAAGGTCGATTTACCGGCGCCGTTGTCGCCCATGATCGCGACGTGTTCGCCTTTGCGAAGGGTGAAGTTGGCGCCCTCCAGCGCATGCACGCCGCCGTAGTGTTTGGTCAAATCCTTTGTTTCGAGTATGATTTCGCCCAAAGGGGCTGAGGAATGCGGTGCCTCCTGCCCAGAGATATTGGTCTGCATATCACTTGCCATGTTGTACTCCTCCCTCAAGTTCGCGCCGCAGCGCGCCGTTGACGATATTGGTCAAGGACCACGGCACCGATGATGATCGCGCCCATCGCCATCAACTGATAGAAGGCGTCGAGCTTGATATAGGTGAATCCGGACTGGATGACGCCGAAGACCATGGCGCCGAGAACGGTCCCAATGATCGATCCACGGCCACCGGTCAGGCTGACGCCGCCGATCACCGCCATTGCAATGGCGTAGAGCTCGTAGAATTGTCCCATACCGGCCTGCGCGGTGAGGTTCTTCGAACTCAATACGATGGCGGCAAATGCTGCCAGCATAGAGGCGATCATATAAACCATGATTTTGTGGCGGCGCACATTGATCCCGGACATCCGCGCGGCTTCTTCGTTTGAGCCGATGGCGTAGGTATGCTTGCCGTAAACCGTATACCGCATGATGAGATGCAGCAGGATCGCCAAGCCGATGAACCAGACCACTGGCATCATTCCCGAGCCAATCCATGCATACCCTTCGGTCGGGAAAGACACAGGCTGACCTTTGGTCCACCACTGCGAAATTCCGCGGCAGATGAGGAACATGCCCAGCGTCGCGATGAATGGTGGGATCTTCGCGAAAGCGATGAAAAACCCGTTTATCGATCCGATCAGCGCGCCGAACAACAACCCTACGATCAGCGGGGCAATGACGGGCAGATCAAAAGCCCAGTCGCCAAAGACCGCCTTTGGGTTCGGGTTGCCGTTAACCAGTTCGGTCTGTGCGAATGACATCACGATCATCGCTGCCGCACCGACTAGAGGACCAGAAGATAGGTCGATCCCGCCTGAAATGATGACCTG
>CAZJEK010000160.1:0-12674 GCA_964545005.1 uncultured Pirellulaceae bacterium
GTGCAACTTGAACTCGACAAGAAAACGCTTGAAAGAGTTTCCAGGCTTGGCGGCACGGTTATCCCTGAAAAGAAGATTCAAGAAGCCGAAACATCAGTTCGATCTTCGGAAGTTGCTGTTGCCAATGCGATTCAATCCTTGGCAAACCTGGGACTGTCGCTCGATGAACGTGATATTCAGAATCGAAGTACTCAACAAGTACGTGATCTGCTTCGATCCATCGGTATCACTGACGCGGTGAAAGGCCAATTAGGCCATTACTCCGAATCGTCCAATCTGATACCAATCGTCGCTCCCAGACGTGGAATTGTCGTTGCCAGAAGTGCAGTTGCCGGAGAGGTAATGCAAACCGGTGAAAAAATGTTCACGGTAGCTGACACAAGTCAAATGTGGCTATTGCTGAATGTTCGTGCTGAGGAAGCCGACCGGGTTGAGATTGGGCAAAAGGTTGTTTTTCGCCCAGATGGAACGAGCCGGGAAACAACCGGCACGATCTCTTGGATTAGCTCGGAAGCAGACCCCGAAAGCAGGACGATTCGGGTGCGTGCGGAGTTGAGTAACGATTCCGGAAAACTTCGCAACGAAACGTTTGGTTCGGGCGACATTGTCCTTCGAGAGGAACCGAATGCCATTGTTGTTCCCAATGAAGCGGTTCACTGGGAAGGATGTTGTCATGTGGCATTTGTTCGCGATAAGGATTACTTCAACGAAGATTCCTACAAGGTGTTTCACACACGCAGCATCCGACCGGGTGCTGTATTGAACGGCCATACAGAAATATTAGCCGGCCTGTTACCTGGTGAAGTGATTGTGACCAAAGGGAGTGGCGTTCTTCGGGCGGAATTGTTGAAAGGCAACTTGGGCGCCGGCTGACTATGCGAGCACTAACGGTTCAGTTTGAACCCAAGGCTTTTTACGGCAAATTCCTGTCCAAAACGTAACGGTCAGATGCTCAACTGGATAATTGATTTCTCGCTTCGCAACCGATTGGTTGTACTATGCGCCGTTGCAGCGGTCGTGGGCATCGGCACGTATTCCCTCCAATACATCAATATTGATGCGTTTCCAGACACGACACCGGTGATGGTGCAGATCAATACGACGGCTCCATCTCTTTCGCCGGAGGAAGCCGAACGCCAGATTACCTTTCCGATTGAACAGGTAATCAGCGGACTGCCTGGTTTGGAAAAGCTTCGCTCCATCTCCAAATTCGGGATGTCCCAGGTCGTCGTAACGTTTGAAGACGGTACGGATATTTATTTTGCCCGCCAATTAGTGGGTGAGCGGTTGTCAACAGTCGAATTGCCTGAAGGCATCGAGCGTCCGCGGATGGGCCCGGTATCAACAGGACTTGGCGAAGTTTTCCATTACATCGTACGCCTTGAAGATGTCGACATTTCCAAATTGCCGCGCGAACGTCAAATCGAAGAATTGACGCGATTGCGAACTGTCCACGACTGGGTAATCAAACCACAACTACGAACAGTTCGCGGCACGGCCGAAGTCAACAGCTGGGGCGGCTTTGAAAAACAATATCAGGTGCGGATCGACCCAGCCCGCCTTATCAAACACAACTTGACATTCGAGCAGGTTGTCACAGCCGTTCGTGAAAACAACCGCAACGTCGGCGGAGGAAACATCACACGCAACGCGGAAATGTTGTTAGTACATGGAATCGGCCGCACGGTAAATATTAAGCAAATCAAAAACATTGTGATCGAGGCTGTTGACGGTTCGCCAATTCGAGTCGGCGACGTTGCTGATGTGGAAATCGGTCATGAGATTCGTCGAGGTGCTGTCACAGCGGACGGTCAAGGCGAAGTGGTTTACGGCTTGGGCTTTATGTTGATGGGTGAGAATCCGCACGAAGTAACCAATGATTTGAAACAGAAGATGGAGGAAATCAAATCAACGCTGCCTCCTGGCGTCGAAGTTGCAACCGTTTACGATCGTACACAACTTGTCGATACGGTTATTGAGACAGTCAAGAAAAACTTGTTTGAAGGCGGTCTGCTGGTTGTCGCTGTCTTGTTCATCTTCCTTGGCAATCTCCGAGCGGGATTGATTGTGGCGCTGGCGATTCCACTTTCGATGCTCTTCGCATTTTCTGGAATGCTTCAGGTAGGCATTGCCGCCAGCCTGTTAAGCCTGGGGGCAATCGACTTTGGTTTGGTTGTCGATAGTTCTGTGGTGATGGTGGAAAACTGCGCGCGGAGGATTTCGCACGGCATTCCCCAAGGGCAAACGAAACTTGACGTTGTTCGCGATGCCGCCATCGAAGTTCGAAAGCCGACCATGTTTGGCGAACTGATCATCATGATCGTTTATATTCCGATCCTGACTCTCGCGGGTGTGGAAGGAAAGCTGTTTCGGCCAATGGCTTTGACGGTGATTTTCGCCTTGGCCGGCTCGATGCTGCTCTCGGTGACCCTGATGCCTGTGTTGGCCAGCTACTTCCTGCCAAGCAAGATGCAAGAACGGGAGCCTTTACTCATTCGCGGAATCAAATGGGTGTACAGGCCCATTCTCCACTTCACCATGCACCAGAAAACAGCGGTCGTGTTATTCGCCGTTGGTGTCCTCGCATTTGCCTTTGGCGTCATTGCCCCCAATCTTGGATCTGAATTCGTACCAAAACTCTCCGAAGGTGCCTTGGCAATCAATGTCGTGCGACTTGCGGGTACGGACCTCGATGAGTCAATTCGGCTGAATACAGAAATGGAACGAACGATTCGGAAAAACTTTCCTGACGAAGTGGAACACGTCTGGAGTCGCATCGGAAGTGCCGAAGTTGCCACCGATCCCATGGGAATCGAACTGACGGACCTGTTCATCACATTAACACCGCGCTCAAAGTGGTCGAAGGCTACTACGCAAAATGAGCTGACAGTTGAAATCCAGAAAGTCTTACGCGAGATACCGGGTCAAAAGATCGCCATGACCCAGCCGATCGAAATGCGATTGAACGAAATGATCAGTGGGATTCGCAGCGATGTTGCAGTCAAATTGTTTGGTGATGATTTCGATGTACTCGTCGACAAGGCTGGCGAAATTGAACGAGTGCTGCGTTCCATAGATGGCAGTGCCGATATCAACGTCGAACAGATCACCGGCCAACCCGTGTTACAAGTGAAAATTAAACAGGACGAAATCGCACGTTACGGAGTTTCGGCGACCGAAGTATTGAATCTGGTTGAGTCGTTGGGCAGTTATCAGCTTGGTGAAGTCTACGAAGACCAATTGCGGTTCCCGCTTGTGGTCAGGTTGCCAGAGACCATCCGCGAAACACCTGAGTCTATTGGCAACATTGAAATCAATACGCCCGATGGACAACGAATTCCGCTTTCTCGATTGGCAGAAATTAAATCGACCGAAGGTCCGTCAACCATAACAAGGGAGTGGGGATATCGTCGCATCACGATCTCAACCAACATTCGAGGTCGCGACATGGGTAGCTTTGTTGCGGAGGCCCAACGGCGCATCGACGCCGAGGTTCAGTTGCCAGACGGACGATACCATCTGGAATGGGGCGGGCAATTTGAACACTACCAGAGCGCTCGTCAACGGTTGATGTTCATCGTCCCGATGGCCATCACACTAATCCTGATTTTGTTGTACATGACCTACCACAACTTCGTTGACACCTTTCGTGTATTAACAGGCATTCCATTTGCGTGGACGGGAGGCATCATTGCGCTTTGGATTCGCGATATGCCTTTTTCGATCTCTGCCGCGATTGGCTTTGTCGCATTGTCCGGCGTCGCCGTTTTGGACGACATGTTGCTGGTCACGACTATTCGAAGGTTTCGGCGGTTGGGAATGGGACTGGAAAAAGCCGTGGAGCAAGCGGCAATGACTCGCTTGCGACCGGTTTTGATGACCACTTTGGTCGCTGCCGTTGGCTTTCTGCCCATGGCGACTAACACCGGAATTGGTGCCGAAGTCCAGCGGCCTTTGGCCACAGTGGTGATTGGCGGCGTCATCAGCGCGATGATCATGTCGCTATTAGTACTTCGTGTTCTTTACAGCGTTTTTGCTGGTGTCACAGGAGATGCGATGAATGACAGCCGTTTGTCGAGCACTCTTGAGGACGAAAACGGACAAGTTAGTGATCTACACCAAGATCCAGTTCTTACGTCCGTTGATTGACAGAATAACCATTTAATTTTTTCTAGGAGAATCTAATGAAGACTATTTCGACTTTTGCTTTCGCGGGTCTTTTCTTGGCCGCTTGCCTGATGATGGTTGGCTGCGCTGGCGACCAACCTGCAGCGGACAACGATAGTGGTGAATCGACTTCAACCACCGTTGCTGACCCAACCCATAGTGGGTGGTGGTGTGTTGAGCACGCAATTCCGGAAGAAGAGTGCAGCATGTGCAGTGCGTCATATGCCAAGGAGTGTAAAGAAAAAGGTGATTGGTGCGAGGAACACAGCCGTGCCAAGTCGCAATGTTTCAAGTGTGATCCGTCGTTGGCCGAGAAATATGTCAAGCTATACGAAGCAAAATACGGGAAAAAACCACCTGCGGCGATCGAATAACAATGAATCCAACTTTCCTGGAGTTTCGCATTCACGGCATGGACTGCGCCGAGGAAATCGCGATCCTTAAGCGCGAACTGGGTTCATTGGTTCCGTCAGAAGATCAGCTGTCGTTCGATATCCTGAATGCGAAGATGATCGTGCAGCCGGGTGAATCGCAAATCTCGGCAGACGTGATCATGGAAGCAGTGAATCGCACCGGGATGAAGGCGGAAGTCTGGGAAGATTACACGGAAGAAACGACAGCAAACTTCTGGGAGCGGTACGGACGAACAATCCTCACGGCGGTTAGTGGTATTTGCGGACTCCTTGGATTCTGCATCCACGTCTGGACCGCCGGTGGATTGTTGCCAGCATTAGGGGCTGAAGGAATGGGGGTAGCGCATAGTGTGCCGCCGCTAGCCATCGCCTTCTACCTCGCCGCCATTCTTTCCGGCATTTGGCTCGTGATTCCCAAAGCCTGGCAATCGGCAATCAGTTTGCGACCTGATATGAATCTGCTGATGACGATCGCGGTCATTGGAGCAGCAGCAATTGGTGAATGGTTCGAGGCGGCTACAGTCGCTTTCTTGTTTTCTGTTTCGCTTTTGCTTGAATCATGGAGCGTCGGCAGGGCGAGACGCGCGATCGCTGCATTGATGGACCTGACTCCACCTGTTGCTCGTATCCGATCCGACGATGGATCAATGAAAGAGGTATCACCAGATGATGTCGCAGTTGGCGATATCTTCGTCGTGCGCCCAGCGGAAAAAATTCCTCTGGACGGAATCGTCACTGAAGGAAACAGCGATGTAAATCAGGCACCAATTACCGGCGAAAGCGTTCCAGTAGAAAAACGACCGGGCTCGGAACTTTTTGCAGGGACAATCAACGGTGACGGCGTTCTGGAGGTAGAGTGCACCAAACTGGCCACTGGTACGACCCTCGCGAGCATCATTCGAATGGTGGGCGAGGCCCAGTCGCGACGGGCTCCATCTGAAAAATGGGTCGAGAAGTTCGCTCGTGTTTACACGCCCGCAATCATGGCACTGGCACTGACGATTCTAGTGGTCCCACCTTTGCTGTTTGGTGGCCAGTGGTCGGACTGGCTCTACCGTTCTCTGGTTTTGCTAGTAATCGCGTGCCCATGTGCCTTGGTCATCTCGACGCCGGTCAGCGTTGTTGCCGGATTGGCTGCAGCTGCCCGCAACGGTGTCTTGATCAAAGGGGGCGTTTTCATCGAAGCACCTGCAACACTAAACGCAATCGCGATGGACAAGACGGGCACGTTAACCGAAGGCAAACCGGCCGTCGTCGAGGTGGTTCCGCTGAGCGGGCACGATGACACCGAGCTTTTGGAACGAGTTGCGGCTCTTGAATCGCACAGCAACCATCCGTTGGCAAAGGCCATTCTTTTTGAAGCCCATCGGCGAGGCGTCACGATTCCCCAAGCCGACAGTTTTGAAATACTTCAGGGCAAGGGTGCAACAGGAACATTTAATGGCAAGCCCTATTGGCTTGGGTCGCATCGGTATTTGGAGGAACGCGGACAAGAAACACCGGAAGTGCACACACAGCTTAAAGCCATGCAGGATGCGGGACGCTCGGTCGTGGTTGTCGGCAATGACACACATGTTTGCGGATACATTACGTTGGCAGACCAGCTCAGACCCTCCGCTTCTGAAACTCTCGACCAGCTACGGGACGCGGGAATCAAACACCTCGTTATGCTAACAGGCGACAACCAGGGAACCGCCGACGCCATCGCAGGCGAGGCAGGAATTGACGAAGTTCACGCCGAGCTTTTGCCAGCGGATAAGGTTGCAGCCGTCGAAACGCTCGTAGAAAAATACGATCAGGTTGCAATGGTTGGAGATGGTGTAAATGATGCACCCGCATTGGGCAGAGCAACTTTGGGTATCGCGATGGGAGCCGCCGGAAGTGATGCTGCCATCGAAACCGCCGATATCGCCTTGATGTCCGACGACCTTTCCAAGCTGCCTTGGCTGATTCACCATTCGCGTCGCACAGTTTCCATCATTCGACAAAACATCTTTTTCTCGTTGGCAGTCAAAGTCTTTTTTGTCGCACTAACATTCGCCGGCTTCGCATCCCTCTGGGCCGCAATCGCCGCCGACATGGGTGCTTCACTACTTGTAATCTTTAACGGCCTCCGCTTACTTCGAGCTGCTAAGTAGTTTGCAATGCGTTGAGTACTGTCGGAGGTTACTAATCTAAGATCATCCGCAGAACCGATGGGTTTTGGGCGAGGCGGGACCAGAACTTGATGCATAGTTCCGAACGATTCCTGGACTTTCTAGGAATGCGACTCCAGATCAGACGCGAATGTAAAAGTTGTAGCTGGGCGATTTCGGACTCGAACTTTTTAATTCGATTTTGAAATTGCAAAAACTCTCGGATTTTTGCGAAAAATCGAAGTACGGTATTGGACTTGAAAACCGTGCTGAAACCCGAGAGTTTTGCGATTCAGTCTGCCCGGTGACGCCAAAAGCGACGCCAAATCAGCGGATACGCTTGCATGCAGTGGTTTGCTCGGTGCCGCTTCATTGTAATTCGCCGGTTCAACCGTCAAGAACAGCTCGACGCGTGGCACACCCAACGGTTTGGCTTGCCACTGCGGACAAGACTCAAACCGGGGCGCCACTCCCCTCTCGCGATCTTGACTGGTCGACTCTCGGCTCATTAGGCACTTGCTGCACTTCGCAACCCAACGCGAAGGCGATTCTTAATTCTTTCCCCAATCTCCATGGGATCTTCAACCAATGGTTCGACCGTACCAACAAACGGTCGCTCATCATCGGCCACTGGCTCTATCTTTGTAAACACGCTTAAGTCATTTCATGGCGAGCTACCGTCCGGCATGTCAGTAAAAGTTCTTTATTTTATGCAGGAAATGGATTTTGAATGTCCAAGTTCCAGTCATCGATTTTTGACCAGTGAAGAACGACCATTCCTGATTACACAAGGGGTGAAAGACAAGTTCGGTGAGAAGCTGGCGTGGGAATGTCTAAGCCGATTGCAAGCCTTGGCGGTCCTTCACAAGGGACTCGACTACGTTCAGCTGTTCCAAATCTTGGAACCAGATTTGACTTTGGTTTTTGGAATCGATGCGGGATACGTTAAGGCGTGTTTGCCAGATGAACACCCAAATTACAAACTGCTTGTCGCAAAACCGATTGAATAAGAACGTTTTATTGATCGCCTAATAAACTCAAAATCCGTGGCTGCTTTTCAAGGCGGCCGCGGGTTTTTTGCGTTTTCGGGACTTGGGCTCATTCGTTGTACGGAGAAGGGATCAAAATCCGTTTCGTTCGCCATATTCAAACGCCCAGCCCGCTTTCGTGTCAAATGCTTCCTTTCAGGCTCTGCATTTGGACACCGCTCGACTGGACGTTGCAAATCAGGCGACTTTACGTCTTTTTGTTAATCCCCTCCTCCTTATGTCAAACCAATCCTCAAGTCCAGAATCGGAAACAGCGTTCGTATTTACAATCAGCCAACGCGAAGTCCAGATACTCGCGGAACGTTTTCACAATCGTGAGTTAACTTCGGATGAAATGGAGCATTTTTCACACCGATTTGAAAATCATCTGTCCTGGGAATTCGTTGTCGAATGCATTGAAGACTGCCTCGAGGAGATTCTGGAGTAGGCAACTCAAATCGGGTGGCAATCAGGTCGCCGCGCTGTAGTATGCGTTTAGATCGAATGTACTTTCAACGCCTCCCCTGCCCAATCAACATGAACGATTCCGAGCGTGGCCCGTTCGACGAGCCCATTCGCTCGCTCACTTGAGCCGTTCAAACACACGCTCTTTAGCGCGTCTCAGGCGCGTCCATTTGAGCGCGTCAACGATTCGTACGCTTGTTCAAGGGATAAACGCCTGCTCATCTCGAGTTGGTGTGACCTGCTCATTGCCGGGCAATTGTCACGCTCTCTGCAAGCTCATGTACACAAGACTTGTTCACGCTGAACATGCTCAGGCTGGCGAGCCGAATTTCGCTGAGCATAGCCATGGCGTGTCATGAGCGTGTGCGACGGCGAGCAAATTTTGTGTTCTTTTCTGGCTGAGCATGCGAATAGCGCGTTCACGACATGTTCATGAACTTGGCAAGTGAATTTGCTTGCTGACGCGTTCAGCGCGTCCTAAACTGAGCGAGCTCAATCCCCCACTCTCATATGGAACAACAATTTCTCAGTCTTTCCAAGGCAGAAAAACACATCGGCAAATCTCGGAGTACCCTCCGCCGATTCGTAGAGGGAATCACGAAACCCGAAAATCATCCGGATCGGCATCTGATCAAACCGTCAGCAACTGAAGTTGCCGAGTTCCACAAAAACAACCATCCGTTCTCGTGGCGGATCAGCGTTGAACTTCTGGATCGAGAGTTCAAGCAAGAGGGGGCTCCTGCAAAAGAAACTCCGGTCGAAGAGAATCAATCGCCAGCAATCGATCTTTTACAACAGACGATTGGAATGCTCAAAACCGAGCTAGATGAGAAGAATAGGCAGATCGCCCAGTTTCAGGAACGCGATCGCGAGACAAACATTCTTCTTCAGCAGACAACCGAAAAACTGGTTCTGCTCACCGAGGGAAAAAATCGACCGGCCCATAAAACTGAAGACGCGGTTACTGTCGAACCTTCTTCAAAGCAGGAGAGTGACGGCTCAAGTTCGAAACGGAAGGATCAAAAAGACTCGTTGTGGCAGCGATTCAATAAGCCGCTCTTCTCACGCAAATGAACCAACAAGCCGTCAACCCTTCGGCTTCTGACAATAACGCTGAGAATCAAGCGTCACTTTCAAGCAGCTTCAAAGGGTTTGAACCGATCTACTCCAACTACGTCTTTTGCCCCAACCAGTTTTTCGACATTTGCCTCAAGAGCAACTCGCGAGGGATGGTCCGGATCGTTGCTTACATGATCCGGCAAACCCTCGGTTGGCTTGATGAAAATGGTGAGCCCGTACAACAGACTGTCAAGGTCTCCTACAACAATCTGATTCGCAAAGCGGGTGTTAGTAGGGGAGCGATCGCCGAAGCATTGCAACGTGCGGTTGCCATGGGGTTCCTGGACTGTCACACTTCGGCCCGTCCCGACCAACGCGGGCTGGTCGGACAATCAGCGGAATACACGCTAAAGTGGAGCACGTCGGATCAGTACGCCAATTCGTTAGAAGACTTCGATGGATTCTATTCGGGCGAGGGCCATCGCTCGCCGGTGCCGAACGCATTCTTCGATCAGATCATTCCGAAAGAGACGCTGGCCGTCACCAAAGTTGTTGGAGCGGTCATTCGTCATACGGTCGGGTATCAGAATCAGTTTGGTGGGCGTCGCTCAGTGACTCCATTGTCCTGCTCGTACATCCAAAGGTACACCGCTGTTAGCAAACGCGAGGCGATCGTAGGAGCCATTCGACACGCTCAACAAGCTGGATTCATCGCACGAGTTAAAGACGGGAATTTTTCACCCATAGCAAACGAACAGGCTCCGGCCACATACGCCATTCGTTGGCAAGGGCAAGCCGATCCAATCGACACCAGTTCAAAATGGGAACCAGCAACTGACCAGTTCAAAAAGGGAACCAGCACCGGTTCAAAAAGGGAACCAGGCGACCGGTTCAAAAAGGGAACCAGTATAGAAAAGACAAATTCAAACAACACTTTCAAACAACAGGCTGTTGTTGATTTAAATGGGATTTTTGAGTCATTGATCAAAGCTGGCTTCGATCGGCATTCTGCAGGCAACCTGCTACGAAAAAGCGGAGTCGAAGTCGTTAAAAGACAACTGGACTGGATCGACGCCCGCAATCCGAAAAACAAAACCGCAATGCTTCGCCGAGCGATCGAACACGATTGGAAGGCACCCGAGAAAATTCTCCACAAAGAGAAGATCGCCAAGAAACGCGATCAACTCAGCCTCGCCACGAAAAAGCTTCAGGAAGCCGATCGCGTAGCAACCGAAAGCAAAAGAGTTCGCCTGGAACGCAAAAAAGAACTTCTTGCGGTTTGGGCGGCAGCTTCAATGGATACTCGAAAAGCGTGGATTGAGAATGCATCGAACCGGGTGACAGGGGAGCGACTCAGCAACATCATTCGTCGCCAATCGCCCGAAACAGAAAATCCGCACAGCCAAGTTCTGGAAGAACTCGAGCGAAATGTATTCGGTGCTTCCAACGGGGTAGAACAAACAGATAGCCAACGGGTCTCAAGCATCAACGCCAAAATTATCAGTCGCCCATAAAATCCGCCTGGATCATGACTTGGAAGTTGACCTGTTAACGGATCATGCAACAGATCACTCTACGGATCGCTGGAACGATACCGTTATCGGCTTGGGAAAGCCGAATGAGCTCCAAGACGAGGGCGGGGATGTCGACGTCCTTCGTCCGCGACCCGGGCGGTTTCGACTGATCGCATGGAATGCGGCGCCCCGCCCGGGTCGCGGACTCCGTTCGTGCCTCACTTTGTCCTCGACATCCCCGCCGCACCCCACTTCACCACGGCGGAACCGCCCCTCAACGCTGGCGAAGCCAGCGTCGGCACCAGCAAATTACTCATGTTCCTTTCAGCAGGATTCTTTTTGAGCTTTCGTGAGCGATTTGATTGTCGCCTCGCGCTGCAGAGCAGCTCGTTTTGACGCCAATTGTTCATCGTAATTCAACCCAACTGGGCCTCGGCCACGCGCGTACTTGGCTCTTTTTCATGAATTGTGAGAAACGATGCGTTCGTTTAAATCCTTCGCTATGCCCGTAACCAAACTGCTGTCGCGACAACCGACAACCTACATGTGCCAGATGGCGTTCACACCCATTGCGGTAGTGGTCCTTTGAGGTCTTCGGGCTGAGTACCCATTTCTGGAGGGACAAAAGCAACGTTTGTAGTCACATCGCGTTTCTGCAGTTCCCAAAGTAAATCTTTAAAACCAGCTTCACCTTCCGAGTCAGAATCTGGGAGAAGCACGATTTGATTATTCGCAACTCGGCTGGCAAATTTGGTTAGCATTTCAATTTGTTGATTGGTCGCTTGGTTACTGCATAACCCAACCGCGCAGATCCCCATTGCATCGAGACGAATTACGTCGTTCATCCCTTCTACAACGATCAGGCCAATGCGTTGCAAGGACTCGCCAATCACGGGGTCGTCGAGCCGGGAGACATGACCTCCGTACAACTCTGAACCTCGTTTGAAACCGGAAACAAATCGATGCTTGTTGGGTTTCTTGCCATCCGGTTTGCCAGCCTGCAGCCACTTTTCCCATTTGGCTTCGAAGTTCAAGTCTCGACCGGAATAAGAAACCACATCGCCCCGAGTATTCCGATGCGTATAAGTAATGTAATATTTGCGGAATAGGGATCGACCGTTGCCTGGAATCCAACCGACCCCCCATTTTTGCATGAGCTCAGGCGTAAGCCACTGTTTGCGTTTTAGCAGATAGGCAGATGCGTCAGGGCTCATCAACGCGAGATCAGTTAACAAGTCGGTGTGGAGGTCTGCGAGGGCACGGGCGGCTTCCTTCTCGTGTCGATGCATCGGCAAGTTCACGTTGAAAGACGGCGGTTTCACGTTGGCGACCACTTCATGGGAGGCTACTTGTTTGGATTTGGCATCTGGCTTTTTGGCCGCTACGGGAGTGGGGGAGTCGACCATTCCGTTGATTTCCCGGAGCTTGACGACAGCAGCTTTAAACTCCTGGCCTCGCAAACGCCCGCCTTCAGGTGCTCGGTGGTTTTCCAAGCCGTGAATCAGAGTGAGCAGATTCCCTCGGACGGAACAGCTATGGCAGTAGATCTGTTTCGCAACATCCAGCTTGACGGCCAGATTGCCATATTGTAATTCGCTGCAGGTTTCATTGAAGGCGCACTTCATGCGGTATTCGCGTGCGTTGGAATCGCACAGCGGCAACCCATAGTGTTGCAGCACCAGGTCGAGCGGCGTCCGTTCAACAAGCTGGTCGACGTCCGAGAAGAAATGGCGGGTGTTTTTCGAGTCCATGTGAGTGACAAGTAGTTTTAACGTATGCTACCATCGCTTCACCCTTATGCGAAAGAAAAACAACTTCAAGATCGGCAATCGAGCAATCATATGATTGAGACCTGCTCTCAGACGCGCACTACAATCGAATTTCGTGTTCTTG
>CAZJEK010000161.1:0-5213 GCA_964545005.1 uncultured Pirellulaceae bacterium
GTCAACGAAACGTTGCAACTCGGGGTAGTCGCCATCCATGCTGTACAGGCCTTCGATAGCAATCAGCACGCGGCGGTATTCGTTGCGAACGATCTTGAGAATCCGGTTCAGTTCCTGCCAGTTGTTGTGCTCAAACGGACGGCGACGGGCCCCCGACAATTCAGCCCCCTGGACGATACTGTTATGAGCAAAACTGTCGTGAATGATCAGATCACCTGGGCCAACGATGTGGCCGATCACCGATTCGTTACAAGCATGCCCCCCGGCAAAAGTCATGATATCTTCGACGCCCAGGAAATCAGCCAACTCCGATTCGAATTGCTTGTGGATCGTTTTCTCACCAGACACAATTCGACTGGCTGATACGCTGGTGCCGAATTCATCAATGGCAGCTTTGGCAGCGGCGTTGACGTCGGGGTGCCCCGACAATCCCAGATAGTTGTAGCTGGCGTAGGAAATCAATTCCCGACCATCAATCCGAGTCGTGTCGCTGATTCGGCCCTGGTGAACACTGAAAAATGGATTTCGAATGCCGGTGTTTTCGATGTCCTGCTGCATGCTTTGCAGACGCAGGAACTCGGGCATTTTCTCCAACACATAATAGGAATCAGGTACGGGCCCTTTGAATTTTCCGGTCGACTGATTCGTGCCCAGTGTTCCATTGACCGGTTCGGTGCCAACGTGTTCCTGAATGGCCAGTGCGACATCGCGGACGGTTTCAATCTCCTGCAGCACATCGTCGGGCAGGCGTCCACCGAACATCGTTTGCAGGCTTTCGGCAACGTCCAGTCGTTCCAGGGAGTCCAGTCCCAGATGGACAATGTTGGTGTTTAGCGAAACGTCTTTGGCTCGATCTTCACCAACCTGTTTGACGAAGTGGATCACCGCATTAACCACCGTCGGAGACAATTGATCATCTTCCAATTCCAAAATTTCGGTTGGAACTTCGGGAGCCTGAGCGGGCTTGGCGGCAGGTTCTTCCGTATCTTCCCAGGCGCACCACCTGGCAATCACGAATTCGTCGGCATTATTTTCGAAGTTGTTTTTGCAGGCGTGCCGTTGGACTTTTCCAGACGACGTTTTCGGGACGCTGTAAGCCCTGACCAGCACCACGGCGTCGGGAGGTAAATCGTGCTCGTCGGCGACGGCGACGCGAATCGCATCGATCACTTCCTGTTTGTCGGTATTTACTTGACCGCGTTCGATTTCGCACATCACCACCAGGTGCTCACGATCCCAACGGGCGACGGCAAAGGCGGCAGCGCCCCCCGAACGAGTCAACGGATGGCATTGTTCGACAGTGGCTTCGATATCCTGGGGATAGCGATTGACACCTCGCACGATGATCATGTCTTTCAAGCGTCCGGTAACAAACAGCTCGCCATCGTCCATGAATCCGAGATCACCGGAGCGGACGTAGCGTTTGCCGTTGTCTGGCTTCAATCGGGCGTAGAAGGTTTCTTCCGATTCGGCTTCCCGCTGCCAATAGCCTTTACCAGCGCTGGGGCTGCTGATCCAGATTTCGCCAATCTGATCATCGGAAATGGGCCGCCCTGTTTCGGGATGGACGATCAGGACCTCTTCTTCTTCCAGTACCTGGCCGCAACCGACCAGGGCTTTTGCTTTTTCGTTGTCAGCATCAACCGGTACGACTCGATGTTGCACGAGTTCATCTTTGTCGAACCACCGCACCACCGGTTCTTCCGTTTTGCTACCACCGGTAACGATTAGCGTGGTCTCCGCCATTCCGTAGCAGGGATAAAACGAACGGTAATTGAAACCGAAAGGTTCAAACTTGTCGGCGAACTGCCGCATTACATCGGCTCGAACCGGCTCCGCACCGTTGAAGGCAACTTCCCAGCTGGAAAGGTCGAGTCCTTCACAGTCCTCGGGTTTGATTTTCATCGTGCACCAGGCGTAGGCAAAATTGGGCCCACCGCTGGCAGTGGCCTGGTAGCGCGAAATCGCGCGCAGCCAACGGATCGGTCGGGTCAGAAAGGCGACTGGAGACATCAATGTCTCTTCGATCCCGCTGTACAACGGATTTAGGATTCCTCCGACCAGCCCCATGTCGTGATAGACCGGTAGCCAGCTGCAAGCCTTGGCTTCGACCGGTTTGATCTGAAACGCTCGACAGATCAAGCGACAGTTGGCCAAAATGTTTTCGTGGGTCAGCATCACACCTTTGGGGCTACCGGTGGAGCCCGAGGTATATTGAATCAATCCCAGGTCGTCAGGCCGAATGTCGGGGCGAACCCAATCGTCTGCCAGTTGGTCAGAAATCAATTCAGTCGCCAGCCAGGGAATACGTTGCAGGCCAGGAGCGCCATCCAAGGCACCCTCAAACCGTTTCACAACGGAGTCGGTGGTGAGCGCGACGGCGGCATCGGCGTCCACCGAAATGGCGCTGATTCGACCCATGTTGCGATTGCGGCGAGGAGGATAAGCCGGAATCGGAATCACACCGGCGTAATGGCAACCCAGAAATGCTGCCACAAACTCCAGGCCGGGGTGAAACAGCATCAAGGCGCCTTTGCCAGTCAGGCCGCGGTTGCGAAGTTCAACCGCGATGGCACGCGCGCGGGTATCCAGTTGGGCATAGGTCAACGCATCGGATTCCTCTTCACCACCGTCGAGGTATCGAAACGCAGTGCGATCGGGCATGGCAACGGCCCAATATCGTAGTCGTTCGACCAGGTTAGTTTCCGGCGGTGAAAACGGTCGAAATAGTTCTTCAAGATTCACAGGGGGAGTGACTCCAAGGTTGCTCCAAGTCCCAATTTGAACGCGTCCAAAAGCGTCCGGTCAGACTCTGTATCGACTCTCGACGAATCCTTTCAACGGCGAAAGTGCAATTGGTTGCGGCCCCAAAATAGTGATAGCACGCAACGCTCAAATATACCAAAAACGCGGTTTTTATTTAGTCCACCGTAGCTGGCGGGGCGCCAAAGACCAGAAATAGCGGGGCGAAAGCGTTTTTTACCCGTCCATCGAGTCCTGCTGACGTTTGCGGCGGCGATAGTATTTTAAGCCGGCAACGAAGAAACAGCCGGCCGAGGCGAATCCAAACAAACCCATGGCATACTTGACCCAGATTGCCATCAAGATGGCCGTGGCAAACATGACCGCCGCGTGAATATAGAACGAACCCGATAACATTCCAGCCTTGACCAGAAACACCATCCCCGCCATCACACCCAACAGTGGTGCCAGACTGAGTACATCCAGATCCAGTGCGATCTCCAGCGGAAACAGAAAGATCACTCAGATCATCGCGGACGCCCAAACATGAGCGATTTGGCGTTCGACAAAGGTGACGGGTCCCATGCGTCGGCGGAGAATCCAGAACACGATTGCCCAAGCACCCAGACCCACGGTCCATACCATCCAGTAAGCGTTGCGGTTGACGTCGTTGAGGGACATCAGTTCGGTGATCAAGCAGGCGACCAGCAACACCATGCTGTGCCACATCCACAGCAGCCCCCAGTTTTCCAGTACCGCCGCGTGATGTGTTTCGCGAAAAATGTTTCCAATCACCTGGCCGAATTTTCCGACGTTGGCTGCGATCGGTTGGTTGCTGCGATAGGCGTCGATGTCTTTGGCCAGATCGCCAGCGGAGTTGTAACGCAGGTCTGCTGGTTTCTGCAAACAGCGCATGCAGATCATATCCAGCTTCCGGTCGGCGCGAGCATTGATTGAGCGGGGCGGGACCGGGTCGGTTTCCAGGACCATCATCACGGTTTCCACAGGCGAGGAACCCAGGAATGGCGGTCGGCCCGTGAGGATGTGGTACAGGATCGCGCCCAGTGAATACACGTCGGTCGAGACACTGACTCGTGCCTGGTCGCTGCCAGCCTGTTCCGGTGCCATGTAGGATGGCGTTCCCAGCACCGCACCGGTTTTGGTCAGCGAGGCGTTGTGCGCCTCAAAGTTTTTCGCCAGCCCAAAATCGGCGACGTAGGCATTGCCGTCATCGTCCAGCATGATGTTGGACGGTTTCAAATCCCGGTGCAGGATGCCTTGAGTATGGGCGTAGGCAATTGCGCTGGAGATATCGTGCATCACGCTGGCCGCCCGCGAACTGGGCATCGGCCCCCGCACCAGGCGCTCGGCCAGTGACTGTCCCTGGATCAGCTTCATGCAGAAAAATGCCCGCCCATCATGCTCGCCAACTTCATAAATCGGAATGATGTTGGGATGGTCGAGTTTTGATGCAGCCATGGCTTCGGCGTCAAAGCGTTTTTTTTCTGCCTCGCTGGCGAAGTCTCCTTTCAGGATCATCTTGATGGCAACCTGCTCGCCATCCGAGTTTCGAACTGCGCGATACACGATTCCCATTCCGCCCCGACCAATTTCGGCTTCCAGCGTATAGCCGGCAAACTGGCACGGCAGTTCGATGCGGGGAATGGAGAGTTCGCCGGTGCTGGGCAAAGGAAGATCCCGTTGCTCGCTGGCAGCCGCCTTGGTGATCACGATCGTTCCCCACAGCTCGCGGAGATCAGCTTCGAATTGCGGATGTTGCCGACAGGCCTCTTCCAGGTTCAGATCTTCCCCTTGGATCGCGCGGTCAGCAAAATCGGTAATCAATGTGGCAAATTGCTGTTCGTGCAGTTCGTCCAGTTCGGTTTTGTCTGTTTGATTCATGGTCACCCGAAAAAGAACTAACAAGCACCGGTAACGATCAGTCGTCCGAATCCGGTTCCTGGTCGTCACCCTGGAGCACAGCCTTCAGGCGGCGAATCGCTCGCAGGTACCGCATGCTGGCGGCGGGCTCGGTCAAATCGAGGATCTGACCGATTTCCTGGTTGGTGAGATGCTCATAATGTCGCATCACAATAATTTCGCGGTCCTTCTCGCCCAGTTTATCGATTGCATCTTCGACTTTCCGGGCCAGTTCCTTTTGCAGGGCAGCTGCAGCCGGTGTTAACTGTTCGTCGCCCAATAGCGACGCCAGGTGGATGGATGACTGGTCGTAGCCGCGGGGCGCGACCATCGCCTGTTCACGATCGATTGAGCGTTTGGCCGAGACCCGGTGACGCCGATGGGCATCGATGATCCGGTCTCTGGCGATTTGACGCAGCCATAAATGGAACGGCATGGCGGGATCGTCGAGATATCGTTCCAGCCGTCGATTTGCTTCGACCAGTACATCCTGAATGATGTCACTGACGCCGACGCGTTTCTGAATCCGCTGGTCCAGACGCATGCGAACC
>CAZJEK010000161.1:5223-12042 GCA_964545005.1 uncultured Pirellulaceae bacterium
AGTTGGCGGAGAGAATTGCGGTGACGATCCATCAGTTGGTTGACCGCAGCATCGTCACCTTGCTGGGCTTGTTTTAACAGTTGTTCGGTTGGATGTTGATCGGGCCACATCCCGTCATTATCGCCAAGGTCGATCTGAATTTCCATATCCCCAATGGCGAATTCGAGCTGGCTGGCGATATACGGTAGTCAGCTTCACCAAGCTGCCCGATGATCGATACGACAGTCACAGCCCAACCCTGAAGGCCGGTCAAACGTCCGTCTGGGTAAACTTTGCCCACTAATTCCAGCTTATTTAACCCTTCAAGTTTGACTCCGGTAAACCGTGTCTTAGGTTTCTTGTGAATCGGGAGTTGTGTTCACGACATAACGATTCCGGTGGACTGGATTGCCATTTTGTACAGGCAGTCCGGTCGCTGTCATCCTGCCGTGGCTTCTATCACAGGAGCTTTAATTTGTGGGACAGCTGATGAAAGCAGGACAGCAGTTTGCTGATCAGCCAAGCCCGTTATTACCTGTCAGAGCCAAGTGGCTCAGCCCCATGTCGGGGTTATTCCGTCGGAGGAAAGAAACTATGAAGAAATTCATCACCAAAGTCCAAAAGTTCATGCAGTCGGAAGATGGTCCAACGGCTGTTGAGTACGCAATCATGCTTGCCCTGATTGTGATCGTTTGCTTGACCGCGATTCAAGCTGTTGGTACCACGGCAAACACTGCCTTCCAGCAAATCACAACCGACCTGAACTCTGTTGGCATCAGCAACTAGTTCAGTCTGGGCTGCATTGCCCTGTGCCAGTGATAACGCTGGCTTCGACGGAACAATGCCCCTTCAGCACCTTAGTGCTGAAGCGGGCTTTTTCCGCGCCGGGACCGATCGGTTCGGTTTCGCCGATTCGTCGCGTTTCGATCCATTCATCCCTGTTTGCAATGAGAAAGTCAAATGGAATGGTTAGGTTCGCAAGGTTCGTATGAGCAGGCCCTGGAAATGGTTTGCTTTGTTTTCACGATGCTGGCCGTAATGGCAAGCTACGTTTTGACAATGCGGTTTTGATCATTTGCGATCATTACGCGCGGGCGAGTCGCCCAACAACAAATCAACACCGGGTGCAGGAGAATTGCAATGAGCGACATATTGGCATCGATGGCCGATAACTGGGTATATTGGGCCGTCAGCATCTTCGCTGTTGTCGCGGCATATATTGACGGCAAAGAATTGCGCGTCCCCAACAAGTTGACTTTCCCGATGATCATTGCGGGATGGGTTTGGAGTTCGGTTTACTACGGCATGGAAGGTGAAGGCTGGTACATCGGTTTGATGTGGAGCCTGGCCGGAACCATTGTCGGCATGCTGACTCTGTTGCCAGCCTACGCGATCGGAGGCATGGGGGCCGGCGACGTAAAAATGATGGCTGCGATTGGTGCCTGGGTGCACTGCACTATCGTGTTCTATTCGTTTTGCGTGGGAACCATTGTCGGAGCCATCCTGTCGGTGATCATGATTCTGATGGCTGGCGAAGGTCGCAAACACTTCAATCAGTTCTTCTTCATTCTCAACGAAATCAATACCGTTCGAGACCCGGAAGAACTTGCCAAAATGGCCACTGAACGAAAAACATCGATGCGGCTGCTGCCGTATGGAATTCCCATGGCGATCGGTACCGTGTTGTACCTGGGCTGGATGGGACTGCTGATCTGATCCCCCGGATGAGTAACGAATTTGCCGAATGTAGGTCCCGCACCCGCACAAATCGGTTTTATGGCCCCGAAGCTGGGGCGTGGTCGAAAAAAAAATCGTAGTCATAACCTGCGCCGCATTCTCGACCTAGTGTTTTCTTGCCCAAGGACTCGGGCAGCCAATTCCAGGAGGGTTTGTCAAACTTTTCGGAATACGTGGTTTAGAGCAACAGGCTCGGTACACCAGAAAGGCTTCCCCTCGGTAACTCAAATGAAATCGAAATCCTTCATCCTCATGATTCTCTCGCTCGGTTTTGGCCTCGTGGCCGCAATCGGGATCAGTCAGCTCATGAAAACCAACAGCGCCAATGCCAACCCGGTTGAGCAAATGGGGCCGGTTCTGGTGGCCGCACAGCATCTGAATGTCAAAACTGAGTTGACTGAAGAAAATGTGCGGATTGAGAATTGGCCGTTGCGGATCATTCCGGAAGACGCCGCTCGCACGCTCGAAGATATCGTCGATCAAGCGATCGTTTCTCCGCTGTCACCCGGAATGCCGATCGTCAAATCCCAGATCGCACACAAAAACAAAGTCGGTACCACCAACATTCCGACCGGCTTCAAGGTTTACTCCCTGAAAGCTTCGGCCGAAAGCACCAACGGCGGCCTACTTAGCCCAGGCCACAAAGTCGACGTGATCGGACTGTTTAAGCGTCGCAACAAAGCGGGCCGGGACCAAACCATTTCGAAAACATTCCTCAAAGCCATTCGCGTGTTTGCGATCAATGGAAACATGAATGCGGTTCTGGATGATGAAGAAAAGAAATCGTCCGGCAGCGCTACCGTCAGCTTGCTGGTTACCGAAAAACAGGCTGAAGAAATCGCCTTTGTTCAAAAAATCGGCGACGTCAAGTTGAACATGCGTGGCGAAGCTGAAGAGGGCGACGAAGAAGTTGAAAGCCTGGCCGACATCATGCGGTTGGAAGAAGAGGAAGACCTTGCGGGTCAGTCAAACGAAGCACCTGCTCCCGTGAGCGTTCCCGCCATTCAACCGCCTCCCAAACAACAGTCGATGGTCGTATTCTTCGGCAACGAAGCCCGCAAAGTGACGTTTGTCGACGGCATGCCTCAACAAGTCGGCATGACTCCACAGGACCAGCAGTTCATCAATAACCCTCGTCCAGCGGACCCGTCGATCGAAGATCGCGATGAGGGTGACTTTGACGGCCGTATGGAAAATAACCGCGGTATTGAAGAAGATCAATATCGCAGTGAATAGGTTCGAATAAGTTATCCGTGACGCGACTTTTTCAGGGATTGTTCCCTATTCGTCAGCCGGCCGATTTTGCGGCCGCTGACGGTCGGTCATAAATCGATCAAGGAAGATCGGAAGACCAACTAGACGGCTTGCCAGGCCTTTTCGCGAGGATTCACGGATGATTATGCGACAGAAGCTGCGGTTATGCGTTGTGCTGCTCATGACGCTGACTTGCACCACCAGCTATGCTCAAGATGGCGCGACCATCGAAATTGACGGTACGGTGGACACCATTGAAATGGTGGCTGGAGCCAGCCAACCCATTTCGTTCCCCTTCCCGATCCCCAAGTTGATGGTTCAGACACCTGAAATCATTGACGCCAATCCGATCTCTCCCTCGGAATTGCTGATCACCGGCCTCAAGCCGGGCGTCTCCAAGTTGACAGTTGTCGATGTCAATGGGAAACCGTTGACCCTGACGGTCGAGGTTCGTATTGACGTTCGCGTTCTGCAACGCACGATGGACCGTCAGTTTCCTCAATCGCAAATCAAGGTTTCTGGTTTGCAGACCAGTGTGATGTTGAGCGGTTACGTTTCTGACTCTTCCAAAATCGCCAACGTCCTGGCCGTTGCCAACGACTACTTTCCACAGTCTCCGGTAATCAATGGCCTGCAAGTTCCCAAGCCGCAAAACATCGCGATCAAAGTCAAGATCTACGAAGTGTCGCGAACCAAATTGCGTTCGGTCGGTGTTGACTGGTCATACTTCGGGGACAATTTCAATGTCGTGACCAGTATCTCGGATTTGATCTCTTCCGCGTCTGGTGGATCTTCCACCGGCGTCGGCCAAAACCTGACCTTCGGGGTTGTTGAAAATGGCAACAACTTCCAGGCCTTCATTCAGGCTCTGGAACGTCACAACGTTGCCAAGCTTCTGGATGAGCCTATCGTGGTCACCAAAGACGGTCGCCCAGCAGAATTCCTGTCCGGTGGTGAGATCCCATTTCAAGTCGCCAGTGGCCTGGGTAATAACTCAATCGAGTTCCGACCCTTCGGTACCAAGTTGGACCTGGTTCCAATCGTCAACGGTGACGGCCGAATGACACTGGAAGTTCGAGCCGAAGTTTCGGAAGTCGACGCCTCGCTGTCGAGCGTTTCCAATGTGCCCGGCTTCCGCGTTCGACGTGTCAACGCCGGTGTTGATATCACGGCCGGACATACCCTGGCATTGGCCGGTGACTACCGCGAAGACGTCGAAGTTGAAAAGCAGGGAATTCCAAAATTGATGGATCATCCCTTCTGGGGCGCCCCGTTCCGACGCAACCGCGAACAGAAAAATGAAACCGAATTGGTGTTCATGATCACGCCTCGCTTTATCGATGAAGTCGAAGCCAGTCAAACGCCGCCAATCGCCGTTGGTCGTACCTCGGTCAGTCCTTCGGACAGCGAGTTCTACCTCGACGCCCACGTGGAAGTTCCCAAGTGCCAGGAAGACTGCCCAGTCAACGATGGCTTCAGTGCACCTGCCAACACGCAACCTGGATTTCAGCCATACCAGATCCATGAAGCGCCGGCCGGACAACTGCAACCACCGATCGTACCCGGAAATGCCGTTCCAGCTCCGCCCAAGACGTCGCAACGGCAGCCCTACTTCCAAGGCAGTAACGGACAACGGTATTCTTCCGCACTAAGGACTGCCAGCCGATCGACAGCATCGGGAGAATCGACAAACTCCGGTTTCGCGTACCCGACTAAATAGGAAAACCGGCAGCAATGTTAGCAAGTGGCGAGACTTCACTCGCCCTTGCCAAACTTGCCGATAATAGAGCAATCACGGATGCTGTTCCAAAACCTGACGAACTTCCTTGTTTAACGTATTCCCTGCCACGGATTTCCAATGAGCGGTACCCTTCGAATTTCGATCTGCGACCCCGACGAGGTTACTCGTGATGATTTGAAGAAGTACCTGATCGGAATGGAGCGGGTCTGGCTGGAAGCCGATTGTTCCCGTTATGAGTTCTTTTCCGATATCGTCGATCAGACCACTCCTGACGTAGCGGTCATTGATATCGACAGTGATGAAGAAAAAGCGTTGCACCTGGTGGAGGCCATTTCCCGTAGCCATCCGACCTGCGGAATCATTGTTGTCAGTCGCCAAACCGAAGGACAGCTGATTCTGCGAGCGATGCGTGCCGGTGCCCGCGAGTTTCTCAACTCCCCGATTTCGATTGATGAACTGGTGGGAGCTCTCGATCGAGTTGCCGCCAGTGGAGATGGAACCAAACGCAGCAATTCCGGTTCAATCATTTCGGTTGCCGGTTCCTCCGGTGGGGTTGGAACCACCTCGACGGCCGTCAACCTGGCTGTCGCCTTGGCTCAAAACCCGGAACGCAGCGTCGCGTTGATCGATCTGGACCTGGCCTTGGGTGATGCGGATGTGTTCCTGGACATGATTCCGGACTTCACCTTGCTGGATGTCTCTCAGAACATTTCGCGATTGGACCTGGCACTGCTCCGCAAGTCACTGACCAAGCATGAGACCGGTGTTTACCTGCTGCCCCGCCCTGTTCAGATCGAAGACGCCAGCGGCATTACCGATGAAGACTTCAAACGCGTATTGGGACTGTTGAAAGCATCGTTCACTCACCTGGTGATCGACCTGTCAAAATCCTACAGTCGGTTGGACATTGCCGCCCTCGAGGCGTCGCAGCACATTCTGTTGTTGACCCAACTGGACCTGCCTTGTTTGCGAAACGTCGTGCGTCTGCTGACCTCGTTGGAATCGTACGACGGAGTCAACGAAAAAACGCACGTTGTCGTGAACCGCTCGGGTCTGGATAAGACCCAGATCAGTTCTCAAAAAGCGGAGGAGACGATCGATCGGGAAATCTTTTGGCGGATTCCCAATAACTATGGCGCGATTTCCGATTGCCGTAACAACGGCGTTCCGTTGATTCAAAGTTCGCCCAAAGCAGCGATCACTCATTCGATTAACGAGCTGGCCGAACGACTGTCGGGCGATACGCCGGTCCTGGGCGACGATGAACCCAAGAAGTCCAAAAAGAACTGGCTTGGGTTCTTGAACAAGTGACGCGGCGCAAGGTTTTCGCCCCACGTTCAAGATTTCGTTGCGATTACGGCCGAATCGGCCATGCTGCTTTCCTGGGACTAACGTCGCACGTTGACTTTGGGGACCTGGATCGCAAACGGGTTGGCGTCGCAAGTGACGCCAGCATCAAGCAGTTTGCCAGGTAACTTGAATCCTTTGAAGTTGGCTGAGTTGCCTAGTCGCTCGCCCCGAAACATGTGCACGACCCTCAGTGCATCCGGGTTGGTGATGACACGGTCGCCATCGGGACGCTGATACCAGTCGAAGCTACCAACGCATACATAGGATTCGTAGCGATCATGAAACTGGTACGCTTCGATGCCCTTGGATCGCAGGTACTTGACCAGAATGTCGGCCTTTTTAGCACATTCGATAATCGCGTCGGAAGCTTTCTTGCGAAACTTCAATCGCTCCATGTCCTCTTCATTGACGTAGGTTTTGCCGGCAAAAGTGGCAACCTTGATCGTGTATTGCCCAGGGTTGTCCAACAAGCTGTACTTCAGGCCGCGCAACCGATTGAGTCCAATGACATACTCGTCAATCTGATTGCTCGCGAAGTATTCCTCGGGTAACGCCGGGTTGGCTAACAGAAATGCAAACCGTAGTGGACGGGCAGAGTTTAATGCTTGATTGCTCAACGTCTCCCAGCTGCCGCCTTGGTTCCCAAATAAGGCATCCGACTGAGCTCGCAGGCGTTCACCAGCCAGCGCTGAGTCACCAACTTCACGGCTGAAACTCTGCAATGATTTGGGATTCATTGCTTTGATCGATTCCAGCGT
>CAZJEK010000161.1:12052-12541 GCA_964545005.1 uncultured Pirellulaceae bacterium
GCGTTCGTTGGGCTTGAACGCTTTCGTAGTCATCAAAATCGCCAACCAGGACCGCGAATTCATCCTTGACCGGGTCATTGGCCAACTTCATTTCCGAACTTCTCAGGTTTTGTTCGCCCGGGGCGTTGGGTTCTTGGAACCCCCAGCCTCGTTTTGAGATTTGTTTTTCGATATCGAATGTTTTGTGGAACACGTAGGCCTTCATTTTGTGTTCTTTGCGCAACTCGGTGGCCAAGCGTTTTGCCTGTTGCTGGCCGTCGATACCGTCGAATGACGCGCACATGATCAGCCAAGGGCCAGCCTTTTGGGTCAATTCAAGCGAATCATCGGCTGCCCGTCTCGGTCCAAAAATTCTAAATCGTCCCTGGGCTTCAGCCTGAGCTGGAATCAGCGTTAAACCGGTCAGGGCCAGGACAAGTGTGACTAACTGGCAGCGTCGCAGCTGCCGACCAAGGGAAATGAAACAAGACTGGTTCATCTTTCCATCCG
>CAZJEK010000162.1:0-12335 GCA_964545005.1 uncultured Pirellulaceae bacterium
TGCGCTTCGATCGAATTCCACCGTCGATTAAATGTCAGCCTCGGAGCGAAAGGCGGATGATGTGCAACTTCAAAAAGCGTGATCGAGGAACGAGGCTTGTCCGTCGGCTTTAAACCAGCCAGGGCAAAAACCAGGTCGCGGTTCCCAGCACCAGGAAAAAGCCGCACATATCCGTGACCGTCGTCAGGATCGGCCCGGATGCCAGCGCCGGGTCCAGTTTGAAACGACGCATCACCAACGGCAAGGTGCCTCCCAGCGAAACGGCAATCATGGTGTTGACCATCATCGCCACCCCGACCACGATCCCCAGCCAGGGGTTACCTTTCCACGCGAACGCCACCATTGCGATCAGCAAGCCCAGCACCAAACCGTTGATCAACCCAACACTGATTTCTTTCAACCAAACTCGCAGCACCTCCACCGGCTGAACCAGCCCCAGCGAAAGTTCTCGCATACTGACGGCCACTGCCTGGTTACCACTGCAACCACTCATGTCCGAAATGATCGGCAGAAACACGGCCAATGCGATGACCTGAGCCAGCGTATCCTGGAATACCGCAATCACGCTGGCCGCGACAATGTTCAACAGGATGTTGATACTCAGCCACGCCAAACGCCGGCGCGAACGTAGCCCCAACGGCATGGTTCGCAATTCTTCATTGACAATACCTTGCGACTTGAGGTAGTCGTCGGCGTAATGGTCAGCCATCGCCTCTTCCACATCGCTTTTCCGCAGCACGCCGACCAGGCGCTCGTCGCTATCAACCACCGGCACGCCGATGTATTGATGCTCAACGAAAAAATTGTGCAGTTCGACCAGACGATCATGGGTTTGCATCGACAACGGCTGCTGAATCATCAATTTCGAAATCGGCGTTCGCCCAGGCGACATGACCAGATCGCGCAATCGCAACACACCAACCAGCCGCTCATGTTGGTCGGTTACGTAGACGTATTGCACATCGAAGTCCGAATAGGTGTCGGCGTTATCCTGCAGCTCTCTCAACACGCCAGCGACGGTTTCGTTTTGATTGACCGCGACATAATCCACCAGCATGATTCCGCCGGCTTCCTCGTCGTCGTACGTAATCAGTTGACGCACTTCCGTAGCATTCTCGACCGGCATCTCGGCCAGAATCGACTGCTGCAAGGCTTCCGATAATTCTCCGACCAGGTCAGCCTGCTCATCCTTGGGAAGCTCACCCAGAATCAGAGCGGCGCGTGCCGGTTCAATGTTTTCCAGCAGCCGCAGCGCCTGGGCTTCCGGAATGTCGTGCAGATAATCTGCCGCCTCTTCGGTTTGGACGCCTTCGATCAACAATCCCCGATGGTCAGTGGAGATCCGCGAAAGCGTGAGCAAACGGAGCGGCGAAGAGAGCGAATTGATCAGCTGGTCAGCCTGCTCGACCTGGCCGGATTCCAGCAATTCCGTGACTTCTGCGAGGATGACGGAGATTTCTCCCGCCGGGGCGTTATCAAGTTCCGGTGTTTCAGCGTTGGGATTCATCCGCCCATTATCGATTTAAAGACCGGCTAGCGGCAAGGGGCTCCACCGACAAACGACTGCTGCTGAAAGAATCTGCTGCCAAGTCAAGCATCATCGCAGACGGCCAGGCATCGACGCAGGAATACAAGTTGACCGAGGTGATAGGAGTTGTGATCGGCTAACGTCGTTGAATGCCCGAGTTTCTTGACGCGTCGGACAGCTATGGAAGTGCGGAAATCGACCGCCGTGTGGGATTTTTGCCGTGCTCCGGAAATACGGCGGCAAGCTATCTGGCCGGGTGAGCCTCAAGTACAATAACTGCTTCAAAAAAAACTGCGGTCCATTTGAAAATCATGGAAATGTTATGAGTTCTCGGTCGCTTTTCCTGCGCGGTGGTTTGCTCACCTTATTGACGACTTGCTGGTTGCTGGCCGGGTCGACTTGGGCGCAGGCCCAGAATCGAATTGCGGTGGATGGGGAACGTTTTGTTGATTCGGCTACCGGACAGACGTTCACGCCACGCGGATTCAATTACATTCGCTTAAGCGGTGGCTACCATGGCACGTTTCGACCTGGCGAGTATGACGGCTCACGTGCCAGCACGATGTTCGATGACCTTAGCCAAAACGGCTTTAACACCGTACGTGTCTTCATTGATCCGAACAATGGTCGGGGGATCGCCCCGCTGGACCCGTCGTCCATGGAACTCAACACCGACTATCTGAACAACTTTACGGATTTCCTGGGCCGGGCGGAAGCGAACAACATTCGTGTCATCACCACCTTTGATGCGGTGCCATTTATTAATCGGTACGCCGCACCCTTTTGGAACAACCCTGCTTATTCCAATGACCCCAGTCTGGGGACAGAAAACCAATACTATCAACTGCGGAGCTTCATTGATGCTCGGGCTCAATATTACGCTGATGTTGCCCAAGTCGTGAAGAACGCCGGCCTGTCCAGTACCGTCTTGTCATACGAGATTCAAAACGAATTAAGTTTTTACGCCGATCGCTACCCCTATAGTGAATTAACCGGCAGCGTGGTGGGACCGGACGGCAACAGTTATTTAATGAGCGATGCCAGTCAACGCCAAGCCTTGGCTGACGCCAGCATGATCATGGCGTCGAATGAAGCTGTCAGAAGAATTCAGCAGGTTGATGAACAGGCCCTCGTCAGCGGAAGCGTGTTTTCATCTCATGCGGTCAATCGAACAGGACCCGGCGACAACTTTCCAGTCAATGCACCGGACCGTTGGCTGGAACGTTTTCCCGCGCGATTGGCGGCACTGGCGGAATCAGACCTCTCCTATTTGGACGTGCATTTGTATCCCAACCCAGCCGGGCAAGGAGAAGACTTTCATCTGGCATCGGATTTGGCCAGCATGGAATGGGATCTCGTTCAAGATGCACTCACAGGGGAAAATGCCAAACCGATTTTAATGGGTGAATTCGGTGCTTTCTTACGAGAAAGTCATTACACCGACATCGACGATGCCCTGGCGGCGATCTTGGATCTGCATTCAGCCATGTCAGATGAGCAAATCGCCGGGTACTTGTACTGGACTTACGACACTGACGAACAGCCTGATTTATGGAATTCGAAGTCTGGCGACGGCAGGATTTTTGCGGCACTGGCTGCTCTAAACGCAGTTCCTGAACCGAGTTCGTCGGTTGTGTTATTGGTCGGTTTCGTGGTCAGCAATTTGGTCCGGCGAAAACGCAGCCTTGCAGAGGTCGCGTGAACACAATGAATTGATTTTTTGTTTCACTTGCCAATTTGCACCTGACATGGAGGACAACCGTTATGCGCCACCTCAATCCAATGCCAGCAATTCCATCAACCAGCGAGCCGAGACTCCTCCCCACTTGCTGAGTAAAGCAAAACCGTTCATCAGCTGGAGATACCGTATGAAAGTATTCGTCCTGGTACTAGTGTCGCTATTTCTGTTCGTTGGTCGCGCCACTGCACAACAGACGGAACCTCCTCAAACAACTGCAACGGATCGCGATTTCCTACCTGGTTGTTGGATCGCTCGCGGGCCACGCAGTGTCACGGGAGCGGGCATGGATCTACTGCTCAAAATAGATTTTGATAAAACTTCGGGGAAATACAGGCTTATCCGGGCGAAAGTAAATTATTCGTCACGGAATCCAAGACAATCGCCCAAGGTTCAAATCGAGGGCCCATTTGAGGTTACTTTGAACAAGGATTTGCTTTCGTTTGACGACGGCAAAAAGCAGGAGTTTACGTTCCGCAAGGAAGACGATGTGTTGGTCATGCCTGCATTCGTAGAGTCGGATAAACAGACTTGGCGATTCAAGAGCCCCCGGCAGGAAGGCACGTTTGAGTGCAAATCTGATTGGCAAACGACGGCTTCCGGTAAGGCGAGCTTTCCAACCGTGCAGCAAGCTGGACTACGCCAATCCTTTCATTCCGTTGTTGAAGGTAGTACTCGGCGGATTGACTTCCGAGACCACCGTGGCAATGCCAAGCCGCACACTCAATGCAGCCTGGTGTGGGACCAACACGGTTCTCCTCGTTTCGAAGGTTCCAGCTGGTACCACGAGTTCGGAGAGCGACGTTTCGCATCGATCGACCAGGCAACGTACCAGAAAATGACACGCTCAACTGGCCTCAATCAGCCAGGCGGGGGAGAAACGAAGGGTGATCCATTGACGCCACAAACGCGACACCGTTAAAGACTTCGGCCTGACGGCAAAAGTGCTTGCGCTTCTCGAAACGTCACCAAAGTTTGAGACTCGGTATCCCACAACTTGAGATTCAAACACTTTTTGATATCGGCCAGCGCGAGCGTTATCGTCGGTGGTGACTGTAATTCGATCAGCCCATTCATGGCCGCTGGAAGTCGGTAAAATGGAATTTTGGAATTGAGGTGGTGAACATGGTGATAGCCAATATTCCCAGTCAGCCAATTCATGATTGGGCTCAACTCCAGAAAACTGGAGGAATGTAAAGCTGCAAAAACATAATTCCATTCGCTTCCGCTTTTTCGCTTCACGCTGGGGAAATTGTGTTGCACGTAGAACAGGTAGGTCCCAAACCCGCACCCAATGAACATTGGCAACAACATTCCAAGCATCAGGGCCTTCAGCGACCAACTGCCGACAAGCAACATCAGACCGAAGTGAACAACCAACGGTGCCAAGTCGACCAAACCTGTTTTTGAGTCACCGAACAGACGAAGAACCACTTTGCTTAACAGAAAACTGGTTATATAACCAAACACGATCACTGCTGGGTTACGAGTAAGTCGGTAACGTAGTCGGCCCCACGCTGTTGCTTTCCAATACGTGTCCGTCGTCATGATTGGAAACCCACCAAGCTCGAAACCGAATTCGCTCGAATTATGCTTGTGGTGATGATCATGAGAGTGTTTCCAGCCCGATGCCGGGCTCAGAATAATCAAGCCAAAAATAGACAGGATCCAGTAGGCCAACTGCGAATTCCTCAAGATCGCGCCATGAAAAAAATCGTGATAGATCACGAACAGTCGAACCAGAACAAAACCAGCAAGAAAACTGGCGGACACACTACTGGCAAGTGGGATCGATGAACTGCTGGCGAGGGCGAGCAGGAAACAGAAGATCACCAATGTTGATAACAGGCACCACCAGCTGGTCAAACGATGTTCTGAGGCAAACGATTTGCTTGCAATGAGAAGCTCTTTATCTGTCCGTGCCACGCGTTGAATTCCGCCCTATCGAGGAAGTGTTTCCCGAACCAGACGGATCATGAAGTCGAGCCACATTGGGCTGCGATTTCTTAAAAAGAATGGCTTAGTTGTCGGAAGTCTATCAGATTGACCAAAAAATAAAAGCCATCCCTACCTTGCGGTGATGCGTGACCACTTACCGGCAATGGCGACGCACCGTCCTTTGCTTTCAGATGTGGTGTCGAGCGGCTCCGAATCAATTCGCCCCTTTCGTCAGCGTATTCGATTTGTTCTTTTTTTCCTTCTGAGCCTTTCGTTTCTCCTTTGGACTTAGCTTCGCCTTTTTTTGCTTCTCTCTTTTTCCTTTGTCTTTGCTTCCGCCTTTGTCGCCCATCGTTTGCACTCCAGATAGATAAATGTTGTTGGTTAAACGGATGTCGGTCGCCGTTTCGTTCTTTGAGCGGGTTACGGCCGTCATCTGAACCCGGAACCCTTTTCCAGGAATCAAGTCGGAGGACGTTGTTTGGCGTTCTGGGGTTTGAAATGATGCTGGTAGTAGTCGTCGTTCAGTTTGCCAATGAGTTCTCCTGCATCCGACAGGTCTTCCTCCAGAAGCTCTCGCGATGAAAGGAAGCCCTGGAAACCACTTTTTTCATCCATCACTACCAGGTGTTTAAGACCATTGTCTACCATGATCGCTTTGGCAACTTCATAGCGCTCATCCATAGAAATCCAGTAGAACGGAGTCGACATTACGTCTCGAACATTGACCGCATCAGGGTCGAGGTGTTCGTGCAGGACGCGTCGTAGGAGGTCATTTTCTGAGAAGACTCCGACGACATCTCCTCCGGCAAGAACGATCACGGCGCCGACGTTATTGTCATACATGTAGTTGATTGCGAAACGGACTGAGTTTGTTGCATCGACCAGGGGTGGTTCGCGGTCTTTGCCAATAATTTGTCGGATGGTTTTACGCATGGCTGTCCCTGGTCGCCCAATGGGCGGTAAATGAAATTTCTGGCAATTGGGCTTATGTCGCGTCGGCTAGAAGCAGTGCTGTCGAAGTTGATTGGCATCCCGACATCAAAGAAAGGACAGCGAAAAAAAAACACGCTTTTCAAACGAGTTGCATTGGCAGGTTTGGCAATATCTCTCGGGAATCACGTCTGTTTATGTGGTAGCTGGCAGTGGCCAGATCAAAGTCCAGCTCAAACACAATGGGAGTGTGCATCGCTTGTTCCTGTAGCGCAACGAGAACCGACGCCATTGTCGCAACGGACACAACGGATTGGACCGGGTCAGTAGCATCGAGAACTACCAGGCTCAGGCGGACACCGCCGGTTTCAGCTGAGTCTGCTTCAGCGATTTGATTGGCAAGATAGCCCTTTACCAGCGGATAAGGAGTCAGAAGCTGACTGGCATTGTTGATGAACTGGTCATAGATCGGCTTGTCCGAAAAACCGTAGACACAAGTACATTTCGTTGTTGAATCGTCGAAGTTTACTGTCGGGTAGATCGGCTGGCTTCCACTCTTGAGCACATATTGGGGTGTGGCGGCAGAGCCGGTTTGATTCTTCATCTGGTCAACCTTGTTTTGGGGGAGCGTTGGCACAAAAAAAAAGCCGACGAAAAAACACAGTGTGTCTTTGCGTCGGCTTACTTGCTATTTGGCCTTCTGGCTGTGCAGACTGCCTTCTATTCAGTCTTCCGAATGAAGCCGTGAAATTACTGCGCAACACAGGCTTCAACATGGAACTCTATACCGCCGCCGACAGGAGTCAATGGACATTGCTCGATAATGTTGACGCCGGTCACGCAAGCCGAGTTACCGTGGCCGAACCAGCGTGTTTTCCAACAAAACGTTTTGCTGATTAAAGTCGAACAAACATCCAACAAAGATGGTTTTATTGCTTCGCAGCTCCCGGACTCGCCTACAATTAACCAACGGGCCATTTCGTCAGCGAGGATTTCGTCTGAACAATTGGCAAAGGATCAACGTGTCGATTCGAACCACCAGGAATCGCAACAGTTATCACTCCCGTTACCGATGACGGTTGTAAGCCTGTTCCTTATGCCAATGCAATTTTTTACGAATGAACGAACCGATGACGTTTTCTGTAATGCGCTTCCAGGTCTGCACGATAGACCTTGGCGGTGAAGCTTGAACCAGCAACACCTGCTCGGCTTGATCGAAGTACCAGATTGGGTTTTATACGCCGGATACCTGACTGCATTCATCGGTTTGCTGATTGCGGTTCTACTCGTGTTCCAGTATGGCAGTCTTTGGCTGCAGGCAAAATTTTCCGGGGCGGAGGTTTCTCTGACCAGCCTGATCGGAATGGGTTTGCGCAAAGTCAAACCGTCCGAGATTGTCAGGGCCCAAGTCATGGCCAGCCAGGCCGGGTTGACGATTTCGGGCGAACGAGGAATGAGTACCGCGTCACTGGAAGCGCACTACCTGTCTGGAGGCGATGTCAATCGCGTCATCTTGGCGATCATTGCAGCCCATCGTGCTGGAATCGACCTGGACTTTGACCGCGCAGCTGCCATTGACCTTTCGGGGCGAGATTTAGCCGAAGCTGTGCGCACCAGCATCTTCCCGAAAGTGATCGACTGCCCGGATCCTGACTCGCCAGACTCAGCTTCGAGCTTGAGTGCCGTTGCCAAAAATGGAATTGAGTTGCTGACCCAGGTTCGAGTCACCGTGCGAACGAATCTGGATCAGTTGATCGGCGGTGCGACCGAGCAAACGATTATCGCTCGAGTCGGACAGGGAATCGTATCCACGATTGGTTCGATGGATTCTCACAAAGAGGCACTCGCTTCGCCGAATCGCATTTCCCAAACGGTTTTGAACGAGGGCATCCAATCCAACACGGCCTACGAAATCGTTTCCATTGACGTTTCGATGATCGATGTCGGACGAAACATCGGTGCTCGACTTCAGTCTGAACGGGCAGAGGCTGATACTCGCGTTGCACAAGCTAGTGCTGAAAGCCGACGTGCCGAAGCAATTGCCTTGCTGGCCGAACAGAGTGCCAATGTTACCGCACAAACAGCCGAAAAGATTCTCGCCGAAGCCAGCATTCCGTCCGCATTGGCACAAGCATTCCGAAGAGGTCAATTCAAGTCGAACGATCCTGCCATGGCCAACCCCAAATCAAATCTGAGGTTTCCAGGTTCCAAGGAAAGTGCCTAACGACAACGATGCTGTGCCGGAATTGGTTGTCGAACACGGAGCGGGTTCATGAATACACAGGGTGAGATCGAAGCGGCCATCTGCAAAGGAATGTCCAATTTCGAGCAGGAATATATGGGGCGGGGTCCCAAGGACATCCGCGCCCATTTGATTGGTGACCTGCTGGTAGTCCGATTGCAGGGAGTGCTAACTGCGGCCGAGCAGCACCTGGTGAAAACGCTTCCAGCTGAAAAAGGACGCGATCTGCTAAAACAGGTTCGATCGCAACTTATCGAAGTAGCCCGACCCAAGTTGGACGCGGTGGTTGAGGATATCACTGGAACCAAACCTGTGAGCTTGCACCACGATATCAGCACCCTCACAGGTGAAGAGATCGTCGTTTTTACACTAGTCGAAGCGCCTTGTTATCGCAAAACCAGGAAGAAGTAACACTGCCCCCTTTAAAAAAACAGACTGACTTGCGATTGACGATGAACGTCGACACCGACCCGAAGCTATTGGACATCCACGGGGCACTGAACAAGTTGCCGAGCCTGACATCGGCACCAACGACGACAAATCAAAGAGCAACTGGAATCGCCGAGTTGGTGCCCCCCACGGTGCCCGACGAATCCCGTCCGCAAGGGTCAATTACCGACCACTCAGGTGCAAGCGACGATTCACTCGGGCAAGTCGAGAAACGAAAAAAGCCCCGGGAAAAACCGTGTTTCCCGGAGCTTTTGTCAGTCGGGCTGACTGGATTCGAACCAGCGACCTCTACACCCCCAGAATTATCGCGTTGACTCAACAGAACCGAATCAGTCGGGTTTTACCGTATCAAACGGCGTTTCGAATGCAAGCTAGTGCACCCAGAAAATGTGTAATCGGGATCAAATTGTGTACAAATTGTGTACGGCTGCAAAAGTTCTAATTTTGAGGAAAAAGAAACGCGCAGAACGCATGGTCGCGCTATCGGTCAACGCGAATGTTGTCCCAGCCCCCGGTCAGCAAAAACGACCTCCGCTTCTTCATTTGGCTTCAACGCCTTCGTAGTCTCTTAAAAAGAATATTACGCAGCTTCACCGAAGGCAATCGACCACCATGGTTAGATGGTCGCTTGCAGAACTATCGTCCGCATTTAGCCCAATTTCTTGCCTAGCAGCGTCGGACAGTCTGCCGGTGTCCAGCAGGCGACCGCTGACCGCACCAAAGCCAACTGCGGTAACTAAATCCAGTCTGCCTGGCCAAAAGCTCTCGTCGGGTTTCAGGCCTCTCCATGTGAACGCCGAACCATCCGCAGCACGACAAACAACGTCGGTCAAACCAGCTTCGTTGAGTACGTCCAATGGTTTCCGAGAACCAACTAGGTTGTAGTCGCCAATCACAACGACCGGAGCATTTTTCACCAATTCGCCGAATGCGCCGTCGCGCATCCGTTTTAGCTCACCAACAAGTTGTCGAGCCTGTTCGATTCGTCTTTCGTCCTCGTCGCTACCGGCAAATCCACAGCATTTGGCATGCACACTGATAACGACAATTGGCCGATCATTTGCCATCACCAACCCTGCCGCGGCCCGGTCCAGTTCCATCGGCAAACGAAACATCTTCAAACACGTCGCGATGGCACAGCCGTTTGAATGAAAAACATTTTGGCCAGTCCAACCAGGCCGCCGGCGTCAACCTTGACTTTAATATCAAACCGCTCGCCCAACGCGAACATCGGTTGAATCTTCTCGATGCCGTCCACGATTTCAGCCGTAGCGTGCCAGAACGTGTAATTGCCGACCTGGTGTGTGAATAGGTGAATAACTCCTGAGAGCTCGTCCAGTGGATCCAGTCGAACGTCAAGAAACGTCAACCGGCAGTCGTGCTTAAATTGGTTGGTGGTCATCAGCGACTTTTGCTTCGGCCCGAACAATTTGGCTCGTGGGAATTGAGATTTCCGTTTCGGATGGATCGTTGTGGGCAATAACTCTAAGCCAGCGTCCATTGAGAGACACAATCCTCACAGTCCAAGCCGTAGTCTCGTTGTCCTCATTTCGAAAAACAACCCTCAGCACTTGTCCGCCACTACCGATTGCATTCTTAACGCGGTCCCGATCTGTAGGATTGGCTTGGAGGATGTTCGCCAATGCGGATGCAGTTCCGCTTCTACTAGTATAGACTTGAACCAATCGCCGAACTTCGTCACGAATTGCCGATTCATGCTCCATTGCGAATGTCTCGGTATATCCCTCCATCGAATCCGGCGCGGCTGCGCGATAGCGAGCAAACTTATACAAAATTTGTCTCTCAATCGAGCTCGCAATCTTAATGTCAGGGACTCGCCACTCGTCGACGATCTCTAGGTCAGCCTTGTGTGAAGCGTACCGGATTTCTGCGTTGTGGCGAGTAATTCCGATTTTTGAATAGCATCGACCATTTAGCCTAAGTCGAACGAGATAAACGATGCCTAGAAGGTCATTAGTAGTCTGTTTTAAGTCTTGGAAATTGCTCCCATCCGTTGTCGCAGCCTCGCCACGAATGTTGGAAGATCTCGTGTAGGCTTCATTCCTACCTGTCGCCGCGGCCTCGCCACGAATGTCGCAAGGCCATTTGTAGGGTTTGCCCTCGAGAATGCTGTCAAGAAAAGATTGCACAACCTTCAAGCAGGTCATGATCCCGATAAACAGTTGCCTGCAACACTGCAAAAGACCTTTCCAAAAAGAATAGGTTAATTCTGCGCGTCGCTTGCGAACCGCATCTCGGTGATCCCGCAATAGCACTCGCAGTTCGGGAATCTGGCTAGCCAATTGCCAGTTGGTTGAGCCATTTTCAAGAACCAATGTATCCGATTTTAACTTCCCAAGTTCAGCCAGTTCGCTGATTTCAACGACGGTCAACCATTCCGTTGGAGGTCCGGCAAAAGCCGTTTGAAAATCCAAACGGTAAATTCGAGACGCCTGGGCGTTTATTGCCGGGCGTCGTTGATCATTGGCAAGCGGCGGTGACTGCCCCGGTACGCTTGCACTATTCGCCGCCGCTGGCCGTATCGGGACTTGCGGGGTGTCCGGAGCAACAGACGTGGTTTGCACTTGGCGCTGCTCTTTCTGGATCTTCCTTTTGCGGTTTGAGTCTAGTTCGTTCTCCTTATCCAGCCTCATTTTTTTGGCCAAGAGAAATACATTCGGCAGTGCCTTGCCGGCTGGAAACCACCTCTTTCCATCTGCAGAAACCTGAGTCCACCACGAAAGCTTTTGCTTGTGAATCAAGCGCAAGAGTTGCTTTTGGTCATAGGGGCCTTCAGCAATCCCGTTTCGGTTGATGTAGACATTCATGAGGAAGAGTGGTTTTTCAATGCTGGAATGGTCAGTGCTCAAAGGTAATCGGTAATCGCATCGCGAAGATCGTTTTCATGAATTAACATGATCGAGTGACCCGATTTTCGCATGGCAACTGCTTTCTCAACTTTTCGCCCATAGCAAGCGAAAGCCCAGCATTGGTTACCCTCACTACAGACAACCAGGTAGTCAACCTTCTTTGTGATGTTGCTTGAATGCTTGCCACCCAAAGCCTCAACTAAGTCGGCCAACTCAGCCCGGCTACTAATTCCGGAGGATCCGGTAAAGCAAAATGATCTTTCAGAAAATTCGATCTCAGGGCACATCGCACAAACGCCACTCAATGATGTTTCCTCTAAGATCGCAGGCTCAACCACTTTGCTTGTTGATAGCGAACTGAATTCGCCAAAGAACTGAAGCAATAGCTCGTGTTCCTTATCGTCGATATTTTGGTCAGCCAAGACCGAAACGATAAGGGATTCTAGTTCGTCATAGGGCCAACACTTGCGAAGATGGGTATGTTCCTCCATCCATGCCTCTAATCCCTCAAGCTCTTCTTTTGTAATCACTCCGTCCGAAGCGATTCCGGCCAAGATTCCTTGAAGCCGTTGCATGTCGGAGGCAACGAAGTCGTAGTAACGCTGGTCCGTTGTAAATTTTCCGCATAGCCACAAC
>CAZJEK010000163.1:0-12243 GCA_964545005.1 uncultured Pirellulaceae bacterium
ATTCTGCAGAAAAGCTTTGGCTCACCAACGGTCACCAAAGACGGTGTTTCGGTTGCCAAGGAAATCGAACTGGAAGACACCTATGAAAACATGGGCGCCCAGATGGTTCGCGAAGTTGCCAGCAAGACCAGCGATGTGGCTGGTGACGGCACCACCACCGCAACCGTACTGGCCGAAGCGATCTTCAACGAAGGCCTGAAAGCCGTGACTGCCGGTGTCAATCCGATCCAGATGAAGCAGGGGATCGAAACGGCTGTCAAGGACATCTGTGACAAGTTGACTTCGATGTCGATCAAGATCAAAAACAAGAAAGATGAGATCGCCAACGTCGCTTCGATCGCCGCCAACAACGACAAGGAAATCGGCGAACTGCTGGCATCGGCCATGGAACGCGTCGGCAAAGACGGCGTGATCACGGTCGACGAAGGCAAGAGTCTGTCGACTGAAGTCGAGTGGGTGGAAGGGATGCAATTCGATCGTGGTTACCTGTCTCCCTACTTCGTTACCGATTCGACTTCGATGGAAGCGATTCTGGAAGATTGCTACGTGCTGGTTTTCGAAAAGAAGATCACCAACATCAAGGACCTCGTTCCGCTGCTGGAGCAAGTGGTTCAGCAAGGCAAGCCTCTGTTGATTATCGCTGAAGATGTCGAAGGTGAGGCCTTGGCAACGCTGGTCATCAACCGCCTGCGAGGCAGCTTCAACTGCTGTGCCGTGAAGGCTCCTGGCTACGGTGATCGCCGCAAAGCCATGATGGAAGACATCGCGACTCTGTGTGGCGGAACGGCTGTCTTCGAAGCACTGGGCATGAAACTGGACCAGATTGGCTTGACTCACCTGGGTCGCGCCAAGAAAGTCATTGTTGGCAAAGACGAAACCACGATCATCGAAGGTGCTGGCAAGAACAGCGACATCAAGGCCCGGATCGATGCGATTCGTCGCGAAATTGAAAACACTTCCAGCGACTACGATCGCGAGAAGCTGGAAGAGCGTCTGGCCAAGTTGTCCGGGGGTGTCGCCAAGGTCAACGTTGGTGCAGCCACCGAAAGCGAAATGAAAGAGAAGAAAGCCCGCGTCGAAGACGCGTTGCATGCGACTCGTGCAGCCGTCGAGTCCGGCATCCTGCCCGGTGGTGGCGTTGCATTGCTGCGTGCGGCCAGCAAGGTCAAAGCTACCGAAGAGATGAGCGATGACCAACGTACTGGCTACAACATCGTACTTCGTGCTTGCCGAGCTCCGTTGAACATGATCGCTACCAACGCCGGTCAAGACGGCGGGATCATCTGCGAGAAAGTCGTCGAAGGCAAAGGCAACTTCGGTTACAACGCCTTGACCGATACGTTCGAGGACCTGGTTACCGCCGGCGTCATTGACCCAGCCAAAGTGACTCAAACCGCGCTGTCCAACGCCGCCAGTGTTTCGATACTGCTGCTGACCAGCGATGCATTGATCGCCGAAAAGCCGAAAGATGATCACAAAGGCCACGACCACGCCGAAGATATGTATTAATCGGCGAGTCGAACCTGGTTCGGTAACTCGACCAGCATTGACATTGGCCAGGATTTAACTGGCCAGTGATTTCAATAAGGGGCTCCAGACCATCGGCCCCAACAGTCAATGACCGCTGCTTCGTCATGGCTAACGATGGTTTTCAATATATGACCCGTCGCCGTTCACAAAACGGCGACGGGTTTTTTCGTGTCTCAGGCTGGCCGCATCACGGGCATTGAGCGAATCCGCTCACTCGGCCGTGCATTACCAGCTGAAAAAGTCACCTACGGCATCGATTCAAGCCGAATCGACACATTGCCCCAGCTTGGCACGTGCTGTGCAAGGAACGAGGTACACTTCATTCCAGATAAAACGAGTCCTATCATGGCAACGAAATCAACGATCCGCTGGCAGCATCGAGTCAACCGTCCGTTCAACGAAGTCCACGACGCGATGGCAATGAATGCCAGCCATATTTTCAAACAGGCGACCGACGCCGCGCAACAAAAATCGGAAGACAACGCGGCTGACCTCCACGCCAAAGTCGCCGGCTTTGAGTTTCACCAGGACGTCGTCATCGACGTCAAGTCGTACACTGAGATTGCGTCCGAGTCAGGTGAAAAACTGGTAATCTCGTTAACCTGGAAAGCCGCCAGCGACAGTTCCCTGTTGCCGGTCATGGATGCCAAAATTCATGTTTCGCCGCTGGAAGAACAGCAGAAGACCATGGTTGACTTTCGCGGTGAATACGAGCCTCCGCTGGGTTTACTGGGGCAGGCGTTCGACACGGTCGTCGGCCATCGCGTTGCCGAAGACAGCGTCAAACATCTGTTGGAGGAACTTGCCATGTACCTCGAAACCCACGCCGACGAGCAGGTTTAGCGGAAGGGCCACCGGCCCAAGGCGCGAGCGAGTCAAATACAAGCCCGAATCGCGAGGGAGTGGATTCTTCGAACGCCGCGAGAACTGTCCACTCGCCCCGGAGGGGCCGACCTTACTAGCTCGGGGCAATTTGAGTTCAGTGTTTCTCGCTGGCAAACCTGGATGCGGAGCGAAAACTGATATGGTGCAACGCCTACCGGTAAAACTCAAAACCAAACGAGGCACCGTGGAACAACATGTCGTCAGAGTCACCGGCGTTGCTGCCGGTCGACGGGCTCAGGAACGGGCTGATGTTGTCAGCCACCGAGGCAACTTCACCGAACCAGATGAAGTTGTAACCCATGCGGAATCGAGCTCGCGATGACAGTCGCAGATGAGCATTGAGCCCGAATTCGTAGGATGCTGAGAACGTTCCGTTGTCGTCATCGATATCCAGGTATCGTGTTCCATTGTTGACCAGCACGGTATCGGTTTCGTTGATGTTGGCGTAAACACCAAGCTTGCTGACCAGTGATGCCGACCAGCGGTTGCCGACGTCGTAGTACAGCTCAGCACCGATGTGAGGACCAATCAGGTGGTTCATGGTTTCCATCTGGAAGAATCCCTGATCTCCCCCCAAGCTTTGGCTGTACATGGTATAGCTATCATCGATCATTACGTATCGCATCCCGACGTAGGACTTCATCACATCCCAGCCCCAGCGGACTCGGTTGAATTCCAGGCTGTGGAAAAACGTTTCTTTCGATTGACTCTGTTGCGTGGCGTCAACGAAGCCAGAGATTTGAGCGTTAGAGAATCCATCAACAGGGATGAATCGCGACTGAATCAATCCAGTGGGACTGAAGGCGTTTCGCGTCTGTTCGATTGGCAGCGTTCCCATGTAAGTGAGTTCGCGGCCTCGAGTCGAGTCGGAGCGACGACCCAACGTCAATCGCCAACCGGCTTCCCATTCAAAGTTGTTCAAGGCCCCAAAGTTGGAGTTGGAAATTACGCCGTCATCTCGATCGAAATACAATGCATCAAAGATGGCATAGCGTCGAGCATAGGACATGCAACCGCAGCTGTTAAACCGAGCCGCCAGGACCGAGGGGTTGTAGCAGCCGTTGGCACCGCAGGAATTGCACCCCGCGACAACGCTCCCGGCAACACCGCAGTCAGGACAGCCACCGGTGGTGCTGCCACAGCTGGAACAGCCAGAGGCAACCACGGGACCGGGCCCTGTTGAATCCTGGAAATAACTCTGCCCCATCTGAGGCTCGCCTGTCTGGATCGGCCCTTGGACGCTGTCCATCACCGACGGCGTTGCCTGCATCGGCACGGCAGGAACTGGTGAGACCGGCACATCTTGCGGCACGTTGGCTGGCAGAATCTGGTCCGAAGGGCTGCTCATCGGCAACTGTCCGGGGGACGGCGGTGCATCTTGAGTGACGACTGGCGGCACGTTAACGGCAGGCACTTCGACGCCGGCAACGGGAAAAGGCTCAACTTCCCGAACCAACAGCTCCGGAGTGGCTCCGGCGTACAGTGGCACGCCTGCAGCCGAGTAAGCTTGTCCCACCTGACCGACGAAGCGAGCTGGCGTGGTCGGTGCGGGGGCCTCTTCTTCGCTAACCGGAACCAGGTCGGCGACTTCCAATGCCATCGGAGGCAAACTGGAAACGGCAATGGGATTCGGCTGTTCCAGGTCCACGGAATCAGTTGGCGGAGCAAGTTCAACCGGCAGGGGTTGCTTCATCGCCGGCTGGGTGGTCTGCTCGGAGGCGATCGGAGGCAAGGACGCAAACTCTGGAACCTGCACGACTTCAATCTCGGGCAACTCCGCCCGGTTGTTGGAAACAATCGGTGGTAGCGACGCCGGTTGGTTGCCAGCGACGATCGGCGGCAACGCGTTTTCACGCCACTGCTCCTGCTGATAGCCGACCTGTTGTGCGGTCTCAGGATTGCTGCCCGGACGTTGGTATTCAGCGCTCTCGGCACTGCCAATTCTCGCCGGTGCAAATGGCAGTGGAGTATTATTTGAGTTGGTGTTGCTACCCGTTGGTGTGGGTCCGACGATCGGCGGCAGACTGATCGGAGGAAACAGATTGGCTCCGGACGCGTCAGACTGAACAATTGGGGGAGTCTGGGGATTGATCACATCCGATCGAGGCGAACTATCAACCGCCGTCGCAGGCCGGATGAAGCCAAAATCATCTTGTGCGTTGGCGGAGATCTGGCAATTGACAACCAGGCCTGAACACGCCAAAGCAGCCAACAGTCTCGATTTCAGTTTGTATTTCATCAGTCGTTCGACGCAAAATAAAAGTACGGGTTGGCAAAGCACTTCTGCCCAATCACTTTTTCGGCTTGCACAATTGGTAACTTTTGCCGATTCTCCGGATTTTTGCGGATCTGACGAAGTTCGCGGTTATACCCGTCGTACCGATCATCTGGCGGCAATACGTTAACGGTAGGCACTTGGTGGCAAGCTGGTTAAAATGAACCGACGGTTGCGACATCGCCTCGAATTGTTTTGTTCGTGTTTGGCACAACGTCCGAAACTGCAATTTCGGCAGCCAGTCGATTCGCCACCCCCAATATTGAACCGTGACCGACCACTCAGGCAGCCGACACTTTTCGGCCCTCCGATCAACTTCCCATTCAGAGCACCGAGTACGGGATGAAGACTCCTTTCGCCGACGGATTTCTTACTGAAACTGACCGATCCACTGCATTTTGGATGGGCATTCCAGCGATCCTGCTAGCAGCCGGCGGAATGATCCTGTTGTTGATCGCCGAATTCGTCATGGCTGACAGCCTGGAAAACCGCTACAAGGCACTCGTTGAAGACAGCACGGAAACCAGGATCGAAGCGATTTCCGAACTGCAGAACGAAATCAAGATGCTGCAGGAGACGAGTCGGACCTCGGCCGACCAGACACTGAATGATCTGATTCCCGAAGACGACGAGACTCGGGTCAAGTTGAAAGAGGCTTCCGAGGAGCAACGGATTTACCTCCGCAAATTAAACGCACTAAATCCTCGCGAGCCGGAGTACCTGTTCAAGTTGGGGAAGGCGACGATCGAAAAAGGGGACGTTCCCAGTGGCTTGGCGATGATCCGCAAGATTGCTCCCCTGGATGAAGCCGGTTATTTGCCGGGTCACCTGTTTTTGGCGCAATATTATCTGCGTCTGAAAGTGCCGTCGCTGGATCTGGCTCGGCGAAATGCCAACCTGTCCCTGAAACACATCGACAATGCACTTAAACGAGATGACTCCAATATCGAAGTCAATCGTCTAAAAGCATCGCTACTGGTGCAAATGGGTGGCGTCGACAATCAGCGGGAGGCCTACGACATGTTCGTCAAAATCTTTGACGCTCAGCCTTCCGTTTACCGGGCGATGATTGAAATCAATCGCAAGCTCAACCGTGAGAGCGAGAACCCGCTGGTACTGTTTAATGCCATCGATGCGTTCAAAAAACAACTTGGCAATTCGGAAATCGCCACCAACGGTCATCTGATCGCAATTCGCGAGTTGGTGAACTGCTACAAGCTGCAAGAGGACTATCAAGCGGCCGAATCATTATTGAAATCCAAGCTGAAAGAGTATCAGGCGTTAGAAAACTCGGACTCTGAGCAGCTGTTGCTGAAGTCTGAACTGGCCATCCTGTTTCTGGCCTGGACGTCGCAAGTCGAGGGAAACGACTTGGCATCCGACCAGCGAAGGTTGGAATACTTGACCGAGGCGTACAAGTACGACCCGACGAATGAATCAGCACTGGTCGGCTTGACTCGATTGAGTTTTTCCGAACATGGGGAGATTGCTGAGACGGTGAAGGACATCTACGCCCCGTTGGAAGACCCTAACCCACCCGCAGGCGTCCTCAATGCACTGGGCGTCACCGCTTTGTCGAATGCCGAATACAACGAGGCGTTGAAATACTTCAATGAAGCCCGGAACAAGTCGCCGACCAATCCAGAGTACTTGAACAACTTGGCATACACCCACCTGAAAGCCGATCCTGCTCGCCCGCGTCTGGCCCTGCAGCAAATCGACGAAGCGTTCGAAAGAGCTCGCAAAAATCTGCCCCCAAGGGTAGAGTCGAGCTTTCTGGACACCCGAGCGCGAGCTTTCATGGCGCTGGAAATGTATGATAAGGCCATCGCCGATTTCCGTCGGGCTCATCTCGGTCGTCCCGAAAACCAGAACATCATCGAGAGTTTGATCGAGTGTTATCGATTGAACGATTTACAAACCGAAGCCGAAGTTTGGTCTCGCAAACTTGAAGAACTAAAACAGCAGTCTGCTGCCGAGGCCGGATCGTCAAACGATGGTCAGACGCCCTGAGGCCAGTCAGGCAATCGATGAAAACCATGTAAACAGATCCCCCACTTCCCATCCGTTCCAACGCAACCGACTGCGTCCAACCAGCAATCAAATCAAGCGTCATGCCTCCTAGTCATTCACCAGACAACTACGCGCAAGCGGTGTTGGAAACATTGCTGGCCCCTTGGCGAACTCTCCGACGGTTCTGGAAAGACATCGTCACTGCTGACGACCGTTTATCCCACGATGAAACGTTGACTGGAAGGTTGGTAAGTTTGATAACGCTCCCCTGGCGCTTGCTGGTTGGCGTGTTTACGTTCATTCTGTTTGCCTGGTCGACGACTCGCTCGGGAGTTGCGTTTGTCCGCGGGTTCCCCGCGATCGCCATCATGGCTGGGTTCTTCGCAGCGCTGTTGGCAGCGGACCTGATTTACAATGAAGCCCGCATGATCAGCACTAACACGGGCTACTATCGATTCCACACCGAACGATCTCCTGACAACCCGGAATGGGCGGAGATGTTTGCCCGGAAATTGATGGAAATCAAACCGGCCGACCCAGAGCCCAAATACATGCTGGCATTGTCGTTGGAGAAAGCCGACAAGCTTGAAGAAGCGGAAGATTTAATGGGGGTCCTGGCACCCGAAGATCAGCCCGGATATGGGCCTGCTCATCTGTGGAAGGCCCGGCAAATCATCGCCAGCAACGAACAACAACTGGACGAACAATCGTTTGAAAGCGCCAAACGGCATCTCGAGATGGCCACCGCAGCCGGTCAGCGACTGGATGAAGAGATTGACCTGAGTCCGAAGTTCACGCTGGCCTTGCTTTATCGAAATCAAGCCATGCTCCCTGACAGCACCGAGCAACAAAAAATCCACTTCCTGGAATTGGCTGACCAGGAGTTTGATTCCATTCTGACAGCCGCTGATTCCAACGATGCCATGCTGTTCCGAATTCGTTCGTTGCAACCAGCGGCCAACGTCAAGTTGGAATTGGCCAGACTTCAACCGGAGAAATACGACTCCAATCGTGTCAAAGCCGTTTTCGACCGCCAGATTGATGAATTGATGCGTCTGGCCAAACGGCGTGCACCGGATGCCATGCTGCTTTGGCAGACAATGGTAAGTTGCGCGATCGAATTGGATGATGCCGAGAAAGCCGTTGATATCATCAACACCGGCATGAAAGCAGCGACGGCCAAGGAAACTCGCGCCGACCTGGCAGCACTCGCTTCAGAAGCCTTTGTGGTCGAAGCCAGGAAAATCAAAGACCTGGATTCGAAGGCCAACTACGAACAACGGCTGGCTCTGCTTTGCCGGTCGCTCAAATTTAATCCCCAACAAGGCAAGGCGTACGCCATGCTATTGGAATTCATCGGGGAGCCCCAGGATTCCGATTCAGCATCTCAAGTTCCAATTGAGTTCGATCGACTCCAGGAAGCGAGGATGACGAATCAAGTGCTGATCGATTCGGGAGCCCTGATGTCGGCTCTGGCCGGGATGCACAAAATTGCCGTCGGTGATTTTGAAGGAGGCATCAAAAGCTGGCGCATCGGTCAGCAGTCGGATCCTCGCACGGGGATCTTCATTCGAAATTTGCTGGACGTGGCGATTCAATTTCATCGGAGCCGTTTCAGCAATCTGCAAGACATGCTCGGTGCAGCAATCCAGATTTATCCCAACGATTACCTGTTTTATTCAACTCGAGGAAGCTTCCACCAACAGGAAGGTCGCTACCGGGAAGCGATCGAAGACTATCAACTTGTCATCGATAAAGATGATGGCCGTGACAAAACCTTGATCCGTCAACAACTGAAAATTTGTTACCAACGCACAGGGCAACAAGAAAAAGCGGACGAACAACAGAGGAAAATCGACGCCAGTTTGCTCGAAAAAACCGAAGAACAGAGGCGTAGGATGCAGGAACTCCTGGACAGAATCGCTGAACGCGATGCCTAGTTGGCACCTCGGCTCGCCGATCCACGTTGGTTGAAACTTTCACAGATCGTTCACGCGGATCGATTAACTGGACAAAGTTGATTCTGCGGATTGGCGATTTGCAAATTCTTGGTCATACTGAACAATTGAAGCAATCCGGTTTTTGGCGTTACAACAGGCTGGGTTTTACCCGCCAACCGGTTCAATATTTGATAGCCGTGGTTAGCCCAGGCCCGCGTCATTCAGGAGCCAGTACCCTGTTTCTCAAGTTATCCAAATTCCAACTAACGCTCGCGCTCGTCTGCTTGATGCTGCTGCGAATTTCTGTCGGCTACCACTTTTTTAAGGAAGGAACCGATAAGCTCAAGTCTGGCACGTTTACGTCGCAGTACTTCCTGGCCGGTGCCAAAGGGCCTTTCGCGCCAATGTTTACTGGAATGCTGGAAGATCCCGATGGATCTCAACAGCTGTGCGTCGAGTTTGATGAGAAACAACAAGAGTTCCAGACCAATCCTCAACTGACCATCGATCTATGGAACGACTTTCTTGATCGAGCTGTGTACTACTACGGTTTCGGCAGCGATGAGTTGCAGCAGGAACTGCGCGACCAGCGGACTTTGTTGGCGGAAAAAATCCAGGATGCGAGGAACGCCAACGACTCCTCCGTTGATACGGACGCTCTGGAAGAAAAACGGTCAGATCTGGAAAAGCAGATTCTGGCAGTCCGCAGCCAGCTGAAAGACGGCGAGAAAATCCTTGACTCACACATCGCCCGGTTGAAAGATTGGTTGGCGGTAAATGAGGTTGAGTTGATCAGCTACTACGAATCAGCCGATCGGCTGGATGGTTTCGAACGCGATGGCGAAAACCGGGATCAAGCGGCCCTGTATGTGGACTCCATTCGCGGCCAAGTTGATTCGATCCGCACCGATCGCCAAAAAAAGCTGGCTGGTTGGAAATCAGAAATTGTGGCGATGTGGGATTCCTATGAGAAAATGATCAACGAACTGGCAATTGAACCACAACGAGCAGGCGACGCCTTGGCGATCCATCGTCCGTTCGACGAGCCATACAGTTTTTACAAGATCGTCGACAAGGTGATCCCCTGGTTTGACACGATCATTGGTGTTTCGTTAATCCTCGGTTTGTTGACTCGGTTTACATCGTTAGCGGCGGCAGCCTTCCTGGTGTCCGTGATTCTGTCACAGCCGCCATGGATTCCCGGAACGCAACCGACGTATTTTTACTTTATTGAACTGACTGCGCTGCTGGTGATTTTTTCGACTTACGCCGGACGATTCGGTGGGCTGGACTATTTTCTCAATCCGGCTTTGTATCGACCTGAGGCATCCGAACTGAGCCCAGCCACAGAAGCATCGAACTCTCGCAATCATACTCGACCTGAGAGACAACCCGCATGAATAACTTGACCCCCGAAGAACGTGAAATCGGTCGCGACAATTATTATTCGGCCGTGACCGAACACGAGCGTGTTCACCGCCGCGATTTCCTGGTCCGCTCAATCGCCGCCGGCGGTGTAGCAGCAGCAGGTATTGGCGGAATGTACTTTGGCTACGGTCGTCCTCAACGTCCAGTTCGGGTTTGCGTCATCGGAACCGGCGACGAAGGCAGCGTTTTGATGGGTGCCATCAACCCGGACTACGTGGAAGTCAAATCGATCTGCGATATTCGCCCCTCCAGTGTCCACCGTGCCTTTCACGGTGACTGGTCGACCCCCAACACCATCAAAGTCCGCCCTGGATTGATGAGCGTTTACAAATGGAAAACCGAAGACGAGGCGCGACGATACGTCAAAGTCTTCAAAGACTGGAAGAAAGCGGTTCAGGATCCGGATATCGAAGCCGTCATCATCGCCACGCCGCTGTTCCTGCACGCCCCCATTGCTGTCGCCGCAATGCAGGCGGGCAAGCACGTGCTGTGTGAAAAACTGATGGCCCACTCGGTCGCCCAGTGCAAACTGATGGCCCGGGCTGCCGATAAACACAACGCCTTTCTGTCCGTCGGCCACCAACGTCATTACAGCATCCTGTACGATAACGCCGTCAACTTGATCCGCTGGGGATTGCTGGGTGAAATCCACCATATCCGCGCTCAGTGGCACCGCAACAACCGACCCGGAAACGACTCATGGGCGTTACCAATTCCCGGTGGAGTTACCGTTGACGGAAAACGTTACGATAAAATCCAGGATCAACTGAAATCGTTTCAAAAATACTATCGCGATCCCAACGTCGACCCCAAAGAGGCCGCTCGGGTCGCCAAACAGATTGCCCAATGGCAAGCTTGGGATGCCGACAAGACGATTGATCCCTCGCAACACGGCTACGAGACCCTGCCCAATTTCTACCCGGACGGTCGCGATCGTTCCGCCATGGAGGAAATGGTTCGCTGGCGACTGTGGGATCGCACCGGCGGTGGCCTCATGGCCGAACTGGGAAGTCACCAGTTGGACGCCGCCAGTATTTTCATTTCAGCCCTGTCTCGAGAAAAAGGCAAGCATGTCCATCCATTGACCGTTCATGCCGTCGGTGGTCGACACATTTTCCCCAATGACCGTGATGCGGACGATCACGTGTACTGCAGTTTCGAGTTTCCCGGGCAAGGTTACGATTACGATTTCGATGTCGGTTACAAAGACGTCGTCAACGATTACCCGCCGCAGTCTGGCGTCCCCTCGTTCGAAGAAGCCAACAACAAGAAAGTCGTCGTCACCTATTCGTCGATTAACGGTAACGGCTATGGTGGCTATGGCGAAGTTGTGCTGGGAACCAAAGGGACCTTGGTGCTCGATCGCGAGAAGGAAGTCATGCTCTACCCGCTCGCCGGCACATCGTACAAATCGCGAGTCAAGGCCAAAGGTCCCGCGGCTGCGGTTTTGGACACGTCTGCCAGTGGCGACGCCGCACCCGCCAAGGCCGCCGAAGCTGGAGGTCCAGTGTCACGCGGTTACCGGGAAGAGATCGAGCATTGGGCCTGGTGCATTTCCACCGGCGACCGCGCCAATCAACCGCGTTGCAATGGTCCGGTTGCCTTGGCCGATGCGGTCATCGCGTTGACGGCCAAGCAGGCGATCGCCAATTCACAGAAACCTGGCGGTCACGGGTTCATTCAATTCCAACCGGAATGGTTCGAAGTTGATAGCGATGCCGTCCCTGAAGCTGATGGCCGCGACGCGACTCAAAAGATGTTCAACGCCGAAAAGAAAACGCTGGGTTTAGCGTAAGTCTTTCCAGCCAGCGTCCAAGTCCATCGCCATCACCAGCCTAACTTGTCCGGTTGGTTGAAAGCTCCCGTTTGCGTGGGGGTTCTCACGAACTCAATTGTTTTTACCGCGGGCGCGAGTGTGCGAGATTCTCACACAGCGCCGCGGAGCCGCAGAGTTTGCCCAGGCAGGTTTTGCCAGGCGGCGCGCATGGCTAAAACAAGCAACTCGAAAAGTCATCGGTGTTGCGGATAAACGTTCAGTGGACCAGCGAGAGCGATTCTCCATTCGAATTCGCGTCCGTGCACTCTGTGTCTCCGTGTCTCCGTGTCTCCGTGTCTCTGTGTCTCTGTGTCTCTGTGTCTCTGTGTCTCTGTGTCTCTGTGTCTCTGTGTCTC
>CAZJEK010000164.1:0-12171 GCA_964545005.1 uncultured Pirellulaceae bacterium
TGCAATTCTGTCGCTTCCCCGGCCTGCACTTTGTCAACCGATACCGAGTACGTTCCCGGTGCGACGGCGGCATTGATATCATTGCGCAGGTTCCAGCTGATCCGATTCATGCCTTTCGAAAACGGTGCGGTCAACGTTCGGACGAGGTTGTCGCTTTGGTCCCGAATCGTAAACACCAGCTGCGGGCTGGCCTCGCTTTGCTCGGCTTTTAATTCGTCAACCGAAGGAATCGGGACGGGGCGGCCTTCGTTTCTGGCTTCCGCTTCAGCGTCCTTCCGCTGTTTTTCAGCGGACTTGAATTCGTCCCTGTTGAAGTAGGTAAATACGGCTCCATATTCTGGATTCGAAGCAGTGAAAAAGTCATTGCCCTGGAATCCTTGCCGGCCGCCGAGATGGTCGGCCTGCGGGAATTGCTTGGCGTCCTTGATTTTGAACAAGTGGAACGCTTTGTCTGCCAACAGGTTGGCATCGATTTCTCGCAGAGGCGAATAATCGTCCAGCACGTAAAAGCCACGCCCAAACGTTGCTCCGACCAGATCGTTTTCGCGTCGCTGGATTTCCAGATCCCGCACGCTGATCGTCGGCAGTCCGTGAGAGAACTTGAACCAGTTGTCGCCGCCGTCAACGGTCGCGAAGACACCAAATTCGGTACCCAGAAACAGCAATTCCGGTTTCTCGTGGTCTTGAATGATTCGCCAACAGAGATGCCGCTCGGGTAGCCCATTGGTCAGCAGCGACCAGGATTTTCCACGGTCGGTACTTTTGATGACATAGGGTTGGTAGTCGCCGTATTTGTGGTTGTCCAGGCAAACGTATACCGTGTCGGCATCGTGATGCGAGGCTTTGATGTCGTTGATGAAGGCGTACTTTGGTACGCCGTCGATCAAGTCAATGGTGCGCCAGTTTTCGCCACCATCTTCGGTGACCTGGATCAAGCCATCATCGGTGCCGACGTAAATCAGTTGCTCATCAATCGGGGATTCGCCAATCGAGGTGATGTTGTTGTACTGGCTCATCGCGAACAGGTCCCAGGAATCGTCGATTCCGAAAAACCCGCCCATGATTTCCAGCGTCAAGCGATTCTGGTTGCGAGACAGGTCGGGGCTGATTGCGGTCCAGCTGTCACCACGATCGTCGCTGCGATGCAGTTTTTTGGAACCGAAATACAATCGTTTATTGTCGTGAAAACTGATCTCAATCGGGGAATCCCAGTTGAATCTTAAATCGGTCTCTCCGGCAGCAGGTTGAGGACGGATGTCAATCGTTTCGCCGGTCCTGCGATCGTACCGCCGCAAATATCCCTGTTGGCTTTCGCCGTAAATGATGTTCGGGTCGGTTGGGTCAATCGCACAGTCGTGGCCGTCACCGCCGATCACGATTCGCCAGTCCCGGTTGGTGATCCCTTGAGCGCGATTGGTTGCCGTTGGTCCGTACTGGGTGTTGTTGTCCTGGGTGCCGCCGACGACGTTGTAGAACGGGTAATCGTTGTCGAGGGCCAGCTTGTAAAATTGGGTCAGCGGCAGGTTGGCGACGAAATCCCAGGTTTGGCAGCGATCGTAGCTCTTGTAAAGACCGCCATCGCAGCCGGCAATCACGACGTTGGGATCGACCGGATGGAACGCGACGGCATGGTTATCGACGTGTTTAGCACCACCATTGATGCCTGCAAATGTTCGTCCGCCATCATCGCTGCGACCGAGCGTTACGTTGGCGTGATAGATGGAGTCAAAGCGATGCGGATCACACCAGATTTCCTGGTAATAATGTGGACCAGTACCGCCACCAACATAGTCACTCATTTTTTCGAAACTGACGCCGCTGTTCTCGCTGCGATAAAAGCCTCCGTTGCCACGCCCTGGCAGTTCAATGGCCGCGTAAATAACGTTTGATTTTTGAGGAGAGATGGCCAGGCCAATTTTGCCTTTGACTCCCCCAGGAATCCCATTGGTCAATTCTGTCCAGGTCTGGCCCCCATCGGTTGACTTATGGATGCCTGATTCCGGACCTCCGCTCATCAGCGCCCAAACCGTACGGTGCTTTTGATAGGTGGCAGCATACAGTGTATTGGGGTCGCGCGGATCGATGACGACGTCCGTGACTCCGGTGTATTCACCTTTGGACAGGATGCATTCCCAACTGTTCCCACCGTCGGTGGTTTTGAACAAGCCCCGCTCACCTCCCGGCGTCCACAACGGACCTTGGGAGGCGACGTAGACGATGTTGCTGTTGCGGGGGTGAACGACAATCTTGGAAACGTGTTCGCTGTTCTTGAGCCCAACATTGGTGAAGGAACCACCGGCATCATTACTAAAATAGACTCCGTCCCCAAATCCTACGTGGCGACCGGCCACGTTTTCGCCAGTACCGACCCAGATGTTGTTGGAGTTGCTGGGATCAATCGTGATACAGCCAATCGAGTAAGACGGGTAATTTTCGAAGATCGGAGTCCAGGTCGTACCCGCATTTTCGGTCTTCCAGACATTTCCGCTACCGGCAGCAACGTACCAAGTGTTGGGGTGGCGCGAGTCGATCGCGACATCGGCAATCCTGCCCGACATCAAAGCCGGGCCGATCGCGCGAAACTTCAACGCACTGACGTCGGCTGACTTGATCGCATTGTCGTCCTGTCCGAGACCAGTCGAGACAAACGCTGTGCAGACTAACCAGCCAGCCAAAATCGTCGTAACAAGTTGTGAACGCATGAAGTCCCCTCTCAAAGTACGCAGTGAGCCTATGGCAGAGGGTTCATGTTGTTTGGTCGACAACCAGACTGCAATCCCCGCCTTGGAAAAAACGAAACTTTCGGCTGACTCTGTGAAGGTTTTGGCAGTCCCTGGTTGGATTGTCAACGCGAATTGCTAACCGCAGAGACGCCGAGGACGCGCAGAGCTCCGTTCAAACATCAGCTATCTAACCGTACTCTTTCGGTTAGCTGGTCCAGTTCGGCGGAATCCTCATCCAAAGAACGCAAACGGCGGCGTCGGGGGGCATGTGCGGCATCGAGCTCCCTCAGAGATTGGCAATTGGAGTGTCGTTTAACGGCTCAAGCTGTCGCTCACACGGATTATTGAGACGATCGATTTTGAAGTTTTTCGATCACCTCTGGTAGCGGAAAATCCAGAATCGAGGTCTCGCTCCAGCCGGCTACTTCGTGCAATCGATGCCAGCCACGGGTCACCCATTGTTCACGCTGCTGAACAAATTCCGCATCCAGTTCCTGTTTTCCAAACTCGCCTTCGACTTCGACCGGCGGAAAATTGTCGGCCACGATGAACTGAGCCAATACAGGATTGCAGCGAATATGTTTTTCAGGTTCCACGTGCAATAGTTCAGGATCCAGCATCCCAATCACGTACCGCAGGTAAAGTTCACTGTCAGTGATCCCTGCCACGTCCTGTCCGCATACAGAACACAGGTAGCCTTCGTCGCACTTGGCCATCGTCGTCTCCCGGTTCAACTCCGTTCAAGTTCTGTAAACGTGCCTGCGGATTAGATTCCCAGCACATCGAACATGGAATACATGCCGGGGGATTGCCCCACGACAAATTCGGCGGCGGCCAAAGCTCCCGAGGCATAACAGTCTCGATTGGAAGCGGCCACTTTCAACTCAATCGTTTCGCCCAGCATCCCAAAAATGATCGTATGTTCCCCCGGATTGTCACCGGTGCGAACGGCATGGTAGCCAATTTCCGAGCCTGGTCGTTGTCCGGTCATGCCTTCGCGACCGTGCGTGTGTTCGGTCTGCCCCATCGCATCGGCAACAATCTGACCGAATTTGAGAGCCGTGCCACTGGGCGCGTCGGCTTTGAAACGATGATGACGTTCGATGATCTCAACATCGACACCCGTAGCGTGCCCTTTCAATGCTCGGCCGGCCATTTCAACCAGCTTCATCGACAGGTTAACCGCCAGGCTCATGCTGGGGGCAAACACGATCGGAATCGATTCGGCAGCCTGCTCAAGTTTTTCCAGGATCTCTGATTCCAGCCCGGTCGTTGCCATTACCAGTGGAACGCCGTGTTGGTGGCAATAGTCGATCGCGGCTGCGGCACCAGCGGGAGTGGAAAAGTCGATTACGACATCCAGGGTCTCAGGAAACTTGCCGGTCAGAGGCGCATTCAAGTTGCCGACCCCGGCCAATAATCCCGCATCGGTTCCCAGGTCGGGATGGTCTGGCCGGTCAACGGCCGCGGCAATCTGGAATTGTTCGCTTTTTGAACCCAGGTCCAGCAGTCGGGCACCCATTCGCCCCGCCGCCCCACTTATCGCCAATTGGTGCATCTGTTCGATTTCCTGTTCAACATGGTCGGGACAGAAGTTTAAACCTGACTTCGTGCGGTGCCAATGGACACGGTAGTAGCTTGGGCCATTGGCCCGAGTCGGCAAGGTTTCACCAACATTGGGTATTTTGCTGCGAACACGGCCGAATCGGCCATGCTACATTTTTTGTCCAGCCGATATGGGCGCTAGCTAGCCCCGGACGAAAGCCAGTTGAAGCAATAACCTTGGAAAGTCGGTGGCTAACGCCAAAACCGCTGGGCACGATCGCGGTAAGTAGCTTGGGTCATTGGCCCGAGTCGGCAGGGTTTTCACCAACATTGGGTATTCAGCGGCGAACACGGCCGAATCGGCCATGCTACGTATCTTGTTTTCGAGCACGAGTACGACGAAGGTTTACCGTGATATCCTCGAGGATTCCTTTTTGGCTGAAGGAGATCTGCGAACAAAAAGCACCCCCATTTTTGACCAAGTTTGAAACCAAACGATCGGCTCTAACGTAGTAGAAAGTCACGTAGGCTGGCGTTTTCTGGGGGGGCGAGTGCCCTCTGACCCCCAAAATCACCAGTGGAATCGGTCTGGCTGGGCGGATTTAGCTGCCTAACCATCTGTCCAGCAGTGGTTTGCGTGTTTCGTTTCTCGGCAATGGAAGCACTTCATTGACGCTGGCGCGCTTCGATCCTACGATTATCCACTTAAATATCCGTCAGTCGGACCTGTCAGTCGGCTGATGCCCTGGAGAATAGCTATGAAAAAGATGACGAAAGCGGAAGTCAAACCCTTTAAGGAGATGCTGTTGGCATTGCGAGCCCGACTGTTGGGGGATGTCTCGACGTTGGCCGACGGAGCGCTTTCCGCCGGAAATGCTAATTCAGGAAATTCCGGGGTGTCAAATCACATGGCTGACATGGGGACCGACACTTACGAGCAGGACAACACCATCTTGCTGATGAACAACGAAGGCGAGACGTTGACGCAAATCGAAGGTGCTCTTGAGCGGATTGAAAACGGCGTTTATGGTGCCTGCGTGGGTTGCGGAGGGAAAATTCCCAAGATGCGGCTCAAAGTCATGCCCTACACTCCGTACTGCGTCAAATGCCAAAGTGAACGCGAATCTTCCTGAAACGCCGGCCCCAGCAATCGAACATGCTCAGGGCGAACGACTGCCATTCAGTCGATTCGCCCTGTTTTTTTTGCCATTAATCATCGGGCTCGTGTCCGACCTGTGGACCAAGTCCTACATGTTTCGGCACTATTACAATCCCGAACAACTCCACGCCGCGCCAACTTGGTGGATCGATGGCATCCTGGGAATCCAGACGTCTCACAACCCCGGAGCTTTATTTGGAATCGGCGGTGGACTGAGCTGGCTGTTTGCCGCATTTTCAGTCGTGGCGATCCTGGGCGTGTTGATCTGGATGTTCAAGTTTGACGGAATTCGTGATCGCTGGTTAACGTTTTCGTTGGGGCTGATTACCGGTGGTATCCTCGGCAATTTATACGACCGAGTTGGTTTGGGATTTACTCCCGGGCATCCTGAATCAGTGCGAGATAATGTTCGTGACTGGATTTACTTTCGTCTCGAAGGTGTTCCCGTTTTTGATCCTTGGCCCAATTTCAACATTGCGGACTCAGCGTTAGTTTGCGGCGCGATCCTGTTGTTTATCCACGCCGTTCTGTTACAGCCTGCAGAGCAACCTGAGTCTCAGCAGTCGGAACCAACTAATTCGGAGCAGACTTCGTCATCCCATGTCTGAAACTGACATTCAATCGCGATTGGCGCTGGCCAACCGAATCGCAAAATCAGCGGGCCAGATCACGCTGAACTATTTTCAAACCGATCGTTTTTCGGTGGATTACAAGGGCGATGGTTCGCCGTTGACAGTCGCTGATCGCGAATCCGAAACGCACTTGCGACAGCAGATAGAAACGGCGTTTCCCGACGATGCGATTGTGGGGGAGGAATTTGAAGACAAACCGGGTAGCTCGGGGTACGGATGGATCCTGGACCCGATCGATGGCACCAAGTCATTCATTTCCGGCGTTCCGCTGTATGGCACGATGGTCGCGGTTGAGCAGTTTTCGGATGACTCGAGTGGCCGAACTGCGATCATTGGCAGCGTCTATTTTCCTGGGTTGGACGAAGGCATTTTTGCCGCGCGAGGACAAGGAGCGTTTTCCTTTCGAGGTGATCAAGCGCCGGTCGCAGCTCGGGTGTCTGAGCAAACTGATTTGTCCAAAAGCGTATTGGTGACCACCTGCGTTCCCTCGTTTCAGCTGCGAGGTGCCGAACAGGCATTTCACGACCTGGCCAACCAGTTTTACTTTTCGCGGACCTGGGGTGATGTTTACGGATACTATCTGGTGGCGACCGGTCGCGTGGAAGCGATGGTTGACCCGGAGCTGAACATCTGGGACGCCGCAGCTGTGCAACCGATCATCGAAGAGGCCGGAGGCCGTTATTCCGATTGGCAGGGGCAGCCCGATATCGCCAGTGGCGACGGAATCGGCAGCAATCGGCACGTTCACGAAGCGATTCTCAAAACGCTGGGTGCCGCGCCATCGCGTGCGTGAAATTGAGCGTTCGTTTCAACTGCAAACCATTCGGTCGCCGTTTGTGTTCTGATTGACGATCGGTGAGACGTTCGCTCCAATAGTTTTTGCACCGGCTCAAGTCATCGTCTTCGTTTCTACGATTGACGATACTCCGAGGTAACCTCGGGGATTCCATAAGTTCCAGCATTTCTTTATTGTGAAAGATCGTGCGCCTACCGACGCACCGTATTTCACAAACGGCAAGACGGGTTGAGCCGGTGCGTTTTCTTTCCAAAGCTAATGCCAAACACCGATTACTTTCAAATAGTCGCTGTCCTGATGCTCAAGAACGAGTGGAGCAGCGCGGCAATACGGCTTGCCTTGCAAGGCATTTTCGGCCAGCAACAAACAGGGGTCGAACGGGAACTTCCAACGATCATCAAAGCGTTTCCTGATCCACCGCTGTTGGCTGACTTGGTCAGGCAGCTGCGATCTAACGAAACCATTGCGTTGGCCTTGAAAATGCGGGCGACCCAGAAACGATTAAAGTCAATCTGGTTGCCGCACGGCTTGGGCTGGGTTGATTGGCGGTTACCAAGAATCGAAACCGCAGCCCAGTTGGCTTCCCAGTTGGGGATTCCACCGCGGACGTTGACCTGGTTAACGGCTTTGCGGTTTCCGGCCGACAAACGACCTCGGCACTATCGTTATCGCTGGGTTCCCAAATCTGGTTGCCAGCGGCACCGGTTGATCGAATCCCCAAAGTCGATCTTGAAAACAACTCAACGATTTTTGTTGCAGGACTTTCTCAACCCAGTGCCAGTTCATTCAGCGGCCCATGGTTTTTGTCCTCACCGAAGCGTGTTGACTTTTGTTCGACCACACCTTCAGCAAGACGTCTGTCTGCGAATGGACTTGAAGGACTTCTTTCCTTCCATCGGCGGAGGTCGAATTCTGGGTTTGTTTCGGATGATGGGTCTGCCAGTGGATGTCGCCAAATTGCTGGCGGGTTTAACCACCACCCAGACGCCGATCGACATCATCGAACCGGCCCGCCCGGAGGGATGTCGTGGAGCATTTCGACAGTCCCGTTTGTACCTTCGCCCGCATCTGACTCAAGGGGCCCCGACGTCTCCGGCGATCGCGAATTTAGTCGCATTCCAAATGGACAAACGTCTGAGTGGCCTGGCGCATTCATGCGGAGTTCGCTATACCCGCTACGCAGATGACTTGCTGTTTTCGGGTGACTCCGGTTTTCGCAGCAAATTGAAACGCTTTGCCGCAACTGTCGGCGCGATCGCGATCGAAGAAGGGTTTGAGGTCAACTATCGTAAAACCCGGATTCTCCCCATTGCCCAGCGCCAACGCGTGGCAGGCTTGATCCTGAACGGTCGAGGTAATGTTGAGCGCAAGGAGTTTGAATCGCTCAAGGCGACACTGTTCAATTGCATTCGGTTTGGTCCTGATTCTCAAAACCGGGATCAGCACCCTGCTTTCAAACAGCACTTGCTGGGGCGGATCAACTGGATGGCCCAGGCCAATCCAGCCCGAGGGGAAAAGCTGATCAAGCTGTTCGAACAAATCAATTTTTAGCGTCTTGGTTTCGGTCAACGCGTTTCGCAAAGCGGTCTTTTATCGCTTTCGGCGGCGAATGGCCCACGCCCCTGCCAACAAGGCCAACAACCCGCCCGCAGCGGGTTCCGGGACAGCGGTGAAATCCACCATCACATTGACTTCGTAGTCACCGGTGTCGTTGCCAGCCAGGATCTGATCGATGTCGCTGCCGAACTCAGTGTCAAAGCCACCGATGACCAACGTATAGTCACCGGCATTTAACAACTGATCGAAAATGCCACTGTACAAACCCTCCGAACCGCCATCGTCATCGCTGATGATCAGTTTGCCCAACGCATCGTAGATTGCGATTTCAGAATCGAGTTGCTGGCCGGTGAAGCCGTCCTCGTCCGAAGACAACTCGACCGAGAACAACCCCGATTCATCCATCGTGAACGAATAGTAGTCCAGCAATCCTTCGGTGCCCATTTCGCCGATTGAATTGGCCGACTGGCGGGATTGGGACAAGCTGCCCAAGCTGAAGCTACCGTCACTATCGTTGATCGCAAACTCTTGAAACGAAAGTGTCAAGGAATCGATGGTCTGTTCGACACCGGCACCATCGTCGAAGCTGTCGAAGAACTCAAAACTCCACGCGCCCGCGGGATCGATACCGTTGGGGTAGGAATCGGTCAGGTCCGTCATCGTTCCGTCAAACGAAAGCTGCCCGGAATAGGTTCCCTGGCCAAAATTCAATTCGATGTAAGTGTTGGTGGAACCCGAATCGGTCATCTGCAGCACAGCATCGGATCCCCAAGTGCTAGGCAAGACGCTGGTCATGGTTCCTGACCAGGTCAACCGGTTGGCATTAAACCCACCCGTCATCGACGTGGAAAACGTGCCGTTTCCAGGTGTTCCTGCCAGCCCATGCAATTCAAATGGACCGCCGGTAAACACAATCGACTCTTCGTTCTGCACACCACTGGTGGCATTGGTATCAGCAAAAATGGAATGGCCCAGTCCGACTGATAACAGCCAGACTCCCACCCAGATGATGGACTTCTTCATTGCGATTCCCCTTCCATGCTCGCAACTGAAAAAAAATTCCTCGACGTAGGACCAGTCGCTTCTCGTGATTGGCCCATCCGCGGGCGCCTGATTACCGCTCGACTGTGCCGTAGCGACTTTCACCTAAACAGCCGAATCGATCGGCGTTGGGGCCACAATAGCCGTTGTCGGTTCGCTGGTAATCGATCAACTTGAAGTCAGCCAATCGATCCAGCCGGTCGATCGCTCGCGGGACGGTGCTGTTGCCCCGGCAGGTGGCACAGTCACATTGGTCAAGTTTGACCGAAAACGGCCGCGGCCAGTGAACGGAAAAGTCCGGGTGCTTGCCGGGGCGCCGTTGGTCGCATTGGCAACCGCCGTACTGCTTCTCCTGGTAAGGCCGGCCTCCATGCCCTGTCAATCGACAGCGGTTGTTGGTTTGCGGGTCCAGACACTGAGGGCAGGGTTTTCGAGGATCGATTGGCAATGACTGATAGTCGCGAAAAGGCGCCTGGTTGAGGACCGGCTGGTGTGGCAATGGTTCTCGTTGTTTTGTTCTCGGTGGCGTCACGTCGTTCGGCAAAGTCTGGCGAAGCGGTTTGGCTGGTGGAGACGTGGTTGTCAACTTCCGCGGTGTTGGTAGTGGCGCGACAACCGGTTTATCGGGCTGAAAGAAGTCAGGCAGCCCGGTTGGGTGACCAACCGGAGCGGAATTGGTTTGGTGTTTCGGTTCTGCGAAGGCACCCTGCCCTGCTGGCTGATTGACGGCTTGCGGTCGGTACTGGGGAACCGGATTCTCGACAGGGGGGTGAGCCAGGGGCGACTGGGCCGTGGCAACGCCGGCTATCAGGCACGACAGACAACTTGCGATCCAGGTCCAGTTTTTGACGGCGACATTCATCGGTGTCTCGGGTTGGCATTTGCAATTTCGCCAACAGGGATCGCGCAATGCGGAGTGCGCGAGCCTGTACAATCAGCAAAATCGGCCCGATTCGGGTCCGCTCGTGAAAATCGTCACCGTAGTAACGGTCGTCCGACTGGTCTGGATTGTTCGGGATATAACGGTTCTGACATTCAGCGTGTGTTGACGCGTTGGAAATCTGTATCGATCGAGTAGACTAGCGGAACGCGTATTTCCCGCTGTGGATTCGCAGTCCTGCCCGCTTGCACATTATGACTTCAAATAGACAGACAACCATGAAATCGGTTTCGCTTCCACTCGCATTTGCAATGGCTATCCTGATCGCCTCCAACTCGGGTTGCGATACCCAGGATTATCGTCCACTCAGGTTAAAAGAAGAACTCAAGGACCTGCGAGAGGAAGTGGCCCAGTTGCGAGCCGAAGTCGATCAGCTGAAAGGCAATCCGTCCGCCCAACCGGTGGCGGATCGCGGGCCGGTTGTTGATAAGTCCCCGGCCGCGACAGATCAGAAACAGCCGGAACAGGTTGTCGAACGCCAGGCTCCCTCGCCAGCCCCAATCGCGGCGGTACCTCCTCGCGAAACGCTGTCGTTAAGCGATGAGCAACAAGTCGTTTCCAAACTCGAAACCCAGGACGTTTATTTTGTGGTCGACGACGATGGCCATGTGGTCGAAGCGGACTTCAAGGATTGTCGACAACAGAACGAAGCGCTGGAGCAAGTGGTTGGCTTTGAGCGTTTGAAGAAAATTTTGCTCGCTGGCAATGACGCTGATGACCAGACTTACGAATTGCTGTCGCAGATCACCAGCGTTGAATACCTGGACCTGGAGCGGAGTGCACCCTCGGTCGAGTCATTGGAAAAACTCAAGCAGCTGCCCAACCTTAACTTTCTGCAGTTGTTGCGAGCCACGCTCAGCGAAGAAACGTTCGAGGTCTTGGCCGAGTTTCCGAAGTTGCAGCAGATTCGGTGCGCTCAAACGCGGGTGGGTGACGCGCACCTCGAGTATTTGGCGGGGTCAACGACCTTGCGAGCCATCGATTTGAGTGATTGCAACAAGGTGACTACCTCGGGACTGGAATCCCTGGCCCAATGCCCGAACCTGACGTTTCTCAAAGTTTGGGGGAAAAGCATTGGGAATACTTCGATGGACGTTATTGCCAAAATGAAAAAACTGCGAGTACTGGGTTTGACCGACACCGCGGTGGACGATGCTGGAATCGCGACGTTGAAAGATCTGGACTTGACCGAAGTGCAGCTGTTTCGAACTTCAGTCGGTGACGAAGGAATCAAGGTGCTGTCGCAGATGCCGAATCTGGTCAAATTGAATTTGCGAGACACCGCCATCACAGACGCTGGATTGGAAGCCTTGAGCCAACTGAAAAAGCTGCGGGTCCTTGATGTCAGTGAATGCACTTCACCGGGGATTACCGATGCCGGTTGCCAGTTCATCGCCAAAATGGAAAACCTGGAACAGTTGAACTTGTGGAGCACGCAAATTGGCGATGCGGGGGTCAAGGAGTTGACTGGTTTGGATTCGTTGACCTGGTTGAACCTCGACAATACTGCCGTGACCAATGAAACGGCCAAGCTGTTGGCCAACGAAATGGAGCAACTGACCTGGCTGCACCTGGGGAAGACCAAAGTCGATGACGAAGGCGTTGCAGTCCTGAAGGGATTGAAGAATCTGACTTACTTGTCGGTGCCGGCCACGATCTCCGACGATGCGTTTTACGATCTCTATGATGCACTAAGCGAAAACGGTTGCGAAGTCGAACGCAGTTCGCTGTAGGAACACGATGACTCAGCACGGACGCCTACCTTCCCAGTCGCCGGG
>CAZJEK010000165.1:0-12165 GCA_964545005.1 uncultured Pirellulaceae bacterium
TCGCAAGGAAAATCAACAATTGTGTGTAAGGACAAGGCCAATGGCCCAAGCTACTGCTTGCCGACCACCTAAAATATGTCAGCCTCGCCGCGAAAAGCATCTGCGTTGCAAGGAAATCTCAACGATGTCACGGTAAGTTTATCCTCATACTCGCGCTCGAAATCGATTACGAGTGCGAGCACGAGCACCGCTGCGCTGAGCACGAATCAAGTTTCACTAACACCCAATCCTTGATTGTTCTAATGTCAGACTCGCGGCGTAAGGTCGATTCCGGTTAGCTGCTCAACCGTCAGGGTCTACCCAGTTTGTCATGCGGTTGGTTTTAGCCAGATTTGCCTGTCTTTTCCCGTGGACGCCAACCGATATCAACTGTACCTTTAAACGTCAGAAACGCCCCGGAAATGTGGGCGCGGGTCGGTCGAATCTGCCGCCGTTGCGCTAACGCCAGCACTCAACGCTATGCCAAAACCAACATACTCACGTAGCGGTGTCGCACTGGTGCTGATCTGCGCCGTCTGCTTCTTGCTTCCTTTCGCTTTGCGTGGCGCCAAGCTCAGTCTGCAGGACTTGAAGAACAACGTCGCCGACTGGCTTCCGGATCACTACGTTGAGACCCAGGAACTGGAAAAGTTCGCTCAGTATTTCGATAGCGGGGCTCGATTCGTTGTCCTGTCGGGACCTTGGTGCAAGGAAGGCAACTCGACCTTCGATAAACTTCGGACCAAAATCCGCCAGGAGTCGCTCGAATACGAGGACACACTCCGCAGGACTGATCCCGAGGAACTGCAGGCTCACATTCTGGGCGACGAACTGGGATTGATGTTCGCCGACGAGTACCACGATGACTGGGGTGAACAACGGGAAAAATGGCTGCTCGGTCGTGATGGCCAATGGTACTTCATCACGCACGAAGGTTGGCTTTATCGCTGGGAACATCAGAACAATGTCGTCGAAGGCATTCAGCTGGCATTCGAACGTTCGATCCACGGCAAGAACAAGGTCGACCGCTCATTTTTCATCAAAAACTTCGGGGCACCTCCCGGAGAAAAAGACAACGAATACTACGCCAACCCTTCCAAGTTGTTTGCCCGCCCGTTCAAGTCGGTGATCTCTGGCCCGGAAGTACTCGAGCAAATGGCTGGTCCGGAAGGAACGTTGCGAATCGGCAAAGGGGAGGACCAGGAACGATCGGCGTTTGAAGCCAAGATTGAAGCCCACAAGCGTCTGACCGGTTCGCTGTTTGGGCCAACGCCTCCAGCAACATTCGCCTGGACCTACAACTCACTGCTGCAGAACATTGACGAAGCGAAGCGAGATGAGCTGGAAGGTAAACTGATCGCGGATCCAGAGCTTCGGCAAGCTCACCAGCAACGCGTCCGCCAGGCTTTTGACCGATTCGTCAATTACGAGCTGGCGGAAAACTACGACAACGATCTGAACAAGCTGTGTAATGCTCGTCGAGACGAACAGCTCGAACTGTGGTACCGGTTGTGGTACGACATGGACATTGACCCGCCGGCTCGGCAAACCTGTTTGATCGTGACTTTGAACGAACCGGTCAAGGACGAATTGGCGCGGGCGATTGGTCGGCCGATCCTGGGCAAACCGCGCGGTCGGTTGCTGGAACTGGCGACAGGAATCTGTGGAATCTCTCCCGAAAACGTTCGCATCGGTGGACCGCCCAGTGACAACGTGGCGATCGACGAGGAAGGCACCAACACCTTGCTGCGACTGGCCGGATTGTCGTTGCTGATCGGATTGACGCTGGCTTACTTGAGTTTCTCCAGCATTCGCGTGGCCTTCATGCTGTTCTTTGTCGGTGGCGTCGCAGCCATCGCCAGCCTGTCCTACGTCTGGTTCGGCGGGTACACGATGGATGCGATTTTGATGTCGATGCCGTCGTTGATTTACGTGCTGGGACTATCCAGCGCGGTGCACATTGTCAACTATTATCGCGATGCATGTTTTGAAGATGGCCCCGAATTGGCCGTCGAAACGGCCGTCGCGCACAGTTGGTTTCCTTGTACTCTGGCCGCGTTTACAACCGCGCTGGGATTGATATCGCTGACGACCAGTTCCCTGACCCCGATCTTCAAGTTCGGTTTGTTTTCGGCCATCGCGGTCATGATGACCGTCTTCCTGTTGTTCAGCTATCTGCCTGCCGCGTTGGTTTTGTGGAGTCCGGGCTACCAGAAACGGGATCCCAAACAACCTGTCAAAACGTCCGGGATCAGCGTGGCGGTTCACCGATTCTGGTCGGCGATCGGGGATTGGGTTATCAAACGACACGCTCTGGTGACGGTTTCAGCCGTCTTGTTGCTGATCTTCTTCTCCGTTGGCGTCAGCCGCGTTGAGACCTCAGTCCACTTGTTGAAACTGTTCGATTCCGACGCCAAAATCCTGCGCGACTATCGCTGGATGGAAGAACACCTGGGCCAGCTGGTTCCGGCTGAGATCGCACCACAAATCGCGCTCTCGGCTCAACAGGAATATTTCAACGAGCAGTTTCTGGACGAAGTCTACGAACGGGAAAAGTCCAACTACCCCGAAGACATGTCCCGCGACGAAGTCCTCGAGCAGTTGGAAACGCTGCCCTATGACGACGACTACCGGATGGAGTCTGAGTTGCGTTACTCGATGCTCGAACGCTTGGAACTGTCACGCCGAATCCGTCGCAAACTGGAACGCTATTTCGGACCCGACGGGATGGGCATCGTCGGTTCTGGTATGTCGATGGACGTATTCACTCCGTTGTACAAAATGGAGGATCAGGTCTGGTCACCACAGCGTCGACTGTTCAGCAATCAGCTGTGGCGAAAACGCCAGGACATGCTGGAACAGGACTACTACGCGGTTGATCCCGCCACGCAGGAAGAAATCTGGCGAGTCAGCATCCGACTGGCGGCATTGAATAACGTTGACTATGGGCAATTCGTCAACGATTTGAAAGCGGTCGTCGAACCGATCATGACGGCGTACCAGAAACGCACGGAATTGCTGAAAACACTGCAGCAACGCCTGGGAGCCGAATCGCTTGATAAAAGCCGCATCCTGGTCCTCGGTCGTGATCCGGACGCCAAGCAAGATACCGTTCGCGAACAGGTTGCGGCGGGTGCTTCGATTTCCGAACTGATTGACCAGACCTATATTTTTTCCGACACGCTGCAGGATCTGATGGAAAATCGGAGCATCGTGCGTGGACGTAGCAAACCCAAAAGCTATTCCTGGATCGATCCCGATAAGGCAACCAAGTTTCCTGAGGATGACCGGTTCGTAGAAATACTGAGTTCATTCGATTGCGTGATCGTCATTGAGGACGACCCGCTGTTTGACATGGACTTGATTCGGGAACACACGATCACCCAAGCCGGGAATGCGGAATCCAAACCCGTATTGATGGATTTCCGGGACCACAAGTTTCTGGTCGACCCCGACACCAAACAACCTGTCGACGGGATGTTGACCGCCAAGGCTCGCCAGGACGCGGGCGAATCGGTCGACATTTCCACGATGTACACTGGCATTGTCCCGATCGTCTACAAAGCCCAACGCTCTCTGCTGGAGAGCCTGATCCAGAGTATCGGGTTGGCGTTCGTGATGATTTCCGTGGTCATGATGTTGCTGCTGCGTCCCTGGGGATCCAAAATTCGGCCGACCAATCTGCTGAACATTCGCGGCGGCATGATTTCGATGCTCCCCAACATGTTCCCAGTGATCATTGTGTTCGGTTTCATGGGCCACATGAATCGCTGGTTCGGCGGACATGTCGATTCGTTCCTGGTTGACATTGGATCAATGATGACCGCCAGCGTTGCGATGGGCGTCGCAGTGGATGATACGATTCACTTTCTCAACTGGTATCGCAATGCCCTGGCCAAGGGACATGACCGCAAATCGGCAATCAAAGTCGCTTACGATCGCGTAGCGACTGCGATGACCCAAACCACGTTGATCGGTGGCCTGGGATTGTCTGCATTCGCGCTCAGCACCTTCACTCCGACTCAACGATTTGGTGTGCTGATGCTGATTCTGCTGGCGATGGCTTTGGTGGGTGACTTGATCCTGTTACCTGCGTTGATTGCTGGACCATTGGGCAAATATTTCGGTGAAGAGAAGCCACGGCCTCAGACGGAAGCCGCGCCAACCGATGAACTCCCCGAAACGCCTCAAGACGATGAGCCCCAATTGCGAGTGATGGAACAGGAGGAGGATTCCGAGGATCTGGCGGACGAGAATCCGCCTGACTCCCAAGCGCTGCCAGAAGTGATCCTTCCCGACGAATCCGATTCAGCCAAGCCGCGACGGAAGCAATCGCGGTAACTGGATTGCTTTTCTCAATTCAGGCTGACCATGCGGGCAACGTTATATTGATCTCGTTCAGCTGGAGCGTTGGCCATGTTTTTCCCCCGGCAATCGACGCCAAAATTCTACTTTTTGACGACGGCAGTCCGATTTCTTCCCAAGATTGGCCGTCGCGAACGAATCACACGTTAACTTGATCGATTTTCGATTGGGCGCGTTGGACTTCCGATGACCGCTGGGAACATCCACCTACGTGCGAATTCAGGAGTTGCGATATTCCCGCTGGAAACGGCCTTGGCGTGATATTTGATTGGCGAAATCAATGATTTGAACGACTGCAGGTTGCCGTTTTTCGCTCTACGCAAGTTTTTTCGATCAACCGATTCGTCGTCGCAGGTATCCACCACCAAGGCACATCTCGTTGATCTTGAACATCCAGTCAAACTTCCAGGTGAATCTTGCCTGCGCTGTCCATTCTGAGCAAGGGTCCGAAAAAAAGGACAGGATGATCAAGATGAAAATGATCAAAATGATGCGTATTGCAGAAGACGAGTCAATCGACAATTTAACCTCAGCGCCAACCAATCGGCTGATCAACTACAGGTTAGCACCAGATCAAAGTGACATTGCCGCATGATCGGCGAACCTGGCCCCATTGGCCGCGTCGATCAGCTAAACTGGAACCGTCCTTGCTCATTTTCGCTGAACCTTTCCTTCAATAGAACCGCCGCTAATGGATAAAGTTCGATTCTCTTGCCCTCGATGCAATACCGTGATGCAAGCCGCGGCCGACCGAGTCGGCGGCGAAGTGGGCTGCCCGCAGTGTCAGCATCGATTTGTGCTGGTGGAAAACGAATCGCGCGACCAATCAACCCTCGACTTTGGCGGATCAGCGGCAGAAGCACCGACGATGCCGCCGTCAGATACATTCCGTTCTAGCGATGTACAACCGGCTAAGTCCAGCAATCCATATTCCTCGCCGGAAAGTTCGCAGTTTTCTTATTCTCCTGGCATGGCTGGAATGCCGCAAACCAGATTTGTCTGCCCTTATTGCCAGACGACTCGGCCACCGATCTGGAAATCAGAAGTCTCCCCAATTGGCTGGATCGTGTTTGCCGTGCTGTTGGTAACGACCTGCTTTGGGTGTTTCATTGGGCTGTTCATTCGCGACCGTTACCGAGTCTGCTCGCAATGCCGGGTTCGCCTGGATTAATCATCCGTAACAGTGCGGATCCGAACCGGGTGAACGAAAAAGTTTTCGCGGAGAGGCTGGCATTTTTTGGTCCAGCCGATTGGGCGCTTGCCCCGGACGAAAGGGCCTGTTGACTTAGTCGTAAGGGAAACCCGAAGCGTGAGCGAGGTCTACGCAAGTGCTTCCCGAAGGGCGGCTTCTCCTCACTTACGTTTCGGGTTTCCATTAAATCAACAGGCCCGAAAGCTAGTTGACGCGTAAACCCAGAAAGTCGGTGGCTAGCGCCACAACCGCTGGAAGCCGCCTTCTACCTGAGCTTCAACCCCTGAGGCAAAGCTTCGCCAAAGACCTTACCTTGCTCTTCAGCATCCAGCTGTCCGCCTTCGGCGATCAGCGTGACAAAATGCTCGCTGGCCTGATGCCGATTCAGCCACCGGATTACCTGATCCCGCGTCGCTTCATCCAGATCCCGATAACGGTCTCCGGTTTTGCGAGCGATCTGAACAACCGCTAATTGGTGCATCGGCAACACGTCGTCGTAAGCCAGGATTCGTTCCAGCCAGGCAAGTACTTGTTGTGGCGACAACACCGAATTCAACGGGCCGTAAACCGGAACTCGTTGTCCCAATCGTCCCCAGGCCCAGATCATGGCATCGCGGGCGGATGCCAATTTAGGTTTATCGACGACTGCGGAAATCAAATTGCCGATTTCCAGCTTGGTATCAACCGGAAGCCATTCCAACGACCCCAGCAATCGCCAAACTTCGACTGATTCTTCGGGCCGCAACAATACGGTCGTATTTTTGACTTTTTGGCCAGTCATTTTTTTGACCATCGATCGAACCGCGGCCAGGAGCGGATCGGCGATTGCCAGTTGTTGGCCGCGGGACAGACCGCCCGCCAATCGCCGCCACAGGATCAAGGATTCCGTGCGAATATTGGGACTGGCATGAACCAGTTTACCGTTGACGTGCCGCCAGGTTTCGGTGACTCGCCAATCATCCAACGCCACTCCGTATCCTGGTCGCAACGTGTACCCCAACAGGTTCAGCCAACGGGCTTCGTGAGCGGGTGACTTGCGCCGTCCTGCTTCGCAGTCCATCAGTCCTTGCCAGACCCGGCGCAGCAACGACATCGGCCACTGTTCACGCGGGCTATCAACCGCTTGGGTCAACAAGCCAACCAGTTCCTTGGGCTTGACCGTCGCCTCCTCACCGAAGACGGAGCCAATCGCCAGTTCACAATCGTGCCAAGTCTGTTCATCGACTACCCCCTGAGACTCCCCAGCCCCAGTATGAGCCTGGGCGTCGGTTTCGGTCGCTGATCGTACGTCGAATTGAAGCTTCCAACTCCGTTCGCTGTCGGTCTGGTGACACGACAAATCAATGGTGCCGATTTCGGTCAATCCTACCTGCAACCGTACCGGAACGTCTCGCTTTTCATTCCGGCTTTTGGCTTTCAAAGCCGTTCGAATTGGAGGCAGGGGCCGCATCTGTTCTCGATCGACCTCCAACACATCACCGATTGCATCAGCCAACCGAGTGCTGGAAACATACAACGAGAATTCAACCGGCTGGGAAATCGTCAACTGGAAATCTCGATCAAGCTCGAACGTTTCGCTAGCTTCGGCGTGTCCTGGCAGCAGACAAATCACTTGCTCCGGGTCGCCGCCGAGCGAGATATAGTACGATCGCGCCAGCGAGGCCGCGATTTTGACGCCTTTGTCTCGCCGCACCATGCCGTAGTAGGCTGCCCCGCGGGCGACTGCCAGATCCAGGCGGTCATTGTCCAACACGACCGGCTGCCAATCGGCATCCTGTTCGGTGGCGAACCAATCGGTCAACTGATCGATCACGGCCTTCCGCAAAACGGGAGATGCGAAAAAGCCACCGTTAAACAGCACGACGTCGGGCCGAGCTGTTTCCGTCCCGGCATCTTCCGGAACGGCACCAGCCGCCGCGTGGGTCGACAGGAACTCACCGAGGTAGCGACTGATCGCGGGATCACTGGCGTAGGGCAAACCGAATTCCTGAAATCCACTGGCATGTCGTTGCGGGCGTTCAGCCAGTTTCACTTGAGGCAAAAACCCATCCAGGATCAGCTGTTGTATTTCACCGGCGGTCACTTCTGCGGTCAAACTGCCACCCAGCAACTTGGCTCCTCGACCTGGAATCGTCACCGTGGACGTGGCTTGCTGTGACTCGGTAGACAATAGTTGTTCTTTAACGTTGCGGCTGGCACCGACCAGCACATCCCATTGATAGGGTTGCAACGTTTGCCCAGCGGCCAGTTTTTGTTCCAGGAACTTGGCAATCGCCAGGTCGAGGTTGTCGCCGCCAAGGATCAGATGGTTACCGACCGCGACTCGGTGAAACTGAATTTTCTGTGCACCGTCACCGGCATCATCCTGGCTCCGTCGAACGCGGATCAGCGTAAAGTCCGTGGTCCCGCCGCCAATATCACAAACCAGAATTTTTTGCCCGACCGAGACGCGTTGCTCCCAGTCGTCGGCGTGTTTATAAACCCACGCGTAAAACGCCGCTTGCGGTTCCTCGATCAAAACAACGCGCTTCAAACCAGCCTTGGCAGCGGCTTCGATTGTCAGCTCCCGCGCGACTTCGTCGAACGAGGCCGGCAGGGTCAGGACGATATCCTGATCCGCCAAACGTTCCCTGGGATGAGCTGCATCCCAAGCCTGGCGAACATGTTTCAGAAAACGACCGCTGACTTCGACGGGTGATAAGCGTTGCACATCTTCAGCACCATGCCAGGGCAGTAACTCCGAAGTGCGGTCCACTGCGGCGTGACACAGCCACGACTTGGCGGATGCAATTCCCCGGCCGGACGTCCGCGCAGTTTCATCTCGGGCGTGAGCCCCGACGCAGTACCGGGGCGGTTTCTGGTCCCAGGCCATTTGCAGGGATTCAAACGATTTCTTTTCCGAGGTTGTCGGCGGCTGGTAATGAAACGAAGGCAAGGTCTCCAACGCTTCGATTTCCGACGGCGCAACAACTTGCGGGATCGCCAGTACCTCAATCGTCCAGGGATCCTGTTGGGTATCAACGTAGGTCACCGCTGAGTTGGTTGTTCCAAGGTCGATGCCAACCACAAACCGGCTGGGCAACTGATCGACAAGCGGATCGTATACTGCTTCCTCCGTCACTCGACTTCCTCACGTACGTTGAATTCAAGTTTCCATTGGTGATCCGAATGGACGTCGGTGCACCACAGCTCAAACATGCCCAATTCAGTGACTCGGGATTGAAACTTGACGGCGGCATAATCCTCATCCAAACCTTCCGCCGACAACGTCGTCAGCAGCGGATCGGATTCCTGCAACTCATCCTGCCAATTGTCGACCAAGGTGCCCGGTTGGTCTTGTTGGCGGGCGTTGGAACGGAAGAACCGGAAGGACACGGGTTGGCCGACGACCAGCCCGATTTCGTTGGACGGCACATCGGTTTCGGTACCTTCTTCCATCCCAAACGGAACGACACATAACGCCTTTAGCGGCCGAGGAGCGCCGGGAATCGCCAACCCCGCCGTTTCGATACCCACATAATAACTATGCCCGACACCGCCGCGAATTCTGACACCGCCAGACTGTTTACAAAACGCGTAGTAACAGGCTCCCCGTGCGACCGCGTGATCCAGGTCTTCGACTCCCGAGAGGGTTTTTACCGAACGATCATCGGCCGACCAACTGTCAATCACATTCAGCAAACGATCCTGAAAACCGCGCGCCTTGAAGACACCGCCGTTGAACAACACGTAGTCGGGGACCACGACATCCTGCTGACCAGCATAGTTAGCCAAAAATTCGGCAATGTGCCGCGTGATGGCTGGATCCGATTCGTAGGGCAAACCCAATTCCTGAAAACCGGAAGCGGCTTGCCGTTGCGGTCGTTGATCGATCGAACACTCCGGGAAGAAACCATCCAGCAACAGGCTGGCCAGTTCCGCTCGATTGACCTCAGCCGAGACCGTGCCGCCAATCAACTTGCTGCCTCGTCCGAGCACTGAAATGGTATAGGTTTCCGATTCGGAGCCGGTCAGCAGCGTCTCTTTGGCTTTTCGGCAACTGTGCCACAGCGATATGGACTGCCACGGATTCAGATTGGTTCCCGTGGCGGCAAATTTCTGCGACACAAAGTGTGCTGCTGCCAGATCCATATTGTCACCGCCAACGAGCAAGTGGTTTCCAACCGCCGCGCGTTGCAACACCAGGTTTCCGTTATCTTCTTCCACAACGATCAAGGTCAAGTCCGTCGTGCCGCCACCGACATCACAGACCAGGATGGATTTTCCGGGAGCCAGTTCCTGCCGCCATTGCTCACCCTGCTGATCCAGCCAGGCGTACAAGGCCGCTTGAGGTTCTTCCAGCAATACGAAATCCTGAGGCAGCCCAGCGGTACTGGCGGCTTCGCGTGTCAACTCTCGGGCCACCGGATCGAACGAAGCCGGAACCGTGATCACGACTTGCTGGTCGTGGATCGGAGCGTCGGGAAACTGCTGATTCCAGGCACAGACCAGGTGTTCGAGATACCGACGAGTCGCATCGACGGGCGAAATTCGAGGCACATCATCGGGAGCCTGAAACGGCAGCAAAGGAGCTCGCCGATCGACCTTGCCGTGGCACAGCCAACTCTTGGCCGCCACGACCGTACGATTGGGGGCATCGGCCCCGCGCGTCGATGCGAATTGCCCGACCGCGTAAGTCAATTCCTGATTCCAAGGCAGTGCCAGAGAAGAAAATTCTGAATCGGTCGCGAGGTAGGTGAATGATGGCAACGATGGTCGCGATTCAATCGTATCCGCCGCCACCAGTTGCGGCACTTGCATGACCTGCACTTCGGCGGGTTGACGCGGTTCGGCTGGAATTGGCGCATACGCCAACACACAGTTCGTCGTTCCCAGGTCGATTCCAATAACATACGTTGCAGACATGATGAGTGCTTTGTGACTTATAAATTTAGGGTTGGCACCGAATGCAAACCGCTGAGGCCGGGCATGATGTAGAAATTGCCAACCCTGATTCCAAGGAGTGACAAAGCACTAGTGCCGCGTCAAGTATCAGTTAACTTCGATTTCGACGGGGGCGACAATCATCCGAGTCGAATCGGTACCATTCCATTGCGGAACATCGCAGCGGGTTGCTTGCCAGCCATGATGAGCCACGGTTCCGCGAAACGGTGGATCGCCGCTGACATTGCCCGTCAAGCGATACTCGGCCGGTTCGAATGATTCCGGGGTCGCCAATTCAGAGCCATCGGCGGCATCGGTCAAAGGTTGCAAACCGAACATCCGATCAATGACTTTGCCAGATTCCTCCAACACTTCTCGAGCAGCGGCGCCGATTTGCTGATCGGAATAGTCGCCTAATGACTCGGAGATCAGATCGACAAAACGGGCTTCGCGCTGCAGTGCGGCCAACAGGGTGATCGCTTCACTGCGGGCTGGCTTGGGGGCCGGAGCAGGCTGGGAGGGTGCCGCCGAAACCCTGGCCGGCGTTTTGACATCCAGTTTTCCGGCGACCAGGTCCTGGTACCGATCACTGAGTTCGCGGTCGAACAACAATTTGAAAAATGCCTTGGTGGCAACAACAAGTCCCATGGTGGTTCCAGCAGTAAAAAATGACGTTACACAGGGCCTCCCATGGTATCCGCAGAGGTCGGTTTCTTGCAGTGGGGTGGATAACTGGAAAGCAGCTCTTCCTGGTATTCTGATAGACCGCTGCAGGGAAAAGTTTGCATCGACTCCCGGATCGATTAAATTTTTGTGGTCGAACCCCATCTTTCAAAGCTCCTAAAACGATGAACATCGCCATCTCGCCTGAAAATCGACTTAGCCGTTTCGCTGTCACCCTGCTGCTTGCAGTCATTGCGGCGTCAGCACCACGGTCAACCGTCAATGCCCAACGTAGCGACATCCCCACCATTGGCGACATCATCGAATTTGAATTCCAACAAGATCGCGGTTACGGATTAGTCCTGAAATTCCACGGTAGATCAGCGATCGTTGTGGAAACCAAAGATCGTCGAGGAGGGTTGCAAGAAAAAACGTTGATTGCCACGGCGCCATCTTTCAAATGGAAAGTTGTTGACGGCATCAATACGGCTCAAGCGATGGCTGAACGAACCTGGCGATCAAGCGATGGAAATTTTGAAGTCGCCGCGAAAATGATCGGCGTTGAAGGAGCCGACGTCCAGTTAGAGAAACCAGATGGCTCGATGATTAAAGTGCCAACTGGCAAGCTAAGTCCCGAAGATCGAACGTTCGTACGAAAATACAAAGACAGTATCGTATCGGCGAGCAATGACTTATCGGACGAAATCGATCATTTAAAACGGCGTCGCGACGAACTATTGAATAAATCTGGCCGCCATGAGCGTTTAGCGAAACTTAATCCCAAATTAGTCGTTGGCGACATTATTGAATACGAAGATTTTTTCGACGGGCAGACCTACGCCATTGTTTCCAGCGTGAGTGATTTCGGTCAGGTTGAAAGAGTCAAAGGCGGTGAGTTGGAGTCAGAGTCTTTAAGCGGGATTCGAGAGTGGCGATTTTACGATCGTGAGTTTTCAGCCGCACCGCTCGATCAAAGAACCTGGAATTCCGCATCAGGAGCGTTTTCGATCAAGGCGACGCTAATTGCAGTCAATGGCAGCAAG
>CAZJEK010000166.1:0-11957 GCA_964545005.1 uncultured Pirellulaceae bacterium
ATGGCCCAAGCTACTTTTGGCGACCACAAAAAATGTCAGCCTCTCCGCGAAAGTTGTGTCGACACGCTCCCGCTCGCGGGAGGGTCGAGCCATGGCGAGGGGAGGGTTTCTGAGTCCCCGCCGACTTTCCCGAGGGAGAGTTTCTTCCCAAAACGGAAACTACTTACCGGAACCTACCTACGTTTTCACGCGCTCAACATAATCACCGGTTCGCGTATCGATTTTGATCACATCGCCTTCGTTGACAAAGATTGGTGTCTGGAATTCGCCACCCGTTTCTACCGTCACAGGCTTGCGAACGTTGGTTGAAGTGTCTCCTTTTGCACCTGGTTCGCAGTAGGTAACCGTCAGTTCAACATGGTTGGGCGGGGTCATGATGATTGGATTGCCACCGAAAAAAGTCATCTGGCAGTCCATGTTGTCCTTGAGATACTTCCAATCGTCTCCCACTTGTTCAGCAGTCAACTCGTACTGCTCGTAGGTCGTCTTGTCCATGAACACAAACGTATCCCCCTGCCGATACAGGTATTGAACATCCGTTTCCTGGATATCGGCTTCCTCCAGCGAGTCGCCGCCTTTGTAGGTGCGGTCAAGCGTTGTGCCCCGCAGCAGGTTTTTCAACTTGCAGATGTAGAGCGCGTTCCCCTTACCCGGTTTTTTGAACTCCATGCTGGTCATGATGTAAGGTTCCCCGTTAATCTGAACCTTGAGACCTTTGCGGAAATCGCTTGTCTTGATCGTACCCACGCTGCTTACCTGTTAATATTGCTGGCTTGATGTCTGTCGGCACCGCAGTGCCGGTAAAATTTACGTTTGGGAGAAACCCATTTTAGCCTCTGATCAACCTTTTGTCCGCGCCGCTTTAATGACCTGGCAACAGCATTTGAAACAGGCCATCCGGGATCTTCCCACGCTGGGCAAAGCGCTGGGATTGCCCGTAACCAGCCTGGTTGGAGCCAAGGCAGAGGCTCAATTCCCGGTTTTCGTGCCGTTGCCATACCTCCAGCGGATCAAGCCCGGCACTCCCGACGACCCACTCCTGCGCCAGGTTCTGCCGGTCCCCGACGAGGACCTCGAAGTCCCCGGTTTCAGCGTCGACCCACTGGACGAATCTGGAGCGACACTGACGGCCGGATTGTTGCAAAAATACCAAGGTCGCGTCCTGCTGGTTACCAACGGAACCTGTGCCGTCCATTGTCGCTACTGCTTTCGGCGGCACTTCCCCTATTCGGAGACGCCTCGGTCGCTGGACCAATGGACCGGCGCATTGGAAAAAATAGCGGCCGACCACTCCATTGAGGAGGTCATTTTGAGCGGCGGCGATCCCTGGACGATCGTCGACGCGACGTTGCAACAATTGGTCCAGGCGATATCCTCGATCCCGCACATCCGCCGTTTGCGGTGGCATACACGGCTGCCGATCATGATCCCCCAGCGGGTCACCGACGGCTTGCTGGAAACGCTATCGAGTTTTGGAAACCAGTCATCGCGGCAATCCATTGTCGTTATTCACAGCAATCACGCTCAGGAAATCGATGACCAGGTTGCCACTGCGCTGCAGCGTCTTCGTGACAGCGGCAGTTTGCTATTGAATCAAAGTGTGCTATTGCGCGGCATCAACGATCAGGCGGAAACATTAATTCAGTTAAGCCAACGGTTGCTCGAGTGTCATACCCTGCCCTACTACCTGCATCAGCTTGATCGCGTCCGCGGTGTGGGTCATTTCGAAGTCAGCCGCAGCCAGGGTGAACGGCTGATCGAACAAATGCGAGCCCGGTTACCCGGCTATGCCGTTCCCAGGTTCGTCAAAGAAGAACCGGGCGAGCAAAGCAAAACGGTTTGGAAGTAGCATCGGCTTTTCATTGCAGGCTGATTCGCAGGATTGTCGCCTTTCGCTCCGCGAAAATTATGTAGCATGGCCGATTCGGCCGTGACCGCAGAAAAAACTCGGCATTGAGCGAAACCCCTGCGGACTCGGGCCAATGGCCCAAGCTACTTTTGGCGACCACAAAAAATGTCAGCCTCTCCGCGAAAGTTTTCGTCGACACCCTCCCAAGGGAGAATATCTAATAACGATTTACCGATGTCAGTGGCTCAATCTCTTCGACATCGGTAAACAGATCATCGAGCTGAGTTTGCACGACGCGGATCATGAACACGCGGTGCAACGGATCGGGCCTGGCCAGCTTTGCCTTGCCACCAACGGTCAACTCTTCCGCCAACAGGTTGTCAATTGTTTCCAGGTTTCGGGCGACGGTCGCTTCCGAACGGCCCAGCAAATCCAGTTCGTCCTCTTCGACTTCCTCAATCGCGGCCAAGTCGGGTTCGTCGACGCGATCCGCAGCGGGAAGATCCGACTCCAACGCCAAGCCCAGAGACTTGTCATTGCTGTTGGCTTGACCGAAAAACAGTTGGCCCAGCGAATCCAAATCGGCTGTCGGAGCAACAACCACCGATTCGCCTGAACGGAGCACGACTTCAAATGACAATTGTTTGATCCGGTCGATATTCTGGCGAGTCTCAAATTTGAAACCGTGATCGGCACTGCCGATCCGATGCTGAGGTTCGCCGTGGTGAATTTCGGGAGTGATTACGAGGCGTACCGAACCATCGCCTTGAGGAAACGTGGTGACCGTCATCACACCACGAACTTGTTGTCCCGAGCCGATCGTTTGTTTTCCGTCGGCTTGAATCGTCCAGGAAAACGCGGAGTGGTACCCTGAAATTGGCACCGGATGCCGCTGTCCACTGCGGTTGGAAATCCTGGCATGTTGAACCATCCTGGTTTCCGGTTGCAAGAATCGCTTGATATACAGCTGCCGCTGAAACTCATTCAGTTCATCCAACACAATGGGGCGAGGATTGACCAGGTCCGGGAGCATTGCCGGAGGACGTGACGACATCACCGCTGCCCGCAACCCATTTTGGTCCAGCCGTTTCCGGTCCTCCAGTGAGATTTTCTGAGCATCCAGTTCGGCCCAAAACTGCTCGAAGGTTCCTCGTTGATCGACATCCAATTGCGCGACGCCGACTTCCAGCCCAACGGCGTCTGGAGCCAGACGATTGGCGGGCAAGCGTAGGGGCGATGGAACATCCGAGTCGTGTTGGAACGGACGGCAACCCGTCAACCCGGCAGCGATGAGCAGCACCCAACAGGTGCCAACGACCAGCATCTGGACCGTGAAGCGTGGCGGATTGAGTCGTCGTTTACTGTTCACCGATGGATGTCTCAAAGACGGTTTACCCCACGTTGGCCCAAGCTGGATTTACTTGATCGGGCCGGTGCACTGATTGACTCGAGCCTGGATATTGCCCAGGATTTTTTGCTCCAACGAATAGTCTCTCCCCATTGGAATCCATCCATCCGAATCGGTGGCCGGATCTGCTGGTGTTTGGTCGATGTCAAGTGCGCTATCGTACCGCAACAATTTGCCGCCGATGTTTGCCCCTAGCGGCTGAGGCAAATCTTCCAGCTCTTTAAATACTTTCACATCGATCAGGTAGTCAGTACCTGAGGGAATGACCCGAACTTTGGCAAACCGCCGAACAGTCTGCAGCGAGGCATGGGCCTTTTCAAAACCTGGCGTTGAGTCTCGTCGCCACGGCTCAAAAATGGTCGAACCAATTGTCGGATGAGTTTCCACCCAACCTTCCGACATGACTCCGTCCAGAATGCTGATTCGTTGTTCTCGCGATGGACGGAAATAGTTATCCAACTCATCGCTGACCTGGTCCATGATTTGCCAGCGATCAATCATGGGCACCGACAGCGGATTGGACAGCTGCGGTTGACTGTCGACCAGAACCGGTTGGTCGATGTACGACCCAAATTGCCGAAATGCGCGGCATCCCGTCAGACTGCCGATCAAAACCAGCGCCAGCAGAGGCATCATCAATACGGAAACGGACCAACGCATAAGTCGTTGTCAGGGACAGGTTTCGAAACCCTGCTAAGGGGCCGCGAAGTGTGGAGATTTTCCGATTCGACGGCAAGAGAAATTTGCACGCGTGCTAGCAGCTTGGCTGGCGGGACGATCATCGCCAACTGGCTGTTCAAGATGGCCATGAACCCAACATGGCGGGAATGGACCGCTCGCGCAGGATCTGTCAGGAAAAAACCACAGAGACACAGAGTCCAAGGAGGTCGGTTGATAGCCTTTGTGTCCTCTGTGGCTCTGTGGTGAAAATCAACGGTGTTACTTTTCCAACTCGCCTGGCTGCATGGAATTCCAGAGGAAATTGAAAACCAGACCGGCACGGTCCTCAGAGTTAGTTTTCAGATAGCTCGTGAGCTGATTGCAGTTTGCTCCTCAGATCCGGAATGATGGCGGCGGGGACGAACCGAGCCAATTGGGTGTCGTCTGCCAGCGGTGTGATTTGCTTGATCAGGGAACTGGAAACGTGGGCATAGTCGCCGTCAGCCATCAGGAAGACGGTTTCCAATTCATCGTTCAACTGGCGATTGGCCATCATCATCGTGAACTCAGCCGCGATGTCGGTCAGCGGCCGGACGCCGCGAATCATGACGCGGGCATTACAGTGTTTGACAAAGTCGACGGCCAGCCCCTGGAACGTTCTGACTTCGACGTTATCCAAGCCCGAAGTGACTCGTTGAACCAATTCCAGTCGCTCATGGGGCAGAAACAGCCCCTGCTTTTCCGAGTTGATGCCGATCCCGATGATCAATTGATCGACCAGCTGACAGCTCCGCTGGATCACATTCAAATGCCCCAAGGTCACGGGATCAAAGGACCCGGTATAAACAGCGGTCTTCATCGGCTCGTTCCAGTCAGAGGATCAAAGGATGACAAAAAATGGGTTTCGGATCGACTATTTTCCGGTAGATCTGGTCATCGGGCGGTCAATCACCGTGAGATTAGCCGCGAGCCAAAGGACATCCGAGGCCGAAAACGCAGGGGCTAACGGCAGAATCAGCGTGCTCAACCCGGACAACCAGAATGACCTGATCGGCCTGAAAACAAGCCGGAAATCAACTCAAACAGCCATCGTGACATGCTCAAACCGCCAATTATACTAATCTAGCAATGGAAACCGATGTTTTGGACATTGGAATTCCGAAGTCATTCAACATCATCATCTTAGCCCCCACCCACGCAACCGAAGGACAATGCTGTGCAGAAAGGCCTTTGCATCGCCGCGTTAACGATCTCGGTCATCGTTTTCGTCTTGTACCTGCTGGATCTCGCCATGGGTCTGGCTGGGCAGCAGCAGCTTGCTCCGTTCAATTATGCCAGCCTGGTCACCGACATCGTGTTCCTGGTAGCGTCCTTGTGCCTGGGGTTGATGAGTTTCTTTACCCTGCGAGAACAGGTTTAAGCTCAACTGGACGACAACTCCGGGTGAGCAAGGTTTCAGCAGCGTTTCGAACTACCGTATCGAACGCCTGCAACAGAATCAAAAAGAAGAACCGCAGAGACGCAGGGAGCCTGAAGACATTTGAAGGGAACTCTGCGCGCCCTCTGCGGTTAGATCTCCGCATAGGATTCTCGCTCCTTATCACAAACGGTTTGCCGCGTTTGTCGACAAGCTTCGGTCATCTCACCGCAGTTGCCTGCGGTGTGCCCAGCATCATCTCAAAGGTCGGGGGCACATAAGTCAGCTTGGGACCAATCAGTTCATCAAGTTTGCGACGTTGATCAAATCTGTTCAAGTTGAAGTTCGAGTGTAAGTTGACGTTTGGCAAGTCCTTATATAACTTCCTTGAATCCGAACACCTGATCAAGTCCGCGACACGATGCCGTTTTACAAGGCGCCGGGTCTTTCGAAATTCGTCTTGGACTAGCCGCACGGACTGCCTCTTTGTCGCCGCTATTCTTTCTCATTGATTGCTTTAGCCGCTTTGATGATGTCCGCCGCAGCGTGCCGTTTGCGATATCCTTCATGAAACAGCTTGGCGACGACCTTACCATTGGTGTCAATCACAAACGTTCCTGGATAGGGCACTCCGTCGATCCGCCCACCCTTCACTTCCTCGTTGCGAATCTTGAACTTGTCGATCACCTTGCTGTCGGAGTCAGACAGCAACGGGTACTCAATCTCTCTCTGCTCAGCAAATGCCTGCAAGATCTTCTGATCGTCATAGCTGATCGCCACGACTTGCACGCCGGCTTTCTTCAATTCAACTTGACTCTTCTGCAGCTCAACTAGCTGCGATTTACAGAACGGTCACCAGGACGCCGAACGATAGAACACAATCGCGACCGGTGACTTCTTCAGCAATTCGGCAAGTTCAACCGATTCGCCGTTCTGATCCTTCAACACAACTTCAGGTACCGGGTCGCCAATTTTGAGCCCCGGCTCATCCGCAGGTTTTTCCTGCGCTCTGGCTGCCGACACGGCTACCAGCAACAACACGACCGCCAACGTTGACCGCACCATCACAAACACCTTTCACTACCAGGATCGAATTCACCACGATTTTAACACGCTCCCAATCGCCAATTGCATTGACTGGCTGGTCCTTCCAGTCAATTCGATATCGCGGCCACGCTCCTGATCGTTCAACCGGATAAATCTCGACCCGTCGGTGACACCGATTGTAAAACCCACGAAAAGCACAACAGCGCCCACTGAGCGAATTGGCACACTTTTAATTTGCAATCACCACACAATCGCCAAGTTTTCACGCATTAGCTCCCCGGCACGGCTCTATCTGGTTGGGAACGCAACTTGCTACACCCGTTGTCGATAGCCAGCGTGATTCAACCCTGTGAGAAATTCGATGCCAGACTTTCATCGTCGCGTCTTGTTGTCCCTAAGCCTGCTGATTGCCTTTGCCAACATCGGGTTGGGCCAGCAATTTGAACCCGGACAGCAAGTGATCGTTATCGAAGAAACAATACTGCAGACCACCGATGGAAGTAAGTCTCGTGCCTGGATTGGATTGCCCGCCATTGCCAAAGACTCGCGCGTGGTCACCAGGGCGGATCAGTCCACCGAACCGCAAACTTTGATCGCCCACTCGATCAGTGGTTGGGTGCCGACGCGATGTTTGCGAACCCCCGAACAAGCGATTCAACTGTTCGAACAGCGGGCACAACAGGCGGACGATCCGACGACATGGCGACACGCGAAAGGTATCGCACTGGGAACACTGAAACGTTTTGATGAAGCCGTCAAAATATTTGACACACTGTTGGAGCAGGCCCCCGACTCAATTGCCTACTTGAATGAACGAGCCGGGATTCTGATCTCCCAGCAAAAGTTCTCACAGGCCGAGCAGGACTTCACCAAAATCATCAGCCTGAACCCTGACTTTGCTTTGGCCTATAACAACCGCGCGATGTGCCGTCGTTCTGCAGGAGATCCAACAGGTGCTCGTCAGGATCTTGCCGAAGCCATTCGCATCGATCCAAATCTGATCGCAGCTTACAAACAACAGATGGCCCTGGAAATGGAAAGCCAGAATCATCAGGCAGCCATCGAATCAGCAACTCAGTTGGTCGACAATAACTCGAATCGCCCAGAAGTCTATCTGCTCCGTGCCGACCTTTACTTTCAACTCAAAGATCACGCCAAAGGACTGAGTGACCTGGACGAATACGTTCGATTGGTCCCCAACGATTTTCGCCAACAACTCAACCGCGCGATCTTGTTGCGAGACCTGGGACGCGTCGCAGACTCTCAATCGGCGCTGGATCAACTGGCCCAACGATTTCCCAAGCAGCAAGCTGTGTTTATCAATCGAGGCATTACTTACGAGACTCTGGGACAATTCGACAAAGCCATCGCCGACATCAATCAGGCCCTCGAGCTGAGTCCAAACCATCGCCCGTTTCTGTTGTTCCACCGAGCCACCGCTGCGATGGGCAAACAGGATTTCGCGAAGGCAATCGAGGATTTGAACACCGTCATTGAACTCGACCCCAAAACGATGGCCTTCGTGCGCCGTGGAGAAGCGAGGCTTGCCTTGGAACAATACGACGGTGCCCTGGCCGATTTTTCCAAGGCACTTGAGCTCGATCCAGCCAGCCACTTTTCCAGATACCAGCGGGCCCGAATTTTTGAGATGCAACAGCGGGATGACGACGCACTGGCGGATTACAACTACCTGATTGAACAAGGCGTCGAGTCAGGCCCCGTGTTCTACGCGCGGGGGCATGTTCTTAAACGAGCCAAACGTTGGCAGGCTGCCCTGGCAGACTTCGAACAAGCGGTCAAGCTGGATCCAAACTCAGTTCAGTACCTTAACGACCTGGCCTGGCTACTGGCCACCGCTCCGGAAGCGAGTATTCGAAATCCCAGTCGCGCGATCGAAGTCGCCACCAAGGCTTGCACACTTTCGGAGTGGAAACGAGGCTTGATCCTCGACACATTGGCGACAGCCTACGCTGCTGCCGGTGACTTCGATAACGCTGTGAAAACGATCGGCCGGGCCTTAAAACTGGATGATGCCAAAGGCAGGCAGGACATCATCAACCGACAACAGCAGTTTCAACGCGGCGAGGCATTCGTCGGAGAGGCTGATATTAATTAGTTGGCGAGCGCGGGTAGCTTGGGCCATTGGCCCGAGTCGGCAAGGCTTTCGCCCAACTTTGAGTATTCCGCTGCGGTCACGGCCGAATCGGCCATGCTACGTAACTTTCGCCGAGCAAAGCGACGGCCCAAGCTACCACCACCGTTAGCTGGATTTTTCGCCCAAACGGATCTGTGCCCGAGCCTGGGCGATCGCCTTGTTCTTGATCTCCGCCAGCTCCGGGCTGTCGGCAGCCTGATTTTGAGCGGCCTGCAACGCTTCGCGAGCGGCCGCGACATCGATCTGAGCAACGGGGACCGAACGTCCTGGCAGGACTGTCACGACATTATTCTCAATTTGAGCGAACCCGCCGTCGACGTAAAAACTTTTGACGTCCGAACCGGCATTGGCACGCAATTCACCCGGGCCCAGCCGGCCAATCATCGGTGAATGTCCCGGCAAAACACCTGCTTCACCATCGACCAACGGCAACACCACCGAATCGACCGGTTCATCAAAGGTCGTGGTTTCGGGAGTTACGATGACAAGTTGAATTTTGGCCATGACGGTCGCATCAATTTCAAAAACAAAACGTTACGTTACTCAACGGGCGAAAGCCCAACCGGCATCAATCCAACTCCGGACGGGTGCCCCAACCGCGTGCCGCCAGGCGTTAACTGCTGGCTGCCATTTTCTCAGCTTGTGCGGCCGCCTGTTCAATCGAACCGACGTACATGAAGGCGTCCTCAGGCAGGTGATCCCATTTTCCGTCGCACAACTCTTCGAAGCTGCGGATGGTGTCTTCCAGCGGCGTGATCTCACCGGCCTTCCCAGTAAATACTTCCGCAACCAGAAACGGCTGAGACAGGAATCGCTCAATCCGGCGAGCTCGGTGGACGATCGTTTTATCCTCTTCGGACAATTCATCGACACCCAGAATCGCGATGATATCCTGCAATTCGCGGTAACGCTGCAAGGTGGTTTGCACGCGTCGAGCAATCGCGTAGTGACGGTCACCGACGTAAGCCGGATCCAGAATCCGCGACGACGATGCCAACGGATCCACCGCGGGATAAATCCCTTTTTCGGCAATCGATCGTTCCAGGTACAAAAACGCGTCCAACTGACCAAACGCGGTTGCTGGTGCGGGGTCGGTCGGGTCGTCAGCAGGAACATAAACGGCTTGCACCGACGTGATCGCACCCTGCTTGGTCGAAGTAATTCGTTCCTGCAAAGCACCCATCTCGGTTGCCAGTGTTGGTTGGTAACCCACCGCCGAAGGCATCCGTCCCAACAACGCAGATACTTCCGAACCTGCCTGAGAGAAACGGAAAATGTTGTCGACAAACAACAACGTGTCTTTACCGGTTTGATCGCGGAAGTACTCGGCCATCGTCAGTGCCGACAACGCGACTCGCAAACGAGCACCTGGGGGTTCGTTCATCTGACCGAACACCATGCAGGTCTGTTCGATAACGCTGCGGCCGGTATCACCGATTTGGGTCTCCTGCATTTCCAACCACAAGTCGGTACCTTCACGAGTCCGTTCGCCAACGCCCGCGAACACCGAATAACCACCGTGAGAGCTCGCGATCCGAGCAATCAGTTCGGTCAAAATCACGGTCTTACCCAGACCCGCACCACCGAACAGCCCGGCCTTACCACCGCGAACGAACGGGGTCAGCAAGTCAATCACCTTGATCCCGGTTTCGAACAGCTCGGTATTGGTCGACAGGTCTTCCAGCTTGGGAGCGGGTCGGTGAATGGCTCGGGTTTCCTTGGCAGCGACAGGCCCGCGTCCATCCACGGTATCGCCGAGCATGTTGAACACGCGGCCGAGTGTTTCTTCTCCCACCGGTACGGTCACCGGAGAGCCAGTATCAACACAATCCGAACCGCGTCGCAAACCTTCGGTCGAACCGAGTGCGACGCAGCGAACTCGCCCACCACCAAGGTGCTTGGAGACTTCTCCGGTCAGAGTTCGCGTGTCGCCGCCGGCGTCAATTTCTGCGGTAACCGCGTTGTAAATCGGGGGCAAGTTTGCGTCGCTGAATTCAGCGTCAAACGTCGAACCGATAACCTGAGTGATTTTGCCGGTATTTGCCATGACTGTTTTCGAATATCAAAATTGAAGTTGTAATTTTGTGGAACGCCTGGAACCGCAAGGCTGATCAGCCTTCCAGTGCCTCGACACCGCCGATGACTTCCATGATCTCGCCGGTAATCTGAGCCTGACGGGCTCGGTTGTAAGTTCGGGACAGGTCCTTGATCATCTCGTTCGCATTTTCGGTCGCCGACTTCATCGCCACCATCCGGGCAACTTGTTCGCTGACCGCAGCATCGAGAAAACACTTGAACAGTTTGATCTTGAAACTGGTTGGAACGACCTCTTCGAGAATGCTCTCAGCAGACGGAACAAACTCATACAATTTGTTTTTGCCTCTGGCGATCTCAGGGTCGACCGGCGTGTCGGCACCTTCAATCTTGCCCAACGGCAACAACGTTTCGTTAACGATTTCCTGACTGGCCACGGAGTGGAACCGGGTATAGGTCACATCCAGTCGATCCAGTTTACCGGCGGTGTATTCCCGCAAGTAGCGATTGGCGATTGCTTCGACTTCGGCGTACTGAGGTTGGTCATCGAACTGCAAAAACTTTTCGTCGACCGGAATCCCGCGAAAATCGAAACCCGAAACGCCGCGCTTGCCGCTGACTTCCAATCGCACTGATTCCGTTTCGGCAATCAGAGCCTCGCGAGTGCGGACACCCAACCGAATCGCGCTGCTGTTGTAGCCACCGCACAACCCACGGTTTCCGGTCAACACCAGCAACGTGGCGCTGCTGGTTTGATCGCGACCTTCCAACAAGGGGTGAGAAACTTCCAGGCCCGCGCGAGCCAGGTCGGCAACGACCCCGGTGATTCGCCGGGTGTAATCGTTGGCAGCCGTAGCGCGATCCATCGCTTTCTTGAAGCGAGCGGTCGCGATCAACTCCATCGTCCGCGTAATCTTCTTGATGTTGCGAATCGACTTGCGACGTTTATCAAGTGCTCTGGCGTTGGCCATGGATGAAACTCAACTTTGGAATTCGGTGGGCGGCTGAATCAGCCATTTCAGTAACAGGACTATTTGAACGACGCGCTGAATTCCTCAATCGCGGCGACCACCATTTTGGTCGTTTCGTCGTCCTCTTTCTTCATCGTGTTTTTCTCATCCTTGTTCTTGTCCAACGCATCCCAAACTTCCTGCTTGCGGGTGTGAATGAACTCCAGGAACTCGGATTCCCAGCGGCGAACGTCTTCCACTGGCACCTTGTCCAGGTAACCCTTGGTACCGGCGTAGATCACCATGATCTGGTCGGCAACGTGCAGCGGTTGGTACTGCGGCTGTTTCAGCAATTCAACCATCCGGTAACCACGATCCAGGTTTTTCTGGGTCGCAGCGTCAAGGTCGGTACCCAGTTGAGCAAACGCTTCCAAAGC
>CAZJEK010000167.1:0-9358 GCA_964545005.1 uncultured Pirellulaceae bacterium
AGTCGCGTATCTGCATGAGCATGGGATCGTTCACCGCGACCTGAAGCCCGGTAATATTTTTAACGACCAGCACGAACAGGTAATCAAGATCGGTGACTACGGTCTGTCCAAGTTCATCTCCTGCAGCCGTCGCTCGGGGCAAACGGAAACGGTCGGAACCTTTCACTACATGGCTCCCGAAATCGGCAAGGGAGAATACGGTAAGGAAATCGACATCTATGCGCTCGGGATCATCCTGTTTGAACTGCTGACCGGCCAAGTTCCGTTTGACGGCGAAAGCACACAGGAGATCATCATGAAGCATCTCACGATGGATCCTGATGTCAGCGTCGTGCCCACCGAATTTCGAGAGGTGATTGCCAAAGCGCTCCGCAAAGACCCTCAGAAGCGGTACCGCAGCGTCATGGAACTGGTCGCCGATCTCCCCTGGCCAGAAATTGCTGGTCGAGCCGAAGACGTGATCCGGCACCACGCCGTTGGACCGTTGACGGTTCCCAGATCGAAGCCGCACCCGACCGCCGAACACCCGGGGCTGGAACCAGCTTCCTCAACCGACTCGGCAGCAGGAGTTCGCCACAAACTTCCCCAGGGAATTCTGCCGGCGCGAAATTTGGCTGATCGATCAGACAAGATCTCCTTTGGTCCGGTCAAATCAAAGGCTGGCCGGTTGCCACTGGACGCCGACAGCGTCAGCTCGCCCCACGAACAACCCGACCCAACGGGAATCCAGTTTGTCGATCAGGCATCTGCCGTCGTCGCGAACGATCAACCGACCGAATCGAACGAGCGCGACCAGGTCTTGCGTGTCAGCCATGTTGCCAACTCGACCGCTGTGACCCCGCCCGCCAAATTGGATGACGAACCACTGGCTTCGGCGATGCGAACGGGTTTGAAACGAGTCAGCCTGTGGTGGAATAACGCCAACCTGTCAGCTCCGGTTCGGATTGGCGTGCTGGCGGTCGGTGGACTGATTCTGGTTCAAAACTCAGCCTGGTTGCTACCGGTATTGTTTGCTTTGGCAGTGCTGTACGGTTTTTATTACGCTGGACGCCATTTTGTATTGGTCTGGCAAAACCCGGGCGACTTGTCACTGCAAACCGATCGCCAGCAGCGTAAGGAATATGTGCAACGCGTCCGCGAATGGCTTCGGTCACGCCCACCGTCCGACCAGGCGACTGAGTTGATCGGATCACTGTTGGTCGGCGCGATTGGCTCGGTTGTGTTCAGCTTGCTGGCACTGGCCATTGGCGGCAATTTGCGCAGCACGACGGTCGAGCAATGGGCCGTGTTTACCTGGCAGACATTGATTACGGTAACCGCCGTGTGGGCGATTCTGGTCGCCACCAAAACCTGGTCGGCGCGCCCCCCGGCTGGCTGGGTCAAGCCGCTGGCACTTGGTGGAGTAGGACTGGTAGTCGGAGTGATCGCTTTCTTTTCGGCCAGCAGCTTCGATATTGATCTGTCTCGAGTTGCCATGGAAGATGTGCAAACCAGCCAAACCTCCCATCTGGTCTGGCATGGCGTTCCGATGTTCCCGGCGATGTTGCTGAGCTTCGCCGGCCTGTTTGCGTTGACTCGATTTTCCAGCCAGACCGATCCGCTGCGAAGAACCCGATTAAGCGTAATGAACGTTGCCCTCTGCCTGGTCGTCGCGGCGACGTTAAGCCACCTGCTCAACGTCCCCTTGACGGTGCTGTGTGTTCTCGCCATCGTAGTCTCGGTTTCCGTCCAATTGGCATCGCCATGGATTCACCCTGACTTGCGTTGGGAAGTCGGTCGAGTTGGCCAACAATGACTCCTTTGATCATGGCGCACCCAACTAACATCACCCCCCGAACCGTGATCCTGGCTTTGGTGTGGTTACCATTGTTGAGCACCCAATTTCTGGACCTGATCTCAGCCCAGTCCCTGGCCCCAGGTACGTTTCTGTTCGGTGCGATTGTTCGCATTGACGCCCCCCCCGTAGAAGAGTCGGAATCAACTTTGGAACGACCAGTAGATCGCTCATCCGACCACCCCTGGCTTCAAGGGCGCTTGGTCAGCGTTGCAATTGGCGGCGGAACCCTGCTGGCGCTGCTTTCGATCCTGTTCGCATACTTGCGGATGGAACATGCGACCCGCGGTTTTTACAGCGGTCGGTTGCAACTGGTGGCAGCCGGTCTGAGTTTCGCGGTCCTGGTGATCGCGGTGGTCCTGTGGAGTCTGCTGGTGAAGTAAATTCCCCACACGACTTCAACTTCAACTTCAACTTCAACTTTGACGTCAACTCGAACCGAGCGAGAGTTCAAAGAGCTTAATCACCCCGATCAACGACCATACTGCTGCCGCAACTGATCGACTTCGTTCGAGAATCTCTTTTTTCTTTCGGCAGTGTAGTCCCACCACTGACGGGGCGGATTGCCGTTCATGAAATCGACAGCGGCCAGATAGGTATCCAGAACACAAGGATCGTGAAACGTGTGATCCAGCCGACAAATTGCCTGATACAATTGCAATGGATCCTGGCCAATCAACTGTTGCGGCGAAGTCAGATCCAACCGCTGGAAATCCTGTTCCATCGCGGGGCCAATGTTGATGATTTCCTGGAAACCGCCAATCTGTTGGCGATCCGTGTCATGCGTCGCTTTTGGCATTCCGCTCTCCCTAAGGTCTAATGACGGCTGGCAAGGCAAACCTTGGCGGCTGGGCTGAACTTGAGAAGTTGCACTTTCACAATTTTCCCTTGGAAATGGCAACCCGACGCGTGAGCGAGGGCTACACCAATGCGAGTTTCCCCTCGCTTACGCGTCGGGTTTCCAAACGGGCGCAACTTCTAGAGTCTGAATCAGACCACCGACCGCCGCTGATTTTACAAGGCCTCCGATCATGAAGCGACCAACTTTCATCCCATGTCACGCCATCATTTTACTAGCGATCTGGATAACTTCCGGTTGCGGCGGGTCGTCCAATGGCTCGACCCAGGGACAGGAATCAACCTCGGCAGATGCTCGACGGTTGCTGTTTTTGGGCAACAGCCACACTCGCAATCATGATGTTCCGGCCCTCGTGTCGGGGATGATGCAACTCGATCCGCAGGCTCGACGCCCGCACACCAAAACAATTTCTGGTTCCACGCTGAACAAGATCGAACCGAGGTTCAATCGGAAGTTGTTTCGCAGCGGCAATTGGGACGTCATCGTTTTGCAGGGCCAGGAAATCAGCGTCAGTGGAAAATACCAGTACTCGACGGAAGAGTCGATCAAGCTTGCCAACGATGCACTGGAGTCAGGAACTCGTGTCATCTGGTTTGCGGAATGGGCCTGGCAAGCTGAGACTGATCCGACCGAGCGAATCCATAAGGTATATCAGTCAATCCAGCGACAGGTTGATGGACCGACGACAATAGCGCCCATTGGTCTGGCGTGGCGAGCATTCCACCAGTCGTCTCCGCAAGAGAATCTTCTCTCAGCGGACGGCAATCATGCCAATCCAGCCGGCGCCTACTTGTCCGCCCTGGTTTTGTACCAGGTAATCACCGGTCGCGACTGCCAACAGCTGTCGACGGTCAGGTTAAATGGCATTAGCGCCGATCTTCAACGACGTCTGCAACACGTTGCTTCCACCACCGTTGCCCAATTTCAGGCGATGCAACGTGTTTTGCAGGCCGACCAGAAACTGGCCGCAACACGAAACACCCAGTGCGAAACGGATTCGCTCGGGGCCACGATTGAAAGCTACGTCCGGGAAATGAAACAGGTTAGTCTGGACGACTGCCCACCCCGTTTCAAAACGGCGTTGCTGAAACATCTTGATGCGTGGAAGCAGTCAATCGACTTTTTCAATTCGCATCACCAACTACGAGGTGAAATGCATGATCTGTTCGATCAGATCAGACAAATCAATTCTTCGGAAGCTCAGCAACTGAAACAGGTAGAGGATGGAATCCGGAGTACCTGGTCCGAAGTCGAAGCGGCCTCGCTCTCAATCGACTTAAAAGCAAAACAAGGTTAGCTCAGTCTAACCGGTCAACCAACTCCTGGATCCAACCCTCCAATCGTTCGACCGGTAACCCGACGACATTGGATTCCAGCCCGGATTCGATGTGCAGCCAATCGAGACCGTCCTGGTAGCCGAATCCACCGGCTTTACCGACCCAATTGTCGGTATCGAGAATTGATTCCAGCTGATCGTCCGACAGCACATCCATCGTCAACACTGTTTGTTCCAGTTTGGCGATATGTTGATTGCTGGGGCAATGCCAAAGACACAGACCGGTGAGTACCCGGTGCCGTTTTCCGCTCATCAACGCCAGCATCTGCTGGGCGTGATCCCGGTCTGTCGGCTTGCCCAGAATTTGAGCGTCACATTCAGCCACCGTGTCGGCGGCCAACACGATGCCATGGTCCACGTCGGCGGCGATGGCGGCAGCTTTTAACAACGCGTTTTCCAGAACAAGTTCTTCCGGCGAGCAGCGACTGCAAATGCCCCGCTCGACCGAATCCTGGGGGGCCCGAACTTCGAATTCAAAACCTGCATCGGATAACAAATGTCGGCGGCGTGGCGATTGGCTGGCCAGGATCAACGGTGGGGTCATGTCGGTTTTCTGGGGATTGTGTTAGGCTCTGGACTTTAAATTGTTCGGTTTATCCTGACAGGATTTTACGGCAATGGTTTCCAGCAAACTTCCTGAACTGGATGTACTGTTTGAAGATAACCAGTTGCTGGTTGTCAATAAACCGCCAATGCTACCGACGATGGGGGTGGCCACCGATGAAGACAGTTTGTATCGGCGCGCAGGCGAGTACCTGAGAATCAAGCACAACAAACCCGGCAACGCTTACGTCGGAATCGTCAGTCGACTGGATTCGTTTGTCAGCGGAGTGATTGTGTTGGCCAAGCGTTCCAAAGCCGCTTCGCGATTGTCCGACCAGATGCGACGGGGAACGATTGAAAAACGTTATCTCGCAATCGTCCCAGCCGGATTGCCGCAACAGGGGCGACTGGTCAATCGCATGGTAAAAAGCGAGCCTCAACGGAAAATGATTGCGTTGCCAGACCAGGTTGCCCCGGTTCGAGGCGAAAAACGGGCCGCTTTGCGTTTTCAAACTGTCGCCGTCGCCGGAGCGCAGCAATTGCTGGAAATTCAGCTGGAAACCGGTCGCAAACATCAAATTCGGGTCCAGCTGCAAAACGCTGGTTTTCCAGTGGTCGGGGACCGAAAATATGGAAGTCGTGAGACGTTTCCTCGCGGGATTGCCCTCCATTGCTATCAATTAAAGTTTGAACATCCTCGGGATAAAACCCTACAATCATTCCAGGCAGAACCACCCGACTGGTGGTCAATGGCACGTTTCAGGAAATCGTGAATTCCCAAATGTTCCATGGTCATCGGTTTGCTGGACTGCATATTTCTCGGTCGATTCCGCTTCGCCATTTCCTGGAATCGGTTCTGAATCTGAAAGCCGACTCAGGCGGTTTGGTAAGAGTTGATTGATGCCTACTAAAAAGTTTCGAGAAACCGCGCTGGCCAGCAAACTGGTTACCGAAGCGCAGATTGACGACGCGGTGGCGACGATCGTCAATTCGCGAGGTGGCGATCCGCGTATCGCCGCGGAACTTTCGGACCGGGAGATTGCGACGCGACTGGTCGAAATGAAACTCCTGTCGACCTACCAGGCAGACCAGTTGATGACCGGTCGGTCCCGCTTGAACCTGGGGCCGTATATCATCACCGGCTGGATTGGCCAGGGAGGTATGGGGCAGGTCTTCAAAGCCGTCCACGACATGCTGGGCCGAGAGTGTGCTGTCAAAGTGCTGCCGGCTCAAAAATCAACGCCTGAAGCGATCGCCAGTTTCCGCCGCGAAGTTCGAGCCCAAGCCAAACTGGACCACCCCAATCTGGTTCGCGCGTTTGATGCCGGCGAAGATGCAAATGTCCATTTCCTCGTGGTCGAATATGTACCCGGTACCGATCTGCGAAAACTGGTTCGCTCCCAGGGCAAACTGAGCGTGCAGCAGGCGGCCAACGTGATCAAACAAGCTGCCGAAGGACTGGCTCATGCTCACGAACGAGGTTTGATTCACCGCGATATCAAGCCCGGCAATATCCTGGTGACCCCCGACGGCGTTTCCAAGCTTTCGGATCTGGGTTTAGCGTACTACCTCAACGACAACACCGATCCCCGGGCTGGAAAAATTGTCGGGACGGCCGATTATCTATCCCCCGAACAGATTCGCACTCCGTCCAATATCACCAGCACCAGTGACATCTACTCGCTCGGTTGCACGTTGTACTACGCAGTCACGGGCAAAGTTCCTTTCCCCGGAGGGACACCCAAAAGCAAAGCCAAACGTCACCTTGAAGAAACGCCCTGGCACCCTCGCCGGTTCAACGAAGAAGTCAGCGACGATTTCGTCGACCTGATTGGCGACATGATGGAAAAGGATCCCAAAGAGCGGATTCAAACCGCACGGGAAGTTGCGGAACGGCTCGCGCCCTGGGCCGAAGATGACGGCATCCTGATGCGCGACATGGGTGACGAACGTCAACGCTGGCACTCCGAACCCATCGGCTCTCCCGACGCCCAGGACACCGACCCCAACGACGAAGTCACCGAACTGGCGATGAGCGAATTGACGGACACCTCACAGTCCAGTCTTCGCAGCTTGGCCGATTCGGGAGCGAACCGAGTACCACCGCCGATGTCGACGGTCGAACAATACAAGTCCGCCGCACGACTGAAGGATCCCACCACGTTTTCCCTGGCCGCGTTGCTGGTGTCGTCGGTCATCTGCCTGGCGATCGGAATCCTGGTTGGATTTATTGGCGGCTACCTGCTTGGGCGATAAGCGCTCTACTGCGGTTCAACCACAACCCTCGCTTGATATTCACCTGTCCAACGATAGCTGCCTTGTTGGACGTAGTTGTCTTGCATCGCGATTCCAAGGTACAACACACCAGCGGAGCTGGCCCGAAATTCACCTTTGGATCCAATTTCGACGAACTTGCCACTGTTCCCAACCCGCGCGATCAACTTGCCTGAAGTGATCCCTTGATAGTTGCCCTGATTGGGTAACCCGTCGGGCGTCGAGTTTTGACTCCAATTTGTCCAGTTGACATTGCCCGAAGCGGATATCTTGATCCGGTCACCCCGGTTAACCCTGATGCGAGTGTTGGCGGGTTTGCGTTGAAAGAACGCTTCGGCCCCCACCTTAACTTGTTTGCGCACGATCTCTTGACTTCCGAAAACGGTTCGATCCCCCGCTTTGATGTCGTTGAGTTTTACGTTGAGGTCACCGAACCTGGTTTGCAACAGGAAGTCAGTCGTTTGCACGGCCCCCACGATCGTAAACTCCTTGGTCACGACCGTATCTCTCAGCGACAGCATTCGCTCGCTATCGAATTCCCCAGAATCCTGCAAGTCATCGGCGATCGCGTGCAGCTCAACCTGAATCTCCTTTAATCGCTTCTTCTGCTCCGCACTGCCTAAATGCTGGTAGCTGTCGAGCAGATTCAGCACCATCACACCCATGCCACTTAGCTCTCGTTGCGAACTTTCACGCACATCAAAATCTTTGTCACCCAGCGATTCGACCAGCCGATCAATTCTGGCCTTCAACTCAGGATAGCTTTGCAACCCTGGCAGCACTTGCTTGATTTGACCGATCGGCACCGTCAATCTCCCGTAACTGGTTTCGATATCCAACGATTCAATTTTCAACTTGCCGCTGATCGTCGAACCATCCCAAAGTTCCAACTGAATCAACTGTTCGTCGATCGGGGGTGGGGTCGGGCGGTCCTCACCCTGCTCTTCGTCATCGGAAGACTCCTGTTCGGCCCCTTCTTGCTGGTCGCCCTGCGAAGTGTCGACTGGCTGCTGATCTTCTTGCACCTGGACCTGCTGCAACTGCCCATGGACAATGCCGGTTCCCAGCAAGATGGAAAGGGTTAACCACATCGCCGCCATCGTTGTTAATTCATGCTTGTTGATCATTGGAGCTTCCTGAGTGAATTCCTTGCTACGGTCTATTGTGAATCAAAACGATCGGCGGTGACAACCATTAGGACCAATTATCGCCCTGGTTTCCAAGTCGCCAACAAACTGGCATGATGTTTTACATCCCTGTTACGTTTTTCATCAGCGATTTAGTCGAGTCAGCCATGCCCCAACAACCCGAAGACTTCCAGTTTCCCTTGGATCAAATCCAGTCCGCCATCCAGGAATTTGGCTTTGATGGTTGGCTGCTATACGATTTCCGCGGTTTGAATGTTCTGGCCAATCGGATTCTGGGCACAGGCGAAGGTTGGTCTCGGCGTTTCTTTTACTACATTCCGGCTTCCGGTGAGCCGACGAAACTGGTTCATCGCATCGAAAGCGGAGCATTGGACCACTTGCCCGGCGGCAAGGTGGTTTATTTGAAATGGCAGGAACTGCACGCGGCGCTCAAAGCGATTCTGGAGAATGCCAAACTGGTCGCGATGGAGTATTCTCCCGACAACGCCAACCCCTATGTCTCACGAGTTGACGGAGGCACGATCGAGTTGATTCGAAAACTCGGTCCCGACGTCGGTAGTTCGGGAAACCTGATCCAATACTTTGAGGCGCGTTGGACCGATCAGCAGTGGCAGTTGCATCTGGAGGCCGACAAGCTGAACCGCGCGGCTTTTGACATGGCATTTGGAATGATCGCCGACCATGCGCGATCAGGCGAAACGCTGCGAGAAACGGATGTTCAAAACGCGGTGATGGACTACTACCACCAGCACAACATGACGACGTACCATCCACCGATTGTTGCCGTCGGACCTCACGCCGGTGACCCGCACTACGCACCTCAACCGGGTTCGGATGCGGAAATCAAACTCGGCGATTTTGTTCTGCTGGACATGTGGGCGAAACTGGATGTTCCCGATGGAGTTTATTCGGACTTGACCAAAGTCGGTTTTGTCGGCACGGAAATCCCTGACAAGTACCAGCAGGTATTCGATATCGTCGCCGCCGGCCGGGACGCCGGAATCGAAACGGTCCGCCAGGCATTTGCTGCCGGCCGCCCACTGCAAGGCTGGGAAGTTGATCGAGCGACTCGCGATGTGATTGAACAAGCCGGTTATGGAGACGCGTTCATTCATCGCACCGGTCACAACATCGGCCAGGAAACACACGGCAACGGCGCCCACATGGATGACCTGGAAACGCGTGAGGACCGGCTGGTGTTGCCGCGAACCTGTTTCTCAATCGAACCAGGAATCTATCTCGATGAGTTTGGTATTCGCAGTGAAATCAACGTCTACATCGACGCCGAGTCCAACGTCCACGTTACCGGCGGGTTGCAAACCGAAGTGCTGGCGATATTGGCCTGAACCGCTCGGGCTAGTGCA
>CAZJEK010000167.1:9458-11945 GCA_964545005.1 uncultured Pirellulaceae bacterium
TTGGTCGAGTAACTCTGTGTGCTCTGTGCCTCTGTGGTGAATTTCGGCCACGGTGATGATTGCGGAGACAGCTTAGATTTGCTTGAACGATCCAGGGGTGCAACTTTATTAGAAGATTCCAAGTGATCGATTCAACTGAATCTCGCTTTCAATTTACTTGATCGCATTTAGCAAATCCTGGCGATACAGCTCCAACGACAAGTCATCGTAGGTCCGCAATGATTCGCGTTTGGACTCCATCGCACTCGCTTTGCCATCGGAAAGCTCGGGCCCACCAGCCAAACGACTGAGCCTGCCCGAATTGCGCCGTTGCGCCACTTCGGTCCGTCTGAGTTGTTGGTCGATTCCGGCCACTTGCGCCGAGTAACGTTGTCGGGTTTGAATCAACTGATTGCGAACGGTTGCCAGTTGATTGGACAGCGCAAATGCGTTACCCCTCAGCACCGACAAACGATAACTAAGGTTGTCGATATGGGCGCGGAAATGGTAACTGGGCCGGTACCGGCGATCCTGTCGCTGGAATCGATTCAGATCGGCCAGTGCGTAAGCCAGGTCCTGCTCCACAATGTAGGCATCGGCATTGACCGAATTCAACTGGGCCAGCAATGAACTGGCTTGTTGTTCCAGATTGGAAATCTCTTCATTGCCAGCAGCGACCAGTGATTCTCGTTGAGGTGCCAGACGACTTTCGGAATCTTCCAGTTGTTCATTCTCCTGTTTCAGCCGTTCGGCTTCCGCCCTGTTTTCGGCGGCTACCCGCTTTAATCGTTCCTCAGCAGTCTGACTTTGCTCCACAAGCAACTGCTGCAGGACCTGGGCGACGTGTTGACGCCCCGCGTTAAATTCGTTGACCGACGCCGCATCCAGATTCTGTTCGATCCGATCGATGGTGACGCTGAGCAGATTATCGTTAACGGTGTGCTTGACCGGTCCTTCAAGGTATCCCACCAGCCTTCCCATCCGCTGCAGCAGACTTTTTTTTCCAACCGGATCCAGTGGCTGTTTCGCTTGGCTGAATTGTTGAGCCAAGGCTCCCAACGCCGTTAGTGTCTGGTCGTGCTGATCGGTCAATGCCAGGTGCCAGGCTTTCAGCAGCCAGGCGTCAAGGTTTGCCGGATCACGTTGGTTGATGGCTTGCAGAACTTCGATTGCCTCGCGCGACTTTCCCTGCTGAGCGCGATTCAGCGCGTAGGCGAATTGGACGACGACCTGGTCCTGCGGCGCCGTTTCATATCGCTCAGCGGCTTGCTTGCGCGCGTCCAGCCCTCGGTCCCAGAAATCGTTTAAGAATTGCTGAGCGGCCGCTTTGGCAGTCGGAGCCAGCGGCTGTCCTGGTGGGGTTAACAGCTGCGCGTTGGCAGAGGCTGCCAGCCCGCCCCACATGGCCACGCAAGCCAACAGGACTCCGCCCTGAAATTTGAACTGGAAGTTTGATTGAACAAGAATTCGTCGCCAACACATTTGATCGACCGTCACCAGGAGTTTCAGCTGCCCTACCCGCCATCCATTATTGGGACAGGAGCAGGGAAAGCAAGAAAATGCCTGGTCCGAGAACGCAGCATTGCTGTTTTTCGCGATTTCCCCCTCAGCGGCACCAAAAACCGGCCATCAGCGACCCGAGATGCCGTTGAGCGACTCTACTCCTCGAAGCCCCGAATGCCGATCAACGTTCCATCGGACGTTTAATTGCAACACCGACAACCAGACGAATTCACGTCGCGAAGCTGACATAATCGCCGCAATCCTGGCCGGGCTCTTTGGATTCGACACCATGAAACGCGTTTTGATGCTTGCAGCGATCTTATCAGTCGGGGGATGCGAAAATCCGTACAACGGGATTCCAGTTTCAGATTATCTCGATGCGACGCCCAAAACTGTGCTGGGAAAACGAATCGAAAGCAGTTTCGATGGCGAGTGCGTTTCCATCACGAATGGAGATACGATCGTTGTTTTGGACGACCAGAACCAACATATCAACATCCGACTTGATTCAATCGATTGCCCTGAAATCGACCAGCCTTATGGTCAGATGGCCACAGCAGTCCTGAGCGACATGGTGCATGAAAAGTACGTTCAAGTCTGGGTCACCGGTAAGGACCACGAGGGCCGAACGCTGGCGTTTGTTCAAGTGCCTGGATTTCGTGGTCGGGTTGGTGAGGAACTGGAACCGAAGGTGACGGTCAATGAGGCGATGGTCCAAGGTGGTTGCGCTTGGAACTGCAGAGAGCATTCTAAATCCGAAAAGCTAGCCAACTTGGAAGACCAAGCACGGGTCGCGAAGCGTGGTCTTTGGTCGAGCGAGGGGCCAGAGGAGCAGGTGCCACCGTGGAAGTGGCGGCAACGTTAGCCGCAATATTTAGAAGCCAGCCCAACGCTAACTTCACCTAAAAAGAAAAGCGGACGGAGAGGGATTCGAACCCCCGGACGAGTTACCCCGTCGCCGGTTTTCAAAACCGGTGCCTTAAACCAGACTCAGCCATCCGTCCT
>CAZJEK010000168.1:0-3246 GCA_964545005.1 uncultured Pirellulaceae bacterium
AACCAGATTTTTTTTGGCGTCAGGCCAATCACTGGTTGTCAGCCGGATAAACCACGCCGAACTGCGATCGCAGTTGGTCCATCAATTCCATCATTTGCAGGGTTTCATCCACCGGCATCAAGGGACTCTCGGTCAATCCTTCGTTCAGGCAGCGATGGACTTCTTCAATCTCGTGAGGGTAACCGTTCAACTGATAGGGCACATGGTGCTCGACAGGATCTTTGCCGTTTACATGGACCGTGAAGCGGTCGGGATGAAAGAAGCTTTCATGGACATGAATGAAACCGTTTTCGCCAGCGATGATGGCATCTTGCGGTTTGTAGATGAACATGCTGCCAGCCAACAAGGCGGCGCAATCGTCACCGTACTTTAGACTCATCGTGGTGATCTGGTCTGCTCCGGTCGGAGCCAGCTGCGCCATCGCCTGGGCTTCATCCGGGAATCCCAACAGGTTCGTGGTAAAGGACAGTGGGTAGATGCCGATGTCCAACAGCGCTCCCCCACCGAGTTCGAGATCGTAAAGTCGATGGTTTGGGTCATAGGGCAGATGGAAACAGAAATCTGCTTCGATCAGCCTTGGTTTACCAATCACTCCAGACTGAACGAACGACTTGATTTCCGCGATGGCAGGAAAGAATCGCATCCAAACGGCTTCCATCAGGAACAATCCTTTGTCGCGAGCCAGTTGAATGCATTCGCGAGCCTGGGTTGCGTTGAGCGTCAATGGTTTCTCGCACATCACATGCTTGCCAGCATTCAAGCACAACTTCATGTTCTCGGCATGCAAGTTGTGTGGCGTCGCGATGTAGACGACATCGATATCCGGATCCTCTGCCAGTTGCTGATACGAGGGATAGCGGCGGGGAATATTCCACTTGTCACCGAACTGATCAGCTGATTCCTGCGACCGTGAAGCGACGGCCAGCAGTTCTGCATCGTCAACGAAGTTAATTGCTTCGGCGAGTGACGCGGCGATGTTTCCGGTAGCGATTATTCCCCAACGATATCGGCTCATTGAATTTCCTGCGTTTAAGTGATGGTGTTGGTGAAGAGCTTAAACGACGGCCAACTTCATTCCAACAGCCCCCAATGCCGGCAGCCTTCCAGGACGCCGGACGTTGCCTGCTGGCTGGCGACGAAAATGGAGCGTCTCGTTTCGTCGTCAGCCGCTTCCACTTGGGCCTTCAGTTCGGCTGCTGCATTAGCGACGACGATGGACCGGAACCCGCCGACGATCGCCGCCCAATCGTTACCCGAGTCACCGGCAAAGACGATATCTTCAGTCGATAGTGACTGCTCCCGGGCCCACCAACTGAGCCCGTACCGTTTCGATACCTTGGCCGGCAGGATGTCGATCAATCCATCGCCGTTGAACGGGTCGACGCTGGCGATCAACTGGAACTCGATCTCGGCTGCAATTTGTTTGATTTCGGCGACGACATCGTTCAGCGATTGGGCTTCCGTGTAAAAACTCAATTTAAACCGGCCCTGTTTCTCCTCTTCCTGCCGCGTCAATTTGCGATGTTGCGATAGTTGGCTGCCCATCAGTTTCAGTTGCTCGGGCGACAGTTTTTGATCAAGGTCCTGATGATAAGCTTCGACCAACTGAAATCCGCCATCGACCGTTTGGAAAATCGAAGTTCCCACATCGCAGATCACCCAGTCGGGTACCGGCAAGTGAAATTGTTCGATTGCTTGCTGGACCGAGCTTAAATGACGGCCAGTCACAAACACCAATGGAAATTTTTTTTGACGATGCTCGGCATCGATTTTGCATAAGGCAGTTTTCTGAGCAGGTTCCCCGTTAATCGGGATTAAGGTTCCATCCAGGTCCGTTGCCAGGGCGCATGGTGGGAGGTCGAACGTCATGAAGCTGCTTTCCTGCGTATGAAAAAGTTTTTTCAATGAATGGGGTTGGGGGGGCGATTCGACCTGATATTTTTTCGACGCTACACTCAGTACCAGCACTCAAGCCACAAGGAGGCCATTATCTCTACCACAACGCCATCGACGTTGGACGAAAACCAGCACCGACGCCCTGTTTTAATCGGTGAAGTACTATTTGATCATCTGCCTGACCGCAAGGTTCTGGGAGGAGCGACTTTCAATGTTGCCTGGAATCTCAAAGGCATCGGGCTGGACCCACTGCTGCTGACTGCAGTCGGCGACGACGATGAAGGCCAGCATGTTTTATCCACGATGGATCGGTGGGGGCTTGGTCAGGAAGCGATCGAGGTGGTCAAGAATCGACCAACCGGACGTGTTGAAGTGACCTTCAACGACGGAGAGCCCAGCTATTCGATCGAAAACGATCAGGCTTACGATTTTTACCAGTATCGCAAAATCAATGCCAACGCTCGATCGGCGATCGAAGATGCAGCCCTGGTTTATCACGGCAGTTTGTGTTGGCGTGGGCCCATCACTCGCGAAGCGATCGTGGCGCTCCGGAACGCAACCTCAGCCCCTCGGTTTGTTGACTTGAATATCCGCCGGCCGTGGTTCGACCAGGCGTGGTTGAATGATCTGATTGGAAAGGTCGACTGGCTGAAACTGAACGTCGACGAGCTCCAGTTAATTACAGGTTCGTCGTTGTCGTCAGACTTCACCGGTCAGGAAATTGCTGATTTGGCTTCAGAGTTGCAACAGAAGTTTGAGGTTGGCAATCTGTTTGTGACCGCCGACAAGCGTGGTGCTTTTGGAATTGATGCCGATGGCAATCATTGTTTCGCCGAAGCCCCGGACGTTGACTCATTCGTCGATTCTGTCGGCGCCGGAGATGCCTTTTCGGCAATGGCAATTGCTTGCCTGATTGACGGCCACCCTCAGGAGCAAGCCTTGAATGAGGCGGTACGCTTCGCCGCCAAGGCGTGTCAAATTCAGGGTGCGACAACGGAGTCGAGGGAACACTACGACGTTGCCAGCATCGCTTATCGTTCGTGATTAATGGAGATCAAAAATAATGGAAGCCCTGTCGCTACCTGATGAGGAAATGAAGTCTCAAGTGACATCGAGGAAAAATACTCGGCCGGTCAAGCTGGCTTTGTTGAGTCTGCACGGACTGATTCGCGCGCACGATCCAGAGTTGGGCAGGGACGCCGATACTGGCGGTCAGATCAAATACATTCTCGAGTTAGCTCGCAACCTGGTTGATCATCCGCGCGTCGATTGCGTGGAAGTGGTGACGCGACAAATCATCGATCCTAAAGTCGATGGTGCTTATGCTGAGCTGGAGGAAGAGATTTGTCC
>CAZJEK010000168.1:3256-7911 GCA_964545005.1 uncultured Pirellulaceae bacterium
CAAAGATTGTCCGTTTGCCATTTGGACCTCGCCGCTATCTCCGCAAAGAATCGCTGTGGCCTCACCTGGAAGTCTTCGTGGATCAATGTATCGGGCATTTCAAACGCAATGGGCTGCCGGATTTAATTCACGGCCATTATGCCGATGCGGGCTACGCTGGGGCTCAGCTGGCGCGGTTACTGCATGTCCCGTTCGTATTCACCGGGCACTCGCTGGGACGCGTGAAACGCCAACGGTTGATCGATCAAGGCGGTGAGAAAAATCGCCTGAATCGCAAGTATCATTTCCGCACGCGGATTGAGGCCGAAGAAGTTGCCCTGGAAACGGCCTCGATGGTTGTCACCAGTACCAGCCAGGAAGTGGAACAGCAGTACGAACTGTACGATCATTACACGCCCAATCGAATGGAAGTAATTCCCCCGGGAGTGAACCTGGATGCATTTCAACCGCCGTCGAAAGCCGCCGTCAACCCACGTGCCAAACAGTTGCTGGAGCCATTCCTCCGCGATCCAGACAAGCCAATCATTCTGGCAATGGCCCGCCCCGACGAACGCAAGAATCTGGAGTCACTGGTTCGTGTCTACGGTGAAAACGAAGACCTGCAGCGGTTGGCCAATCTGGTCATCGTGATGGGGACTCGAGACGATGTGCGATCATTGCCCAAAGCACAACGCAAAGTCATTCGCAGCGTCTTGACCTTGATCGATGTTTACGATCTGTACGGCAAAGTAGCCTATCCCAAGCAGCATCTTCCCAGTGACGTTCCGGAGCTATATCGTTTGGCGGCGGCCAGTCGGGGGGTGTTTGTCAATCCGGCGTTGACGGAACCGTTTGGACTGACCTTGCTGGAGGCAGCTGGCAGCGGAGTGCCGATTGTTGCGACTAACGACGGTGGACCTCGTGACATCGTCGCTAACTGCCAAAATGGACTGCTCATCGATCCGTTGAATGATGATGAAATCGCCCATGCCCTGACCCGTGTGCTGACCGAACCCGAGGAGTGGGAACAATGGTCTGACAATGGTCTGCGAGGAGTCAATCAACATTACGCCTGGAAGCAGCATGCCGATCGGTACGTTCGCGATGTGATCGACATTCTCGACCACGCCGAAAAACCGGCGTTGCGATCGGATCGACAGGCTCGGCGACTGCCCGATTTCGATCGGATGATTTTCGCTGATTTAGATAACACTCTGACCGGCGACTCCGAAGCCCTGGAAGAATTCAATGACCTGCTGCGCAGTCATGATCACATTGGATTTGGGATTTCGACGGGTCGAAATTTGGAGGACGCGCGACAGCTGGTGGCCAAGCTGGGGCTGCCGACACCCGACGTGTTGGATACTTCGGTGGGCACACAACTGCATTATGGGGAAGACTTAGTGCCCGATAAAAGCTGGCAGCAACAAATCGGATTTCGCTGGAATCGCGAAGCGATCGAATCGTTATTATCCGACGTCACTGGGCTGTTTTTGCAAGCTCCGGAAGAGCAGTCAGAATTCAAGATCAGTTACCGAATTGATCCCAGCATTGCCCCGCGAGTCAATGAATTGAAAAAGATGCTTCGCGCCGCCAAGTTGCGGGCTAAAGTGATTTTGAGCCTGGGCGCTTACCTGGATGTAATCCCGGTACGTGGCGGCAGCGATCTGTCGATTCGCCACCTGCTGTTCAAATGGGGATTTGCTCCCGAGCAGTTGCTCGTGGCCGGGGATTCCGGGAATGATGAAGGAATGCTGAAAGGCCGTGCGCTAGGTGTCGTGGTTGGCAATTACAGCCCCGAACTGGAAAAACTGCGAAAGCACTCCCGCGTTTACTTCGCCGACGGCAAATACGCTCGTGGCGTTCTGGAAGGCATCAAGTACTACAACTTTTTGGACAAGATAACTATCCCCAATGAAAGAGCAGAATGATAACGCGGATCCAGCCGAAGTATCATTCCGAGCGTCTCTTTCGTTACAACGCATTCAACCCAAACTGGACCAGTTCTGGGAGGAAAGTTCTGCCTGCACAAAACTGAGGCAGGAGTTTGATCGAAAGTTGCAACGTCACTGGCCTGATCTATTCAGTCGGTTGATGCAGCTGTATGGCAAACGCTGGGATTTTTTCTATCACCTGGAAGATCTACTGTTGAAACTGGCTGACAGCTGGTGCCAACGTGACGATTCGCTGAAGCGTCTGGATGAGCATCGGCTGCACGATCCGAACTGGTTTCTATCGGAGAAGATGGTTGGTGCTGCGCTGTACGTCGATCTGTTCAGCGAAAATCTGGGGCGGTTGCGTGAGCACATTGATTATTTCCGCGAGCTCGGGATCAACTACCTGCACTTGATGCCGTTGTTTGCCGTTCGTCCCGGCAACAATGACGGCGGCTATGCGATCAGCAATTATCGCTCGATCGATCCGCGAATTGGTACGATTGAAGAGCTGCAGGAATTGGCCCGCGAACTACGCCAGTCAGGCATTTGCCTGGTTTTGGACTTCGTACTCAACCATACTTCTGATGACCACGAGTGGGCGCGGCGGGCACAAGCCGGCCAGCGTGAGTTTCAAAAATACTACTATGTCTTTGAGACCGTCGAACAGACCCAGGAGTACGAACGGACGTTGCGAGAGATTTTTCCCACGGTTCGTCGGGGCAATTTCACTCGCAATGAACCAATGCAGCGTTACGTATGGACGACGTTCAACGACTTTCTGGCCAATACCGGCGTCGACATTTTGCGGCTGGATGCGGTGGCCTTTATCTGGAAAGAGAAGGGGACGCCTTGCGAAAACCTGCCTGAGGCTCACGTGCTGGTGCAAGCATTCAATGCGGTTGCCCGAATCGCAGCGCCTGGCCTGCTGTTCAAATCTGAAGCGATTGTCCATCCGGACGATGTGGTCAAGTATATTTCGCCGGAGGAGTGCCAGATCTCGTACAACCCGACGCTGATGGCATTGCTGTGGGAATCGTTAGCGACCCGCGAAGTCAAATTGCTTAAGCGGTCACTATCCCACCGGCATCAATTGCCAGCGGGCACGACCTGGGCCAACTATCTCCGCTGCCACGACGACATTGGCTGGACATTTGACGACGCCGATGCGGCCGCCGTCGGAATCAATGGGTACGACCATCGAAAGTTTCTCAACTCGTTTTACACCGGCCAGTTTGATGGATCGTTCGCGCGGGGGATTCCCTTTCAGCACAATGAGCAGACAGGGGACATGCGGATTTCCGGTACCATGGCCTCACTGGCCGGGCTGGAGCAGGGCATTGAAGAGCAGGACGGCGATAAAATTGTCGCGGCGGTGGAACGAATTCGTTTGCTGCATGGCATTACGCTGACAATCGGTGGAATTCCGTTGATGTATATGGGCGAAGAGTGGGGCATGCTGAACGACTACGACTTCGTCAAGGATCCAGCCAAGGCTGGAGATACCCGCTGGATTCACCGGCCCAAGATGGAGTGGGAATTCCTGCAGTCATTGGATGAGGATGGCGTCAGCAAACAGATTTATGCCAGCGTCCAGCGGCTGATCGCGATTCGCAAATCCGTCCGTGCGCTCGCTGGCCAGCAGATGGAATTGTTCGATACCAGGAATCCACACGTGCTTGGCTATACCCGTTCATGCGAGGGCAGCCGCCTGGTGGTAATCGCCAACTTTGCCGATTCCGAGCAACAAGTAGACGGCAACTTGCTGCGGACCAGCGGACTGGGCCGATTCTTTCGCGACTACCTGACCGAAGTTACCGTCGCGACGTCCGACCCGGTCAGTCTGTTCCCGCGCCAAGTGATGTGGTTGGAGCGAGTTTGACGATTGTTAGGCTGGTCGAGGCGCTGCCTGAAAAATCGAAACAAACCTAACTTTGTTGGCCGTAACGCGATGATTCTGATTGCCAGATTCAAGTAGGCGAAATCGACTGTTCGATACCTTGGATTAGAAACAGTTCAAGCCAGGTTGATGCAAGTCCTGAAACAACATCAGCCCGTTGGCGAAAAACTTGTCCCGCTTGAAAATAAATGCGACGTACAAACACGATGACCGCCGGCTTTGTGCTCATTTTCCTGGGCCTGCAACTGGCATTGGTTGATTCCTATCTGTTGACTCCGCGGATATCGAATTTTCTGTCCCAGCAGGTGACGGTTGAAACAGCGTATCAACCGTCGAATCTGCCATTCAACAATCAGGGCCCTTTTCGGCAGGTCGGATACGGCGGCAATCAGAATCTTGCCACGTTGCCGCAAGGGTTTGCGTTGGGAACCCAAAAGCGAATCACGCCCCCCAACTGGCTCTGTTGGCCGGTTTTGTTTTGCGGAACCGTTGTTCTCCTGCATGGAGCGTCGATGAGAAAAAACTAGCGTCAACTCGGTGAATCGATATCTGCTGTTGATCAATCCGGTCCAGCAACGGTTCCGTTGGCGAAATCTGGATCGACATGATCCACTCCGAACACCAGAGTCCTTGTCGGAAGTCAGGATTCTGTGACTAAAAAACACTAGTACAAGCGGACGCGAATGAGAGTCTGGTCACTCGTTCAAAGACGCTTTAGCTAGTGTTTTTTTCTGCGCAGTCAACTGGATTGGCCTTGTCGTTACCGGCTCATGGCTCCTGGCGGAATTCCTCTGCTTTGACGGACCCGAAAGAGGGTTTAAGATATAAGCGTGCCATTGGAC
>CAZJEK010000168.1:7921-11936 GCA_964545005.1 uncultured Pirellulaceae bacterium
CCTACTCCAGGGGCGATCATTGTTACGCGGTGAGCGAAATGCAAGACTTCGAATGTATTGAACTGAGCAACGTTAAAGATGTTTCCGTTGTCAAATTCAAAGACCAAAAGGTGATGGATCCGGCTCGAATTGAGCAACTGGGCAAGGAACTGTTGTCGCTGGTCGACGGCGACAATCCAGAAAGCATGGTGATCAACTTCGAAAACGTCAGCTTTTTCTCCAGCGGAGCGATCAACAAGCTGATTGTGCTGGAGAAACGAGTCAGCGCCAGCGGTGGCCAGATCCGGTTGAGCAATCTGCGCCCAGAGGTGCGAGATCTATTCAGTTACACGAATCTTGATTCGATGTTCGAAATCAAGGACGGTGAAACCGAAGCGATTGATTCGTTAAAGTAGTTAGTTTGGCGTACCGCATCCACGGCTATTTTTCCATCTAACCGTGTCAGTCTGTTCAAGGTAATCGCGCTCGTGCCCTGGAAATACGATCGAAAAATCGGCAGTGATCCCAATAACTGCGCCGTCGTTATCGAAGGGCTGTTGGATCAACTGGAAGAATTCGATTGGGGCAATCGGGACAGCTTCGCGATTCATATGGCGATGGAAGAAGCGATCATGAATGCCATCTGCCATGGCAACCAACGGTGTGAGAAAAAGCAGGTCCATATCGAAATGGAATTGGACGATAAACGCTTCTTTGCGCGAATCACCGATGAAGGCGAGGGATTCAAGCTCGAAGATGTCCCGGACCCAACCGAAGATGAAAATCTGAATAACACCAGTGGGCGAGGTGTTGCAATGATCCAGCATTTCGTCGACAACGTCGACTATCTTGGTGTGGGAAATGTCGTCGAGTTGACCAAAACCAAGTCGGAATCGACCGAGTCGTCTTAGGACGGCCCGACTGGGTCACAATTCCGGGTTTTTTCATCGTTGCTATTCCGCTTGAATGCTCAAAACCGTTAACATCGCTGCCTTGGGTGGGCAGTTTGTACGGAAAACGTCCGGAGTGCTGGCTCCTGCGAGGTAACCGTCCCACGATCCAACAGACCACTATTTCCTCCACATTCCATGGCAGCAACCACTTCTTCCCCCATCGATCAGGATCAGGTTGTTGGTGATGGCAGCCTCAAGTCGCCCAGTTTTCAGGGGTTGCTCTGGACCCAATGGCTGACCTCGGTCAACGACAATGTATTTCGCTGGTTTGTGATTGGCGTTGGGAAGGATCAGTTTACCCCCGACAACGTCAGCTCCATTGTGTTGCTGGGGTCTGCATTTTTTATCGTTCCTTACATTCTGTTTGCGCCGATTGCTGGTTGGTTGGCCGATCGGTTTGAGAAGCGTTCGGTGATCATCGGGTGCAAGATTGCCGAAATCGTGATCATGTCGCTGGGAGTATTGGCCGTGTTCCTGATGGGCACGCCCAATCCAGCCGCTGGGGTCGATCCGTTTTTCTGGTTGTTGATTGCCGCGGTGTTTTTCATGGGCTTGCAGAGTGCCCTGTTTGCGCCGGCTAAAGTCGGGACCATCCCCGAACTGTTGACGGAAAAAACGATTGCTGCCGGAAATGGAATTTTCAACCTCGCGACGTTGTCCGCTACCGTGATTGGAATGGCTGTCGGCGGCTGGTTGTCTGATTTCACCAGCCGGGGCCAGGAAGCGTTGTGGGCCACAGCGACGGTGCTGATCGGCATTGCGGTCGTCGGAACGTTGCTCAGTTTTCTGGTCAAGACATTGCCTGCGGCCAATCCCGGGGCCAAGTTTCCCTTCAATGTTCCCGGGGAGATTTACCGCGATCTGCGTCAGTTGTTGTCCTATAAGTTTTTGTTTCGAATCGCGTTGGGGATTACCTTTTTCTGGTCGGTGGCAGCGGTTGCTCAAATCAACATCGACTTCTTTTCCGAGGAGAGCGGTGGATTGCTGGAATCGGACCGGACTCCATTATTGATCGCGGTGGTGCTGGGGATTGGCGGCGGCAGCGTGCTGGCCGGAATCATTTCTGCTGGCCGGATTGAATTGGGACTGGTACCGTTTGGGGCGATGGGGATTGTCCTGTTTTCGCTATTGTTATGGCTGTCTCCGGAAGGCTTTATCGCGGACTCGTATTATTCGCCCAAGGCCATCTTTGTTTGCATCCTGTTGATGGGGCTGGGGATTAGTGCCGGGATTTTTGACGTGCCGCTGGCATCGTACCTGCAACACAACAGTCCGATTGAAAAACGGGGTGGGATCCTGTCGGCGACGAATGGGCTGGCGTTTTGTGGCATCCTGTTATTCATGGGGCTGACGTTTTGGCTGCGATTGCCAGCCAGCGAAGGCTCCATCAGCAATCTGGATGCCTCGGTGACCGCGGCGGGATTGAATGATGACCAACAAGCCCTCGTCGAAGATTTAAAACAGCAGTTGCTTGCTCAACCCCTTGAGGAGCCCGTTGAGGGTGAGGTGATCTCTCCCGGAATCCGCGGATTGGTTGATCAAGTTCCCCCAGAGGTGCAGCCAGCGGCGGTTACCGAATTGGTCGCCGCCGATTACCAGCGACGGATGGAGGCGGAACAACCGTTGACGTTTACCGATTACTGGGCTGAGTTCCAATCCGAATCGGAACGACAGAATGAACAGGGTGACACCGGATCGGCCAGTCGCGATCGCGAGTTTGGTCAGTTGATCAAGGATGCGATCGTGCAATCCGGCAAGCTCCCTTTCTTCAGCTCACGACAGATGTTTCTGGTGATGGGCTTGTTCGGCATCCCCGTCGTGTTCTATTCCCTGTATCGATTGAGCCAGCGGTTTGTGCGGCTGCTGTTCCTGGCGCTGTTTCATGCTCTCTATAAAGTTCGCGTCAATGGAGCCGATCGCGTGCCGCACAAAGGCGGCGGCGTGGTGGTGGCCAACCATACCTCCTGGTTGGACGGAGCGCTGATGCTGGTGCTGATTCCACGGATTCCGCGGACCATTGCCTGGGCTGGGAACTTTTCCGGCAAGTTCCTGGAAAAGTTTGCCAACTTCTGCGGGGTGATTTTGATGGGATCGGGTCCAAAATCGATTCGGCGGAGTTTGACTGAAGCCAGAGATGTTTTGAATAACGGTGAATTGCTGGGGATCTTTCCCGAGGGAGGCATCACTCGAGAGTGTCAGGTGCGTGCTTTCAAGCCCGGGCTGCAGATGATTCTCAAGAAGGCTGATCCGGTTCCGATCATACCAGCCTATTTTGACGAGATCTGGGGTAGCAATTTCAGTTACGTTGGTGGGACTGCGTTTCGGCGGTGGCCGTTTCCGCTGCGCAGGCCACTTTCGGTTCACATTGGCGAACCGATTCCGCACGACAGCAGCATGTTTGAGATTCGACAATCGGTAATGGAAACAGGTGCCAAAGCCATGGACAACTACGCTGGAAAATTTGAGGCCCCGGCAGCTCGATTTATCAAAGCTTGCAAGGCCAGTAAATTTCGCTCCAAAGTCGGAGACTCGACCAAGCAGGAAGAGACCGGCGGCAAGTTATTGACGCGGACCTTGATTCTGAGACGCTTGCTGACGCGGCACGTATTGGGAGCGGACGAAAAAACTGTCGGAGTCCTCATTCCTCCCAGTGTGGGAGGCTGTATCGTCAATATGGCTCTGGCGATCGACAAGCGCGTGGCTGTGAATTTGAACTATTCGCTGTCCAACGAATTGATCAACCATTGCGTCGAGGATGCGGGAATCAAAACGGTTCTCACGACGCGCAAAGTCGCCGACAAATTCAATTTTGAATTCGACTGCAACGTCGTCTATCTGGACGATTTGAAAGACAAAGTCACCGGCGCTGACAAAGCCATGGGGGCATTGCAGAGTTTTCTGATGCCGGGCGGAATGCTGTGCCGATCGCTGGGGTTAAACAAGCTCGAGCCCGATGACCTGTTGACGATTGTCTTTACTTCCGGCTCGACGGGGGTACCAAAAGGCGTGATGTTGACTCAGCGGAATATCGCATCCCAGGTGGATGGGATCCAGAAAGTTGCCTCGCTGGTACCCAGCGATAC
>CAZJEK010000169.1:0-11895 GCA_964545005.1 uncultured Pirellulaceae bacterium
CGGGTTTCGTTTTTTTCTCTTTTCTTTCACCTCAACATGCTTGATTGAGGACTAGGCCCATGGCAAGATCACTACCAACTGCATCCCAAAGCAGATCACGAAACCGTTCGGTGTCCGTCGTCTGCAGGAATTCCTGAAGTTTCTGGTCGTTCAATTTTGGTCTCCTTGATAAAGTGAACCTCTTTTTGGATTGCTTTGTCGCTTCCGCTTCTTAGTTGCTCCAAGACAATGACTCCGAGTATTACGATCGCCAAAAGAATGACGATGCCCTCTAAGACAAGCATCGAGTGCATGAACTGCACTTCATTCAGAATTTCCCTTTCCATTCTTTATCTCCACATTTCGTTTATCTTGCCACTGAATAAGAAAGATCATCTCGCCAAAGAATAACGCGATGAACATGACGAAGAATATGACCATCACGCACCTCCTGAAGATTCATGAAATGGCGCTGTTTCCTTGATGTAGTGGATTTCTTTTTCCACCGTGTCCTTACCTCTGATTTTGTTGATCTGTGCAAGCGTTACCGCCTTCGTGAACACGATGGTTGCGATCAACAACAGTCCCAGTAGCAACGCCCAGGGGGCCACTGCGACCGCTGTTGCCTCAAAAACTTGCTCTCTAATAAACTGCTGCCATTCTTCGTTGTTCATTACTTTCTCCATGCGTCTTCCAGCTTGTGTTGAAGCTCTGGGACAGAAAATGGTGGTTCAGCCCTTTCATTAAATTCACAAAGAACTGGCAGGGCTTGTTCCCAGTCCATGTGTTCACGTAAGAAATCTCGAACCCGACAGGCTGCTTTGAACATCTGTCTGTGGCCATGTTGACCAGCAATTGCCGGTTCCATTTTGGCCAAGTACCTTCGGCATCGTTCGACTGCCATTTCGACGTCTGGTGTTTTGAAGGATCGATCAAACGTGTGGCATGCGGTCGAACTTTTCGGCTTTTGGAACCAACTCGGATCATAAGCTGTCATTTCACCGCTACGATTCCAGACATAACGCTTGCCGTTGGGGTGGATGCTGGGCGGAACCGTGATCAAGCCGCCGTCATTGCGTACGTCAATCCCATCGACACTAACGTTTCGGCCTGGAACGTACTTGTGATAGAAATGAAACCCGCGAGATGACTCAACAATCAAATCGCTTGGGTCAGCGGTCAAAAAGTACCGATCAATTGCGTCCTGACTGTCCGCATCGCAAACTGTAACCGCGCTGATTGCCCCGGTAATAATCCCAATGTTTCGATTTTCGTTTACAAGGAACCAAGTTTTCAATTCGTCAAGCGTAATTCGGCGATCTTGGTACACCTTCCACTTCACTGCTGGAAGCTTTGTTCGTGGCCTGAGAGGTAAAGGCTGCCAGCCCTTCTCCCAATAATGTTTTGCGTATTCGAAGATGGTCATGCTAAACTGTCTCTGCGATTCAACTGGATTCTTCCAGAAAAGAGGGGCGAGTACCCACATACTCGCGCCTTTTGCCCTACCTCGTCGGGATTGTCTCTGTGTCACGCATGGCCAAGCTGACCTGACACAAACAGCTCCTGATCGCTTCCTGCAAGTCGATAATTGACAGGATGGGAATAGCACCCTGTGATTTCCACTTTCTTCCGTCTCTCAAAAACATCTCCAAGTACACGGAATTGTGTTTGCTGTTAATGTTTCTTTTTGAGAACACTTTCACGGCGACTTCATTTCTGTTGGCACCGAATGAGTAATAACGACGTTTAAACATCTTTGTTATGGGGTAAGGGAATACTCGCCAAAAGGCGGCACACGTGTGGGCGTGTGAATCATTAGCCGAACCAACCACGAGTCGGTTCTTTTTGGGTCATTTGTGAACCCTTGATGCTCACCGTGGTAGAGCCATCTGCCGAATTCACAATCGTCAGCTCCATCTCTTGTTTGTGGTCAACACCAGCCCGTCCCGCCTGACGAACAACTTCTTCAGCGGAAGAGAGCTTGCTTGCTACCAGGTTCATCCCCATTTGAATGTCGTTTTGAACCTCGGCTTTGATATTGATCAAATGTTGTTCAATATCCGGGATGTTGGTTTTAATGATCTCGCTCATTGTTCTTTCCAAAGGTAAATAACAAGGTCACGACCCAGCAGAATTGCGGGGTCAGCAGCAAATGTAGTGGTGAGACGATCCATGCCTGACGCGACGCTGCGTCCGGCAACACTCAAGCCTTCAGCTGCTCTTCGTGCTGTGGCTGCGGCTTGCCGTGCAACGTCTGCTGCAGCTTGCCGACTTTGATCCCAGGCTTTTCCAAGCGCCGACCGTTCCGTCCATTCACGATGATTCGCGTGACTCTCACCAGTCAAATCACCGCGCAGAATGCGGAGGGCACGCCCAAAGCCCGCATCTGAAAGCACTTTAATGCGACGTTTGCCTTCTGGCGGAATCCATATCGCTGAAGGAAGTCGATCCAACTTGGGGCGATGCATTTCCTGCACGGTTTTGATAACCCGATGCTGGTTGTTGAGGATCCCTTTCTCAACTTGACGCTCGTAGAATGAGCAACGAGCAACGTCGCCCTCCCATTCAACTCGGCCGATCTCGTCTCCCAGCAACGACTCGAAAACGCCTCCCGTCCAACGACTCAAGTTGGCCGAATAGTCGCTCACGCGAAATGCTCGTGGCAACGTCTCAGAAACGCGAATTTCACGAGATGTCATGCTGCTTAGTCCATTTTCGAACTTTCGCATTTTTTCCAACGCTTCGCTCCACATTCGTGGAACCTTTTTGTCGCCTAATGGAACCTTGAAAGGTTGAGCAAGGACTTCCTCCGTAGGCGGTAGTGTCATGATTGACATGATTTTCTCCGATTAAAGAAATTGATAAATCTAAACGTTGCTTGCCAAGCAGAATGGGCATTCGCTCCTTAAGTTTCAGTACCTGGTTGTTTTATAAGTGCCAATGTTTCGCTACACACTTTTGCTACAGGAATCTCACGCCCCTTGTAGTCGAACAAAGTGCTTGAGCCTTCAAGCTTGTACAGCGTATTCTCCTTGTTTGAGACATCGGTGATCCATGGAATCGCATTGGTGTTTTGCAAGACCCAAACTACAAGCCCTGGATAGGCTCGATATCTTTCGGCTTGCCGTTGTATTGCGCGCTTTCTCTCTGTCCCACGATCGAACTCCAACATTAGTCCTTCAACCTCAGCATCTGGCCTGAGCTGTGAGTCTGTGTTGGTGCATCGCTTCCACATTAACAGGGGAATGCCCCAGCATTTGATAAGCTCTTGAGTCAAAAGGACTTCATGTTCAGTTGCTCTCGGTTTGTGTTGACAATAGACGTTCGCTGGCCGACCAGTATCTGACATCCTCATCACATGAATTATTCGTGGCTTGCGTCCTCTCGTTCTTTTGTTCAATCGAATAAATAGTCGATTCGCCGTCTGGTAGGATGGGAAGATCGCGAGCCAGACGAAGAATCTGAGGATGACGGGCGCCCAGTCGAGGATTGCGAAGACCTGTTTGTCTCGTTCACGCGCGAAAGCCATGGCTGATTGGTTCTCCATCGTTCAAGCTCCTCGTTGCTCATGGTTGGGCGAAACAACGGTACCCTCAAGAATCGCACCGTCCCATCGATCTTCGAAAACGCTTCGCCGGGCTGAAGATTCATCAGCCATTTCACGAAGAGCTCTCTTTGTTCTTGGTGACTGAAATAGAAAGGTCGTGATTCGAGAAACCAATCGTCGCCCTGATTGGAAAATCGCTCGAAGACCTCTTTTACGGCTCGGGGATTGAACGTCGCCCCGACCAGTTCGTCGGCGCATCGCTTCGCTGTTTCGGGATCGCTCATTCGCATGAACACTTTGTCCGTGTTCTGGACGATGATCTCGGTGATCATCTAAGAACCTCCTCGTAGTTTTGTACGTGACGGAACCGTCCGCGTGTTGAGTTTTTTCTTCAACGATTTCATTCATCGAATTTGGCCTCTTGTGAAATTAAAATAAAACGCAATCCTGTTTTGACCAGAGTTTGCAAGGCAACTGCCTCCTGCATCGTTAGGCCAAGTGCTTCTGCCTCTTCGATAACCAGTGTCACTGGTTGGCGTCCGCCACTTCGCTTGTACTGAATCACTTCCTGGATTCTGGTTCCAATCACGTACCGCAAAGCCGCCTGCGTGATGCTGTGCCCGCCTTGCAGGGCATAGCTGAAACCTTGGTCGATCATCTGGATGAAGCGATTGCCATCTCTGGTTAAGCGACGGCGAATCGCCGGGTTATTGAGGATTGCGGTCAACCTTTCAGTTGGCCCAACAATCCTCTCGCGAGAGTAGCCACCTGGGATCTCATTCCAGAAATTGGCACTTTCGCTATTGCCTTGAACTCGTCCTTGACGGAACAGTTGATCGGTAGGCAGTTCCAGGTCGAGTTCGTAGACAAGGTTTGCAAAATGCGAGGTAACAGTTTCGATCATCGGATTCTGGTCTGCGTTTCGCGCCCCGCGTCGGCGAAGCAGGTTTTCCAGAAACCCCTCGATGATTCGATGCTTTTCGAATTCGTCGTTGGTTCGAGGTAATGCGGCAATTGGAAAAACGTGTTCTTGGTCGTCCAGATCATCGAAGATGATTGGACGATTGGCTTCCAACATTGACTTGACGAGCAATTCAGCTCCGGCGTTTGTTTCCTTCCCGAGAAAGACAATCACGCCCAGTACTTGTTGCAATAGTTGGAGAACTAAGTTCGTTTTGCCGGCCCGCGTTTCGGCAACGACGAGGATATTCTCCTTGGTCATTTCCGAAATTCGATTGCTGCCGGACTAAGCAGCTCCGCTCTCCTTTCGCCATTTGATGTAAACCTGACGCAGCTCTTTCGCTAACTGACTTGCATCAAAATCACCAACTGCATGCAAAGCGATGCCGTCAGCACAAGCGTCGATCGAAAAATGCTGCTGCAAAAACCCCCAGCTTTGGGACTGGCTAAGGAAAACCAAGAACTGGATTCCGTCTCCCTCGCAGTGCAAGACTGCATTGCCTTCGTCGACCACCGCATCTATCAACGTTGCCTCAGCTGCTTTCTCCTCATTGACTTCCATCGTTGAACCTTCGTAAAAGAACAATTAAACTCGGCCATAGTTGACACGCTTAGATGGCCCATCAAGCTGGAACATTCAGTTTCGGTTGCTGCTCACCTCCTCCCATTCCTCAAGGAACCTGGCAAGCTTGAGCCAGTAAATGAGGCCCTGGTTTCCATCTATCCATTTGCCGATCGCGACGATCCCATATTCGGAATCCAAAACGTCGACCTTGGCTCGAAATTTCTCTCTGACTGCTTCAGCAAATTCGATCGCCAATGGTGTTTGCACGATGAGATCGGAATAGCGCCCGATTACTTTCATGGTTCTTTCCTAAGTCTTGGTTTTCACGACTTCCTTCTTGGGGCAGTTCAGCTCGATAAATCGCTCCACCGCTGTTTTCGCGGCACCGGATTCGTCAGCGACGATAAGACAACCTGGGACCAAGTGAAAGTGAATCCCAGCCATCCATAAAACCTGTGCTAACTCGATGAGCAATTTCTGACTACAACAAGTCACGTTGAAACCGTTCGAACTCTCTCGTTCAATTTTCATCTCAGTTCCTCTCAAGCTTGGATTGACGCCACCATTCGATGAACCCAACTACTCCGGCAGCTGTACAGTCGCCAGCAAACCACTTGATAAACACGCAGTTTTCTCCCAGCTTCATAGCCTGCACGTCGAGTACGATTTCGATTGTTTCGATAAACTCGTCGCGACTGGGTGTTTGGACGGCGATGCCATGCACCGCTTCGACAATTTTCACGTTCATTTCTTTACCGCCTGTTCCCTTCCGTATTTATCCACTTCTATCAAGTAGTTCTTTTCCAACAGATCTTGCCTATATTTGGCCCGCTCCCACGACCGAAGAAATGCACCTAATACTGCAAAGGCAATCAGGAGAATGACGAATGCCCAAAACAAGCGAACTACGATCTGCCACACTTCAGCAATCCTCTGTACAATGTTGCGTTGTTCGACTGGCCGGTGGGTTGTTGGCTCTGCCTCAAAGCGGCGTGAAAACTCTTCAAAATCCATTGACATGGGCGATGCCTGTTTGCATGTGATTGGTTGATGTGCTTATTTTCGTGCCGCTTCGTTTTTTATCCCCCAAAGCCAGGCACAACTTTGGCACAACTTTCACCCATAAGCCCCAAGCTCACCGCAAAACACCATGGGTCAGACATCAATCACTTTTGTTCCGGAACGAATGCTTGCAGCCAGGACCAGGCTGGGGCTTACCCAAGAAGAATTGGCAGAGCGGTCTGACCTCAGCACCAACAGCGTTGGCAATGCGGAAAGAGGCGCATCCATCAGCGTGTCTTCCGCCAAAGCGATTGCCGATGCATTGGAGACGTCCGTCGAAGAATTGACTGGAGCTGCGAGCGAATCAGATGAAACGGCAGCCAAGCTGAGAGTTGCATGTTTACCGCCAGGACAAGCAATGCTGTACGGACGGCAAGCCGATCTGGCAAACCTACGTGCGCTTTTCTGTGACCATGCATCAGACAACGGCCCAAGGCGTATCGTTGTCCAAGGCTGGCCTGGAGTGGGAAAAACTGCATTGGCAAAAACGATATGCCGTTCACAATCTTTCCATGAACTGTACCCTGACGGTGTACTCTGGTGCTCGCTTGGAAGCGCCCCCTCGGATCCACTCGTGCGGCAAAAGCTCGATGCATGGGCAACTGCTCTAGATATTGCTCCTACACCGGCTCTTGATAACAGACACCTAGCCAACCTGATCGCAGGTGCACTGATTCACTTGTCCGTTTTGCTTGTGATTGACGATGCGTTTAGCGCATCTGATGCAGAGCAGTTTTTGCTCGGTGGGGATAAATGTGGTACTCTGATAACGACCAGATTTCCACCTGTGGCTCAACAACTAACGTCTAACCCCGGCGACGAATACAATCTCAACATCATTGATGCCGAAGCGTCGTTTGAGCTGCTCAAGAAACTCGCTCCTAAAGGTGTTGTCGACGATAACGAAGCTCTCTGCAGGGAAGTTATTGACACAATAGAACGTCTTCCACTTTCGCTGCAAATTATTGGGCGATTGTTGAGAGCAGAAATTGGAAAAGGTAAAACTGCTGCTGATGTTCTTAATAGCGTACTGGAAAGCCAACGCGTTATCCTCGAACATGCCCCACCCAGTGACATTCAATCTGAGTTGGGAGAACGAGCGGTCAGTGTGATGGCGTTGCTTAATTTGAGCACTGATGCGTTGGACGAAAACGATCGTCACTACTTTATGTCGCTGGCGCCATTTGCACCCAAGCCTGCAGTTTTTCTTGAGAAAGATCTCTCCGCAATTTGGGGCGTCGATTCAATTCCAATCTTGGGGCGATTGGTTGACAGAGGCCTGGTTGAATTTATTGGTGACGAACGCTACCAAATCCACTCTTTGCTGGTGGCTCATGCTCAAAATCTTGCGAACGAATCAGAGTAGGATTCTTCGAGCATGAGTTTCCGTTCAAAATCCAGCATTGCGTTTCAATTTGGCAAGCGACATTGCCATCACTATTTCAACAGGTTGAAAAGCTTAGTACTCCTGTCGCAAGATTCAGCAGATCCCCACATCACAAACGAACTTCTCGCGGAACTCGATCCCCTTATCCCACAAATAACAGCTGCCCAGGAATTTGCCCGCGATCACTATCATTTAGAACCTGCCATGGTCGCATGGGTGCGGTTCTTTTCGGAATTGGCTCATGTTCGAGATTCGGTGTTCCAAGAAACCAAACTCAAAACAATTGGGGAAAGATGGGCTCTGGACGCGCTCAAAGCATGCAGGGCAACTGATGATTTACAGGGGGAACTGACAGCACTTCTCTCCTTGTTGTCATCGTTCTGGGGGCAAGCCAATTACGACGAAGAGTTTGCAAGAGCCAGTTTTCTTGTAGATACCATTGGTGACGCAAGCCACAAAACTCGATTAGCAATATTTCACGCTGGTCGCCTTTTTGAGGAAGGACGCGTTGAAGAGGCCCGAAAAGCACTGGCAAAGGCTGATAATGGAAAAGAGACCCCAGATATTGCAAAGATGCAGGCCGCCCTCATGTTGGCAGATGGTTGTCCTCTTACCGAAGTACTAGATAAGTCGATCGAGGCAGTCAACGGATTTATTGAGCAAGAAGCAATGGATAGTGCAATTGCAGAATTACTCTTTCAAGCGAGGCTGTACTTGTCGGCTGGACGGCCAGATTGTGCCAACAACTTGTATAACGCAATCCTGCCGTACAAAGACCGATACGAAACCGTTAAGTTCAAGTTCAGCAGAGAGATCGCTGACCTGCTACTTCAGCTGGATCATCCAGACAAGATCTATTTTCTTATTCAGGCAATTGAATATTGTCGAGTGTACAATCTTCATGAAGAAGAACAGCGATACTCGGAGATCGCACTAAAACTTGTAGAAGATGAGTCGGTTTAGTTTGTTTTACACGGTAAAAAACCCCAACCGAAGTTGGGGCGTTTGTTCGGGCAACCCGGAGGTTGCCTTACCGATGTTCTTTGGACTAGTCGAGCTACTCAGCATTTGCTGGCTTCCACCAACCATTGCCGCTACCACTCTTGGCAATATTGAGCAAATCGCAAACAAATCCGAAATCCTTGAAGAACCCATCATTGAAGCTCCCTGCATAGTCAAACATGTTGGCGTAATCCTGCCAGACACCAATCGCTCGAATCAAGCGAAGGGCTTCACGAGAAAACTCAGGATTAACCTTGATTCCTTTCGACAGATAACACAACGAGACATGAGGCTCTTTTGTGTACCCACCGTAGCGACGGTTTTGGTCGAACGCTTCTTTGTAAAGCTGTTCATGATTCGGAAGCAGACGGATGGCGATCTGTTTCAACTCTTGGAGAAATGGGGTTTCTTCATCTTCTTCATATTGAGCCGTTGCAATTTCAACCCATCTGTCGATATCGTCTTGCGACGAAATCGTTTTGAGTGCTGACAATGCTTGATCGTGAAACTCAGTTCCAAGCAAAAGTCGCAACTCAAACTGGCTTCTGTCAGTTTTCATGAATTCTGACCAAAGGTTACTTAGGTCGACGGTCTTATTAGACATAAGTCTTTCTCTTAGGTGTTGCCAAAGAACAAGTGGTTCACGCGACCACTCTTCATTCCTTGACGTGGTCGTTTATGAACAAATGTATAATGCCACAGTTTTATAAAAAGCGCAAGTTTTTTACGTGCTTTCCCGGACGCTTATGCATCGCTCTTTGGCCATCACGATGTGATCTAAAACATCGATCCCAATCGTTTCGCCGACACTTGTCAGTCGCTGGGTAACGGCAACATCCTCGCGACTCGGTTCTGGGTCGCCCGACGGGTGATTGTGAGCAAGGATAATCGAAGATGCAGAATCTTTAATTGCTGGCCGAAACACCTCTCGCGGATGCACCAGAGAAGCGTCGAGCGTGCCCGTCGTAATGTGATGCGAATCGATGACATGATTCTTTGTGTTGAGCGTTATCACATGGAACTGCTCTTGCATGCAGTCTGAAATTAACCTGGCGAAATGAGAACGACAAAATTCGATTGCGTCTGATGAGCTTTTAATCTTGTTGGGCGTCTTGTAGCCAGTCCTTGCTTCGTGAATTCTCCTGCCGAGCTCAATGCTGGCGAGCAACCTTTCATACGCCTTTGGTGTGAGGTTCAGTTCATTGCGGTGTGCGTGAGCAAGTCGATCAAGTGACACGTTACGCATGATCTCTGCGGCACGGTCGCCCGACCGCAGCAGAAGCTCCAGCAATTCTTGATCCGTGCGTTGTTCAAAATCTCGGACTCGATCGACCATTCGGTTTTCAGAATGCCCGAGATCTAACGTTTTGGCAAGAATCACGAGGACTATGTACGCCGATGGTTCCGTTTGACTGCCTGTCCAATTGCGGTTCGCTGGAATGTCGAAGCGTGATGTGCTCTCGCTCCAACCAGCACGCAAGCGGATTTTGCTGGTCAATTTTCCTGGCAAGTGCTAAAATTATGTCATGAATCCAAAAATCACTCCCGAAATTCAATCTGCGCTTGAACAGCACCCGGTTGGCCCGATACGGCTGGAAGGAGAAGCTGGATCTTCGCCGGTATTCCTTATCCGCCTAGACGATATTGCCAATCTTCAGGACGTAGTCGATGGCCGTATTCGTGAAAAACTTTCGGAGGCCGATACTGACATTGAGATCGGTCGAGTATTGGAATGGGATCCAAATCAGATTAAGACACTGGGTCGCGAACAGCTTGATTCTCAGAATGATTCTTAATGAGAAAAGTGCGGCTTACCCAGTCGGCATCGAATGACTTGGTCGAAATTTGGAATTACATTGCCGTCGATCAACACAGCCCTGCTGCTGCCGATGGCATTATCGACGAAGTTGACGCCAAACTTCTTCTTGCTTTAGAGCATCCCAACATTGGGGAGTTGGTGGAACAATTGCGCCCTAACACCCGCCGGTTGATTGTTAAAAAACGGTTTCTGCTTTTCTACGAGAATTCAAGCGAAGGAATCTTGCTTTTGCGGGCTTTGCATGGGGCCAGGCTAATTAAGCCAGAAGATCTTCCGGGTTAGATCAGGATGCGTTCGACTTCTTCCAGTGAAACAGAGTCAATTGCTCGGTTGTACATGTTGGTCGTTCGACTTGAAGCATGAGCAGCCATCTGTTGTGCTTTTTCCAAAGTGCCACCAGCCAACATGTAGGCAGTGATTCCTGAAGCTCGCATCGTGTGGTTGCAGAATCGATCGCCTAGGCCAGCATCGCGAGCCCGACGTTTTACCATCAGCCAGGCGTCCTGACGAAGCATGCGATTTTCAGTCAGGTTGCGCTTTCTGTCCAGTGTTCGAAAAAGGGGAGTACCTTTCATTGTGTGGAGATAACCAGCTTCCATGTAAGCCAGAATTGCTTCCTCTGCTTTGTGATTCAGTGGCATTTCATGCTGACGTCCACCTTTTTCTTTGAGGCGAACCCACCAACGCCGACCATTTTGGTAGACATCTTCAACGTCCACTGCAACGGCGGCTCCGACGCGTGCAAACGTGTACAACATCAACGAGATCAAAGCACGATCTCGAATGCCTGCGATCTTGTCGGTTGGAATCGAATCCAGCAATTGACGTGCGTCTTCAGGTTGCAACACCGGTGTCTTGCCTTTCACCACAACGTGTCTTGGCCCTTTAACCGACAACGCAGGATTTACTTTGGTGATTCCACCAGTGACAAAGTAATCAAACAGCATCCGGATAGCCGCAAGATGCTGTTTCACCGTCGCCTTGCTGTACCTGTCCATCAGCTGCTCGACGTAGAAAGCAACCAGAGTTGGTTCAATCGAGTCAAACTTCAGGTTTCGTTCTTCGCACCAATCACAGAATAAACGAACCGCTCTCAAATAAGCCATCCGCGTGTTGTGGTTGCGAATCTGTGCCGCAAAGAACTCAACGAACCTTCGCTGGGCATCCGCTCCGGCATTGCGAATGATTTGGGGTAGATGCTCGGGCGTTTCCGTCCCCACAAGTTGACGGTTGGTAAAAGGTGTGGCCTGTTGTGGTTCCTGGTCGTCCAAAGTGGTTGGGAGTAATAAACACGACTTAAAAGTTGTTATGTCGTGTATTCGTATGATCTCATCCAACTGCACAGCGAACAACCAGAAGTTCTTGACAAAAAGCTGGCAATCAAGCCTCCTCAACAATTTTGGATGATATCAAGAGATGTTGCCAATCAAACTTGTCATTCTGCTCGCGCTTTTGAGCGAAACGCGCTACTGTGAATCCAGTTCTTTCCTATTTCTGGTTTCATTCAGGAGCAGTAATGTCCAATGGCACATTAATCAACCACTGCGGCGCCAAACTAGTAACCAAAGGTGATC
>CAZJEK010000170.1:0-11857 GCA_964545005.1 uncultured Pirellulaceae bacterium
CAGCACGCTATTGCTTGTTAAACGCTTGCAGTGGCTTTTCCGCAGAGCGTTTCCACGCGGTAAACCAGACCACCAATCTGGCTAAGCGATTGGGCTAACCACCCAAATCTGGAGACGGTCGGTAGAGGGGCGTGCCATGAGAGTGGCTTGCGTTTCTCGACGGAGGCTTCAGGAAGTAATCCGGTTGTCTTTCACATCCGAGTAATCCCCTGATTCGATCCGATGTCCAAGGTGTTTGATGGTGCATGGGCGACGTAGACAAGCCTCCAATACTTGGAGGTCGTCTTTGGTTGAACCGGTGAAAATCCGGGCTGCGGGATTCGGAGCTGCATTTGTTGCAGGTTCGGCTAACGCATCTGGCGTCGGGAGCGGCTGTGCAGCGATGCATGGTCTCGGAACATGACAGGTTCCGGCGTCTTGGCAAAACCACCTTGAGGGTAGTGACTCAGGTGGGACAAACCCAAGCGGCGAATAGCTCAACGATGAAAGGCCCAGCAAGGGCTTGCCAGTAAGAGACAAGAGAGTGGATGCCGAAGTGCGGCAGCGTCATAAGATGAGTGACGTTGCCTGAGGACAACCCTGCGTTTGTTCAGTACCCAGAGCTTCTGTGTTCGTACGGGGAAAGGGCTTGCAAACCACTATGTATTGAATGTTTGCAGGCTGCGAGTGTAGCTCCTTGACCGGAGCGTACATCAACCAGGCGTTTGAGCGTAACTGCTCTTACTCACCAGACTCTTGTTTCGACAATCAAGACTAATACGGGAAGGACTGACTGAGGCCGCAACTGGTTATTGCGGTGCCTGCGACTTGTCGCGCGGGTGTTTTAAATTCAGCAGTCTGGGAGTGGGGCTTGAGTAGAAGCAACAAGCAGGTGGCCGTGACAGGCCTCCAGTGAGTTGGCGGATTTAGCTTCGAAGGGAGCTACAGCTTTGCAAACTTTGCGAAGCTGCTCGGCAAGGCAGTCGAGAACCGTTTGGGCGTAACAGGTGGTGCTGACGCGTTGACCAACAACGAAAGAGCTGACTGACTTTTCTCTATTTGGAAAAGCCGTAATCAGATCTAGTGGTTCGGGCCGACTGGCCCGGCCACTTGTCTGAAAAGGTCCCTGACGGGACGGTAGGCGGGTATCCGAGTTTATCCTGGCGGATGAAGTTGGATTTCCGACGACTTGGCGAAAGACAGGTTTCGTACGCAAAGCGTACGAGGGTAGCTTTCGCAAGGTTTTGCGGTTTGGGTATTTAACGACCACCAAGTATTGGTGGGCTTCTTTATTGGAACACAGCAGCATTTGCTTGCTGCCCTGGCGAGCTTTTGAGCCAGCCATGTTTCCGAAAAAGTGTGGCGTTCTCAAACCACAATTTTTCGTCGTTTCTGGTGAGTTGACGTAAAAAAACTCACCATCATTTTTCCATCGGGGAGGCAGTATGGAATACCGATGCAAGGCAACGAGCCTTGAGGGCTTTATTCAACAGTTGGCAGTCAGCTACGTGGGTCGGGGCTACTGGTTTTACACAACGGGCAAGATTGGACGGGGTAAATGCCCAGAAGACGTGGACCGTAAGCTCGTTGAAAAATACGACATCACCACCAAAAAATGGGTGAGGGCCAAGCGGAAATCCGAAGGCCTGGCCAACATGCAGTACATCCGGTTCGGGGACTTTTTTGCGCTGCTTGCCACCGAAGGGAGGCACGTGTTCAAAGAGCGTGAGCGAGACCAGATCCGGGACGTGAGACGCAACGCGATAAAGTTTGGCGGATACCAAGTCGCCTTTAGAAACGGGCACGTCCAGGTCCGAATCACAGACGAGACATACCAGCTACTTAAAGCCTATTACGTGGACTTGGCTACTCGCCGAAAGAAAGAATTCATGATTGAAGAGTTCTATCGCTTTCCATTCGAGCCTTATGCACCGATTCGACGTCAGGCGTTTAACATCCTTAGAGCCGTCAATCGAGTGAGGAAGCGAGCTGGCTACGAGCAACTGCCAAAGAGCTGTATTTGGCTCAAGCGAAAAATCGTAAAGCCTTTCGAGACTGCGGATTCGGAGCCCGCAGGGACAAACGACTCAATCGAGCTAGCGGCCACATTGGCTATGCCAAGCACTTCAGAAAAAGAGATTTGCCAACAAGAACCTGTCTTGTCTTAGAAAGTCGGGGCGTGGGGGAGTTTGAAAGGGAGGCTGAACATCTCAGCCTCAAGAATTTGCAGGTAGTTCAGGCCTTGGCTTCAGAAGCTGGAACCTGGGTTACGTCAATTCGAGCAATGGGCTGAAACGCGTGTTCGGCCTGCTCCGAGACACCCTCATTCTCACCCTGTTCCATTGCGGCGATTCGCTTCATTAACCGGCCCAAAGCCTCGAAGTTTCTATCGGTGAATGTGCTTGAATACTTCATCTCGTCGGAATCGGCCGTCTTGTAGCAGCGGACGAATTCAAAGCTGTGAAACACTTCTCCGGTGGAGCTGTTTTTTCGCTCCCGGATCTTGGCACCGACGGCACCTTCCCAAATAAATTGCGGTTTTTCATCCATGATGAGACCTCCATCAAATTTAGTTGTCATGGTCTCACAACAGCGGAGGCTACTCAAATCGCGAGCTAATTGTTCTGGGCAACCAAGTCTTCAAGAAACTCAGATGCAGGTTCAATGCCAGTGACGAGCAGCGAGTCACGAGCCCTTGTGCAAGCAACGTAAAGGAGATGCCTTTCAGTTGCATAGACTTCTTTTAGGTCCGAATCGTCGGTTACTGCTTCCATCCGTTGTTGAAGTGGGATTACCTCATCGTCACAAGCCATTACAACGACAGACTTAAATTCTAGCCCTTTGGCTTTGTGCATGGTCATCAACGTTACCTGGTCTGGGACAAAGGAAACTTGGTCCTCGATTGCGTGACACCTTAACCCGGCTGACTTGATTGTAGCCTTTGCCCGGGGGAATTCGTTTTTTGAGCGGACAAAAATACCCAACTCTTGCGGTGCTGTTCCAGTGTCAATTTGGCGAGCGATCCAACTGGCAACGAGTTCTTTCTCATCACCGCGTGTTTCAACAATGCGAATCTCAGGGGGAGGTCCGCTGAAAAGCGACACGGTACCGGTGCGCCGTTCACTATTGCCGTCTACGTCTGCGAGTTCCGGAGGGAGCAGACGGTCAGCCTGTTCGCGAATTTGGTGGGAAGTTCGGTAGTTGATGCGCAGCGTTTTTGAACGCCCGCGAATGTCGACGCCGAGTGTCTTCCATGAAAATGGCGGCTCGAATATCCGTTGACCGAGGTCACCCGCAAAAAAAAGTGAGTCCGGTTGTTTGCCACCCAGTTCGGCAAGAAATCGTAGCTGGGCAACCGTGAGGTCTTGGGCTTCGTCTACAATTACAAAGTCGACAGGAGACACGCCGTTTCGGGCAAGCCATCTTGTTAGCTGATCGAACATACGTGGGCGAGTTATTAATCCCTTTGAATCAAGTGCCTGCCGCAGCTCTGCGAAAATGCTCCAAAGCGATTCCCTTTGCTTCTCACCAAGCCTAGTTTTGCGGCCAAGCCTAGGGACCGATTTATAGGAATCCCAATCCGACAACTGCCACGCATCAACGACGTCTTTCCATTCCGTCCAGATAAATTGGTCAGATAGCTTAAGGTCTGGTTGCGAGTCGCGAAGGTCGGCGAGCAGAGTCCTGATTGTCTTCTCATCAGCAAAATTCAACGGCCCGATTTTATCCGTGTAGAGTTGTCGCGCGAACGAATTGAGGTCGGAGACTGTTATCCGGTTGCGAGCATCTGTGTTTTCACCAAGAAGGCGCGTAATTTTCCCATCCAGGACCGATGCCAAGGTATCGGTAAAAGTTGTCGCCAGGATCTTGGCTTGAATGTGCTGTCTGGCGAGAAACGCTGCTCGGTGAAGTGCAACAATCGTTTTTCCGGTACCGGCTGACCCGGCAACTCTCGCAGGTCCGTTGAACCGCGAGTGAACAACGGACTCCTGTTTGGGATGCAGAAAGACCGCCCACTTTTCCCAAGGGTAGTCCAGAGCCTGCTTTAAGGTCTCGCTATCTGTGACCAGCTTAAACCGCCGCTTGGCGTCAGGGTGCTCGAAAGGGGAATCGGACCCGGTGAGTGTATCGACCGTTGGCGTGTCCCCAACAGCCAGTGCGAGCAACGCTTCTCCGGCCTCCTTCGGAAGGTGGTCCGTTAAGGCAAAGAGCGTGTCTTCTGTGGCGAGCCGCGCATCATTCAGCCAGTCCTCGGGGACGCCATAGCCCAATAATTGGTCGTCCGAGATGCCAGCGAATAGGCGGGGCTTCTTTTCGGCCTTCGGAGTAGCGGCGTCTATGTACCTGGGAATCTTGATTTCACGAATGGCTTCGCGAATTTCAACGAGCTGAGCGGCTCCAGTCCTGGGGTGTGTTTCAAGCTTTCGTCGTTCCGCCCAGGCATATGCCTTGTCGTGATGGTCGACATAGCAAAGCAGCAAACTGGCAGACGTCTTGTGAACGATAATCCGAATGTCGCGGCTGACACGAACCGACCAGAAGTTTTTGTCGCGCGCACGGTCGAGTTTGTGAAACTGCATTCCGGGATTTGACGGGTCCAGCTGAAGGTCAAACGCAGTCGTCTTTACAGCCTTTTGTTCATCGCCAGTGAGCTTGCCTAGACTGTCTGTAAAAGTGTCTGCGATTCGAAACTGCATTACGCGTCGACTTCCTTGTTGTCGCCTGGGTTGCCGTCGGTGCTCAAAGGAATGAAGCCGTATCGGCCTTTGCTTGACTTGGTAAAGTGAATTGAATTCACAGATTCGTCCAAGTCGTCTGGGGGATCGTCATTTTCAAAGACTATGACTTGACGATTGGCTGATTCAGTCGCCACATTGCGATAAAATGATGCTTTAACATCGACAGAGAATTGTTCTTCACCCTCGTCCGGCTTCCTATAGACAACCAATGGCGAGTCTAGGATCACGAAAGATGCTGTCGGCATTGAACGGCTAACGCAATAGTTATTCAGCGCTATCGAAAATGCCGCATGTGTAATGGCACGAACCCCTTTGCCATCAACACTTCGGTCTCGTCCAGCGATGACAATATCTTGCGATTCTTCGCTAAAGGTAACCCTTCCAACATCGGGGAGCCGCCATGCTTCAAGCAGCCGCTCGACTTCTTGACAGAATGGTTCGGCCAATGCGGTTGATACAATTGTCACCACCTCACTTTCTGGATCGGGGGGCGGAGGTGTCTCAACCTCTGCTTTGAGGGTACTTATCTTCTCCAAGCGCTGAAAAAGTTGCAACATTTCATCAACGGTAGCACGCTCATCACTGACTTGCTGGTAAAGTTCAAGGGCAGCTGCCACACGAGGTCGAAACTCTGCTTTCAATTTGTTTGTCACGTCCTCGAATGCGCTTTCGAGTTGGACTTTCTCTGTCGCAAGTGAGTCTCGCTCGGCAATAACTTCCCTGATCGTGTCAGCCAAGTCGCTCTTTAATTCCAGAACCTTCTGCGCTTCTGCAGTGGCTGCGGATGCAACAACTTCTGGGGAAGATTCCTGGATAGCAAAATCATCATGATGGTGTTCAGCCAATGATCCACAGACGGGGCACCTTTCCTCATTGAGCTGTTCAAGACGGTCTCCAACCTCAGAAATTGCTGCTAATCGGTCGAGGTCGGAGTCGTACTGTTCAGAGAGTAAAGAAAACCTCACCACCAATTGCGATATTACTTCTTGCCTTGACTCTACCTGCTGCAACCGAGTCCAGATTTGCTGTCGTTCAGTTTCAACCTCCTTGTGGCTTTCTCGCTGAGCTGTCAATGAACCCGATATCGAACGCATCGAGGAATCGAGCTTCTCTTTCCTAGCTTTTAAGTCTTCGTAGGACTCATTTGTTTTGAATTCTTCAATTCTCTGCCGAATTTCAGATTCTAAGCGCTCAAGGACTTCGCTTTTTCCCTGAACCTCAGCCTTTAGTACTTTTCGTTCTTTGCGTTCAACAATTGACGAATCATCTACACCTGAAAGTAATAGCCTGAAAACACTTTGACGAACTGTGTTCTCCGTGTACGCGGACGAACGAATTGGAGATTCACTCTTAATAATCTGTTCTTCGTTGATAATTACGAGTCGAGTCAAGTCACGAAAACTTAAGCTTCGCGTTTTACCTCGGGCGTTTTCGGTGACGCGTTTCCCCAGTAATCCGCACAGCCCAAGCAGGACGGCGGAGATATTGTCGGTGTCACTGTCGGAGTGTCTAACGCCAAGTACTTTTTCCTCGTCCCCGACGGACATGGCGATATTGCCGCCGCGGAGACTCCGGCGCAGCCCGATAATTTGGTTAGAATTCCGAGGCTGGATCTCCACATGAACATCTTCGTAGAGCCGAGCTTCTGGAATTTCCTTGGGTCGTTCTGAGCGACCAAAGGCGAAATCAATACACTGGGAAATGAACGTCTTACCGGTATTGGAGGCCCCAAAAATGACGTTGAATCCGTCTTGGAATTGTACTTCTGCGTTTTGGGCGGCTTTCCCGGTAAGTCGCACTTTCGAAATGTAAAAGCCGAAACTAGTCACGTTCAGCCTCCGACCAAAGCACGGAAGTCATCTCAAATTCTGCTCCCCATTTGCCGAGATTGGAAACAACGAGTCCTTGGAGTGTGTCGAGCCCCGTGTTGCCAAAATTGCTGGCCACCCATTTAGCTCGGTCTGTTAACCGATTGAAATAGGTTGAATCTATTGAATCGAGAAACGCCTGGCTATTGTCGTTGGCACCATAGAACACCCCGCGTTCACGATAGTGCTTACGGACAAGCCCACGGCTGCAAAATAAATGCAAACCACGTTGAAGTGGTTCCCGGCGCACAAGTAACTCTCCACTTCGATAGGGAGTCTTCGGATGTAAGCCGTCCGGCCCGCCGTCAATATCATCAGAATGGACCATCAAGTAGTCGAAAATGACCAAATGCCTTAGTGAATAGTCAATTGGAAATGTTTCGTTTAACACGACGAGCGCACGAAATCCTAGCTCGACCGAGCTGTTGAACGGAATGATGCGTGTCTCTCGGCCATCACTCATTTTGCCCACCTCACACGTTCATCGTTTGCGAGTTGATGACAAATTCCACCTCGATCACGGGATTCCATGCGAGGGACAAGAGCATGTGCAGTGATTTGCAACTGCCGCGCAGCCTTAGTAACGGCCTTGACCCTCAAATAACCGTCATCATGGTGGTTTTCAACTTCGTCGATCACGCCATCATGGACCTCGTCCTGCAGCTTTTCAAATTCTCCCGGCGGTAGGGTATCGCGAGAAAAATGTTTAAGTGACTCCGCACAATAAAACTCCCGCCTGGCTCGTCCAAAATGCCCGAGCAATTCGGCATCTTCATGCAGTTCATCCACCGAGGAAATAGACTTCTTCATTCTTTGTGCGTAAGCGTCCAAAAGGGCTCGCACATAAGTTGCCTCGGACTTGTCAATAGATACTGGCGGGTTCGTTGGAGCTGGACGGGGCGGTAACCCCCCTCCGAAACGATAAGTGAACCAGGGAGTTGTTCGATGCTGGTCAATCAGTCGCAGCGGCGGCAATGAACTGAAAATTGCAAAATCAGCTTGGTCCAGATAGGTCAAGATGTCGCCTTCGAGCTCGACCGTAGCTTTGTCCGTGATGTTGTCTTGACAATGCTTCGTCCAGTTTTCTTTTAACTGGTCTTTTAGGCGATTCGGAGACTTAAGGAGTTTTGCCAACTTGTTTCCAGCCCCTTGTGGGGCGACAAATTGATATTTTCTCGGGTACGTGAACTCGCCAAGAAACGAATAGTAAATTAACTTCCCCAGCTCGATCCACACGTGGTGCGGAGCTAGGGCGGTAGCATAATGCTTGCACTGGTAGTTGTCCCAAATTTGCCCTTCATCATCGCAACTGGCAACTATATCCCTACCCATGTCACCGGCGCCCCCCGCTTTTTCAACTGAGACATAGGTATCTCTAAAAGAATCTGCCCATTCCAACACAAACTCTTCCCACTGATTTGGACTGAAGAGTCGAATTCGTTCAATCGGAGGAATGTATTGCCCTGACGCAACTACATCCGTCGTAACTGGATTAGCAACATTCGGCTTTGGAAGCGGAGAAAGGTCATCTGAATTGCTCATGCTCTACTCCACTCGAAATACTTTCATCACTTCATCACCCAGATGGTTAATGACCTTCACGGCGATACGGCCACTGGACGGTTTTCTGAACGGGCGCGAAGTGTCGCTGTTGAGGGTTTCCCAGGCGTCTTCGTTTATTTCAGCCTTAAGGGTTCGCTTCAACGATTTGTACGGATCGTTGGCCCCTAAAAAGTACGCGTGGCGAACGAAGAAGCTCTCTTCATTGTAGTCCGTGTCAATGAACCAACATGCAATGCCATCAGCATTGTCGCTGCGAACTTCGCCGCTGTTGGGGTGGAAGACATCCACCCCGTTTATCTTGACTTGCAACTTGTTGTTGTCTGCTTCAAGAATGTCGATATCTGGCTCGCCGAAAATCACGAACAAGTTTCCGGTTCCGGTGTTCGCCAGGTCTTCCGCCATATGGAGGTCGGCGTTCATCCTGGCTTGAAGAACAGGCAATGCACCAAGCTTGTTGAACTCGGCACAGTGTGCGCCGTAGCTGAAGGCGCAGGAAATGAGGACATCGAATCCGGCTTCGGCTGCTTCGCGGGCCGCTGCGGTTAGATCAGCACGATTGACGGTTCCGAATTCCGGCCCAACGAAAATTCCAGCTCGCTTCTCAGTATCGCCTTCTTCATACCTTCCTTCGGCGCAAATGAATCGACCCGGCCACGGGGTGAGTGAGATAAAGTCAATCTTGTCCTCTTTATGGGCCTGTTGGACACCGGCTGTTTTGAGATTTTCGAGGATTATCGAAGTAAAGTCCTCGACACCATGTCCATAGCCAACCGCCTTTTCTGCAACCTTGGCCTGCGGGTCGATGAGTTCGTCATTTTCATCAACACCCAGAGTTCGGTGCGGGGAGAGAGATTCCACTGTGAACGGACCAGCAACTCGGACTTTGGAATTTTCTACAAACGGTTTGTCGTAGAGGTTTTCGAATTCTGCCTTCGCCGCAATGGAATCATCGATTGCCTTTTGCCGCGCTACCCGACACTTCCACCATTCTGCGTGTAGCTGAGCAGCCTTTTTGGATGAACCGTCAGGCAAACTACGCGGCACTTCCCACTCTCGCCACGTCTTGCCAATCGCATCATTCATTTCTTTTAGAATAGGTTCTAGTTTTTTCCTATACTCTTCCCAAATAACGTCGATTTCAACATTATTGGAAATTGATTTCAGAGTTATGTGAGGCACTCGCTCATAAACGAAACCATGTCGAATATTCTGAAACGTACCAACCTGCTTCGGCTGAGTCCCCGTTAACTCTGCCTCTTTCTGTAAACCCGTGTCGCTGTCGGCCAATATGTAGTAAGGGAAACGTGCACCCATAATCCGCGATCTTGCTAATGCCAAAGCGACTCTGGATGTGTCAACTGTTATCCAGCGTCGCCCCCATTCCTCCGCAACACGGGCTGACGTGCCTGATCCACACGTTGGGTCGAGTATAAGGTCTCCCGGGTCTGTGGCCATCAGAATACAACGCTCAACGATTTTCTCGTCCGTTTGAACAACATAGATTTTGTTGAGTCCACTGCCTGTTCCCGTATCGGTCCAAATATTCGTGATCGGGAATGCGGACCAGTCATCAAGCATTCGTTGGTAGCTAACTGTCGACGCAGAGCCATGCAGCCTGTCCGCTTTGGCGGCGCGCTCCAGACTCTCTTTGGGCATGCCCCACCACCGCGATTTCGATGTATACACTCTTCCTTGAAATTCAAATTCATATTTCGAACCAGGGCCTGGCTTGGTCAGGTCGCCAAACCTTAGCGGCTTGTGTGAGTCAGGAATTTTTGCGGGATTTGCTTTTTCAGATGTCGTTAAACGGCGGATTTGACAGTCTGGTGACTTTACGTATTGGTATGCACTTGCTCCTTCACCATCTAAGGATTTTGCGCGAAACAGCTGGCGATATTTAAACTGGCCCAAAGACTTTGCATACAACAGAATGAAATCGTTCTGCCGAGGAAGCGTGTTACTTCCTAATCCAGAAGATTTCACCACAACAATTTCACTAACAAAGTTCTCTTCGCCGAACACCTCATCAAGTAAAGCGCGCACGCGATGAACATTTTCATCCCCAATTTGAATGAAGATACAACCCGATTCGGCCAAAAGTTCTCGACCGACGGTGATGCGGTCATGTAAATACGCGAGATAGGAATGCACACCATCTCGCCACGTATCGCGAAAAGCCTTTACTTGTTCCGGTTCTCGGGTTATGTGCTCGACCTTTCCATCTTTGACAGTTTTGTTGGTTGTTGACCATTGAAAGTTTGAATTGAATTTTATGCCGTAAGGAGGATCTAAGTAGATGCATTGGACCTTGCCGCGAAGACCCTCACGCTCCGCGAGAGAGGCCATGACTTGTAAACTGTCGCCAAGAATCATCCGGTTGGACCAGTTTGCTTCATGCTGGTAGAAGTCTGTACTTCGTGCTTCTTCAGGAAGGCCGTTGAAGTCAGAGAACAACATCATTTGCGGGTCGGATTCAGCGTCGTCGATGTCGGTTCGGCGCCGAAGGTCGTCAATCAGAGCTTTTGGGTGAATCTTCTCCTGAATGTAGAGTGGGGGAGCGCCCACCACGAGTTCATCTGAATAGTTCTTCCCCCGCCAAACAAGCTGAGGGTCCAGGTCGGGATTTCGACGGTCAATGGCAACACGAATTGGCGACTTGTCTTCTTTGCTTACGACGGATTCCAACTCAGCCGTAGGAATATTCGTTCGCTTGTCCTCGGAGTGAGTCAGCGTTTCAATCGTTTTCTTCGTTACCTTTTTCTTCTTAGCCATGTGAGTCCTATGTAGTCGCTGCAGCTGCAACGGATTCAATCATTTCGTTGAATTTCTGTTCGACTTTGTCTGCAAAGTCCATTTGCATTTCGAACACATCAGTGAATTCGGCTAATGCCCAACGTCCGTATTGTTTAAGGCTGTTCACACCGGGCACCCAGTACGCATCCATCGTGCCCTTTTTTTCCTTGGCATCTTCCCGGCGATAGCCTTTGATCTCGACAATCAGACTTAGAAGGTCGTCGTCACCGCGGCCATCATCGACCTGGACGATGAAATCAGGTCTATAAATCTTCATTTCGCTGCCATAACGATACGGCACTTCCAATCCGAGGTTGTGGTTTTTGACGTAGGCTTTAACTCTTGGGTGCTTTTCCGCCACGCGACAGAACTCTCCCTCCCAGTCGCTATCGAGAATCACCCAGTTAATGTGGCAGCGCCGCGAATCGGTCTCCCAGCGGTCTTCCTTTGACGTGTTGAAATTGACGTGATTTGTTGAGCCAGTCGGATTGTATGGATCAAGAATTGCCTTGATTGGTGTTTCACCGACCATTTCCTCAACGATCCCGCGGGTAATCTTTTCACAGGCAAGGTCAGCAATCATCTTGTATTTAAGTTGGGCAGGATAAGTGCCGCCTTTGCAAACCAAGCAGCTCTCTATCCATTGACGGGCAATTCGTTTTAGCTGGCCGAACAAGTGTAATGGCGGATCCTCGCCATGCTCTCGCCATTTGGTGAGGACCAGATGGGAAGTAAGCTCATAAACGACCTGAGAAGGTCGAACATCGCCAGTGTGTTCGAGGGTTAAGTCTACGCGCTCACCAATAATCCCAGAGTTCTGTGTCTCAGTTGCACCGATCAAGTCTGGGGTAAGTTCTAGTCCTCAATCAAGCGTCCGCTGAGGCGCAGTTTTGTAGTTTTCGTTGGTAGCCCGGC
>CAZJEK010000171.1:0-11803 GCA_964545005.1 uncultured Pirellulaceae bacterium
CGACTTTCGCTGTCACTCGAGTTTCGGTTCGCAGCAGCTCTTGCGGAACATCGCTGTTTTCGAAGGCAACCCAAGCCAACGCTGTATTCCCTTCGTCGGAATAGACATCCAGTTTGCTGTCAACTTGCAACAATTTGCCCTGGTATTCAACTCCCGGATGTGACACCAGACCAAAGGTGACCGTCAGCGGCTGGTCGGAAGCTGCCATCGCGTCGAACAAATGACTCAATCGGCGTTCGGGCATTTCCAGTTCGATTTGCCAAACGGTGTCTGGAGGGACAATCGTCATCAGCTTTTGACCTTTTTCGACGGGGCGGCTGAGCAGATTCTGCCTGGCGTTCCAGGTCACCACGCGACCGGCGGCTGGGCTGACGACTTGCAGTGCGTGGCGACGTTCCTGTTGGATTGCCAATTCATCTGTCCAGCTACGGATTTTGTTGCCTTGGTCGATCGATTGAGTCTTGTATTCATATTTTTCGTTGGCATCGATCCCACCTTCGGTCAATCGTTGGTCGGCGGCTTCCTTCAACGCTTTGGCATTGGCGATCTTGCCTTGCAGGTCTGAGATTGCCAATTCGATATCGCTATTTTTCAATTCACCCAGCAGTTGACCCTGGGTCACCAGCGTATCGCCGGTGTCGCCAACGTGAACTGCGGTCATGGTTCCATCGGATTGGGCAAACACATCAAATTGGGTTTGAGGAATCAGTTTGCCGTTGGCGGCCAAACCAAAGGAGTAAGGGAACCATGCCAGAAACGCAATCATGGCGGCGATGATGGCGGCGATGGAACCGGTCTTGATGCGATGTTGGGGGCCCAGCAGTGACGTCAACTTGCCAAGTCGTTTCCATAACGGAAGCAGGAAAATCCGGCGGTGTTCGGTTGCGTTCGTCAACGCTGTCTGGCCATGATCGGTTACCAGTTGAATTCGTTGGCGAAGCGCCGATGTGATTCTCGAGTCCTGAAGGTTCTCAACAATTAACGCCCCGATTGGGTCAGGCGAGTTGTGTTTCGTTGGGTGGGCAATGTCGATCGCATCTGGTTGGGACTCCAGCAGTGGGATCACGGCCAGCATTCGGCTGTGCGATTGATCGACATAAGCTTCCAGTTTGGATTCCAGTTGAGGTGGGAGGTCGGTGGTGTCGCCGCTATACCACATTGGTTGACCGGTACGTATCACAGCCCGCGATAGCTCGCTGAGTCGTTTCACCTGGTCGGCGCGTCGTTCGATGGTGTCCAGCCCGCTGACGGCGGTAACACTGCAACCACGGCCCACACCCAGGGCAATGGAGACACGGTCGCACTCAAGCAACCTCCTGCTTTCGTTGGCCAGGGTGAATGCCGTTTGCTGAAGATCGAGCCCCTGATGAACCAGTCGGACAAACTGTTCGACTTGATCCCACATTCGTTGTTGTTGCGAGAACGATCGCAAACGGTGGTTCCGCAAGTAGTCGCTGGCGATTTCCGACATTTGCGAAACGAATCGCAGGTAGCCTTGTTGCGTGGTCGGACCGGCACCGGGACGTTGAAAAATCTCGACCAGCCCAACGGTCTGTTGGTCTAGTTTCAGGGGTCCCAGGATCAGCAGCAACGGCGTGGGATTGCCCGAAGCAAATTCGGATTCCGAGGCTGAATCCGGACCAATCAACGCCGGTTCCCCTCGATCGATCATTCGGTTCAGCAGCCGGTGATGGACTTGTTGAGCCTTCTCGTCAGCCGGCAGGCCAGTTTGTTTCAGGTTGATGTGGTACTGCAGTTTCAATGGCTGGCCGGGATCGGAAGCCAGCCAGATTGCGCTGCCGACGGATGCCAGGGCATTCGTGGTGCGAGTCAGGAAACCTTCGTAAAACTCTTCCGGCGAACAATCAGATTGTGCCAGGTCGGAGATTTCCTTGACGAGGTTGCGAATCTGAACACGAGTTGCATTAACCAGATTGTCATCCGGGCTGTCCAGGTTGGCTGTCGAAGGGCTGGATCGCCGAACTGCGGGTTCGGTCCGTGTCGCCGTTGCTGAATCAAGGTCGCGCGGTCCACCGGATACCGGTTGGTTGTCGGGCGACAATTTGCCCGCAGGAAAGTGTGCCGAGGGAGTAGCTTGATCTTGGGACATGGGCGGTGTGGGGGTGAAAAATACGCCTCAAAACGCACGCCTCGCGGTCACGGCGATGGACAGCAGTAGTTCCGATGCGTGATAATTGGGGGACTTTCGTGGAAAATGCGTCTTGAGGCAATGTCGATTTAAACGCGACGGTCCAACGCTTCGTAAAACCCCGGAAAAACCATACTTTTGATCCTCGGCTGGCCCCGCAGGCAACCTCTCTCAGGATTCGATGAGACATATTGGTAATCTGGATAATCGTGAACAGGCCGACGCATTCGCGTCGTACCTGCTGGTGCAGGGCATTCAGACTCAGGTTGATTGGGAAGATGGTCAAGCCGACATCTGGGTTCGCGATGAAGATCAGTTCCAGCAGGCGTTGGATGAACTGAAGACGTATCAGCAGAACCCTAACGATCCACGTTATGCCGAATCGCAGAACACCGCTCGCAAGCTTGTCAAACAGGAGCGGCAACGCAAAAAGGAAATTCAAAAGCGAATCGTCAAGGTAGGCGAACGGGATTTTCGTCCCAAGCCGTTTGTCACGCTGACGCTGATCGGAATTTCGTTGGTCATCGCTCTGCTGACCGACTTTGGCAATTCTCGCCCCGACAGTGCGGTTTACCAGGCGACCCAGTTCACGGTGATAACGCCACCTGAATCGCTGCAATTGCGAGTGGCCAGTGAGGATGATCTGCGGCTGAGATTTTTCAGTATCCTTAACGGTGAAGTCTGGAGGTTGGTCACGCCAATGTTCATCCACTATGGCATGATCCACATCCTGTTCAACGCTTACATGCTGTTTGGGTTCGGGGCACCTTTGGAGCGGCGGTATGGATGGTGGCGGATGCTGCTGTTGGTGCTGGGAACCGGAGTGATTGCCAATGTGGCGCAGGCCGCGGCGCCCATGGCCTGGGACGGAAGCATTCCTTTTTTAGTTGGTGAGATTCGGATCACCACGTTCGGAGGATTGTCCGGGGTGGTCTATGGACTGTTTGGGTTCATCTGGCTCAAGGCGGCATTCGATCCCGAATCGCGACTGATGATCCCCGAATCGACCGTCGTGATTTTAATGGCCTGGTTTGTTGGTTGTATCTTTGCACAGCCTATTCGGGATGCATTGGGTTTCTCCATTTTTCCCACGCACGTAGCCAACTGGGCTCACGGCGGAGGTCTGGTTGCGGGAATGTTGTTGGGTTACTTATCGACGTTTTTCAAGCCGCGATAACGAGACTTTCGTCCAGGGTTTCCCCGATTTGTCGTCTCAGGGATCGACTACCTGAGAGCATCTCGTCAATCTTGTTGATCCTGAACATCCTGTCTAACTTCCAGGTGCAAAAAACAAGACAAACGACAATGTCAGCCTCTTCGCGAAGCAATGTATCCACCGTTGCATCAACTTGGGAAAGCCAACCGCAGAGACGCTGAGTTCGCTGAGGGCGTGCAAAGGTACGTCCAGATCTATCCAGCTCCCTGGCCTCTGCGTCTCTGCGGTTAATACCCTGCATCAATACTACTACGGCCAATTGCCATAGCTTTCCGCGAACCCCATTCGCAAATCGTGCTAGCGGGATTCGCGAAATCTTAATTCTCGCCCCCGAATGTAACCGCCAGGTAACGACAGCTAATAATTCCTGAGTTGATCCGTATCAATCAGCGTAAACTTTGCTCAGGCAAAGCTTCGACCATTCGTTGCGGAAATCTTTCTCAGGAGAATCGACCGATGAAACTTAAACTTATCACCTTCAGCCTGTTGGCCTTGATTGCGGTCTTTCCGCACATCGATACCACGGCCCAGGAAATTACGATCAAAGTTCGACCCGGTGGACAGGATGATACTCCCAAGTCGGACAAGCCACCGTTTACTGGGACTCGCCCGGCTGTCGACGTGGCAATTCTGCTGGACACGTCCAACTCCATGGACGGATTGATCTCGCAAGCCAAAACGCAATTGTGGAACATCATTCAACAATTTGCCGAGGCGCAGAAGAACGGACAGACACCACGCCTTCGCGTCTCGGTATTTGAATACGGCAACAGTGGATTGCCAGCGACCGAAGGATATATCCGGCAAGTCGTTCAGCTGACCGATGACATGGATAAAGTCTCCGAAGCCCTGTTCGCGTTGAGCACCAACGGTGGCGACGAATATTGTGGTGCGGTCATCGCCGAAGCACTGAAACGATTGGATTGGAGCTCCGAGCCAAACGCTTACAAGGCAATTTTCATTGCCGGAAACGAGCCGTTTACTCAGGGCAGTGTCGAATACCAGAAGAGCTGCAGTCAGGCGATCCAGTCTGGCGTCGTCGTCAACACGATTCACTGCGGCGACTACCAGGTCGGCGTCAGTGGTAAATGGAAACACGGTGCTGAGTTGGCCGAGGGCGAGTACATGAATATCAACCAGGATCAAAAGGTGGTCCACATCAAAGCGCCGCAAGACGAGATCATTATCAAGCTGAACGCCGAACTGAACAAAACCTACCTGTGGTACGGTGCTCAGCCAATCCGCGAACAGCTGAAGGGCAACCAGGTCCAGCAGGATCGAAACGCGTTGCAATCCGGCTCCAGTTTCTTTTCTCGCAGTAAAACCAAAGCGGGTAAAATGTACGACAATCTTGGCCGCGATCTTGTCGACACCATCAAGGAAGACAAGACAATTCTGTCCAAAGTGAAGGTTGAGGAACTGCCCAAAGAAATGCAGAAGATGACCGCTGAACAACGTCAGGCTCACGTCGAAAAACTGGCCAGTCGGCGTGGTGAGATTCAAAAGAAGCTGCTTAAGGTGACGGCGGAACGTGAAAAGTTCGTTGCCTCCAAACGCAAGGAAATGGCTGAGGGGGAAGGCGATACATTGGGCGACGCGATCACTGCTGCGGTGACCAAGCAGCTGCAGAAGTCGGGTTTTGAAGTTAAGAAGTAGCGCCCTCGCGGTGCCGATATCCGGCGGAGATGGCTTTCTTTACCACAGACGCACAGAGAACACGGAGTTTATCCGTGGACTCTGTGTTTTTTTCAATTGATCCTGCAAAGCGAGGAGAGGGATTACGAATCCCCTCTCCGGCCCTGATAGGCCGACTCTGCCGACTCTCCCGAGGGGGAGTATCTGCCTCCAGCGGTTTTGGCGCTAGCCACCGACTTTCCGAGACATACGCGTTAACTAGATTTCGTCCGGGGCCAGCGCCCAATCGGCTGGACAAAAAATGTCAACCTTTCGGCGAAACGACTAAAACTCCTTCCCCCACCCTGTCGCAACGGGACTACCACTTGCGACGCAGCTCAAACCGCAACCCGCGAATGTCAGATTGGTCATTCAGCCAGCCGTACATGCCATCGGCGCGGAAGATGACGGCATTGGTTAATGGCAGCTGATATCGAAATCCAATTCCAATCTGTTCTCCCGGTGCGTTGCGGTTGGCGTCATCTCCCATCACGCCCAGCATCGCCGTTTCCAGGACCAATTGCTGGCTAAAGTCGCTGGCGATCAGATTGATGCCCAGTGCTCCTCCAAAGGTATCGTTGGCCGTTGGGTCCAGCGTCGGGTAATTGGTCATCCCATCGGACTCAAACAGGATCCCGGTGTTTCGCAGAATCCCACCAGCTTGAGCCGCTCGGGCTGCTGATTGCGGTCGGTCGAAACCGGCGAACAGGTTGCAGTAGGGAACCAGCGTCGAAGGGTGCCCGGTGATCAACGAGTTCTCCGACAGCAGCAATACTCCATCAGCCGTGTTGGCAACCTGATCCGTTGACTGACCCGCGTTGACGATCACACGGGTTGAGTTGGACAGCAACCGGCCAAATCGCCTCGAGTAGGCAAACCCCAGGTTGTGATAACTTCGATCGTCGAAACTGCGGTCGTCCAAAAACGCATAGTCGATTTCAAAGTACCCGTTGAGTGCTTCAATAAACGAGGCCACTCCGTACATCCGCGCGGCACTGTCGTCACCCGGGAACGCTGGTGATGTGATTTTGTCATAGCCAGCAAAGAACGTGATGTCCATGTTGGAGATGTTCAAGCGAGCCGAATTTCGAGCCGGGATCGTCGCGGCGATTCCCAGGAAGGCATCTTCCATCCAGATCCCGTTTTGCAACAGCAGCGGCATCACACCAATCGCGAAGGGCATGTCGAATGGCAGCGTTTCGTCGACCATGCCGCCAACGATCGCGCCCAGGTCACCCTCGAAATAGCCGAAGTCAAAATTGGCATCCAGTTCGCCGATCAGCTCGTCTTCGTCCAGCAGGTAGCGCGTGTTGCGAACCCCGTCGTCCAGCGGTGAAATGAATGCGTGAAAACGTTCGGTGCCGGTCAGCTTGAGATCGAGGTCCAAGTTCAATTCGTGCGCGATCAACGACTGGTTGTCGCCGTTGACGGTGTTGGAAGCCACCGTGGTTCGGTAGTCGCCGTAGACCAGAAACTGCGGCGTGATCGTGTTGTGCTTGCCGAACCAGTTGTAACCGGGTGAGAGCTGTCCCAGTTGATACCAGGGCCGGCCCAGTTCGACCAGCGGCCGTTGGTTGGCATACAGCTGTTTGCCTTCATAGACCATCGCCTGAGAACCCGAGTCGTAAAACAGGCCGTCGTAAGTTGGATCGGGCGAAAAATCATGGGGCAGGGCACCGACATGATGAGCCACCGGGTCGGTGATCGGGCGATCATCTCGATAGTGTTCTCCAGGTTTGGGTTGTTCGGCCAACTTGAATTGATCGGCGCCTCGCAGCACATGGGGCAGTTGGCTGTCGGCAGTTTGAGTCGCTCCCGGCTGAGCGATGAGAGATGAAGCGTTCCGCGAAAGGCTGGGCGTTGAAAACGATCGTTCGCCCGAACCTGTAAAAGGAGTTGGCGTTAAGGCAGGATCGCTGGAATCGGATGAAGGAATTTCTGCTGTCGCGGAAGCCACCTGGATGGGAGCAAAGTCGTTTGAATCGGTTTGAAGGGGCGCGCGATCGACGCTCGGGATCGTCCAGACCGAGTTGTCCAATATTGTGCGGTCAGGGTCGGGTGGTATTTCAAAGTCGTTGAGTCCGCCGTTGGCTGGGGCGAACTGGTTGGCCATGTTTTCAGGTTGGTGCGCGGGTGTGGTATCCACTCGCTGTCGCGTCGGGCTGGTGTTGGCTGCCAGCATGTCGCTGGTCGGTTGAGGGATTGGCTCAAAGGCCAATTCGTCGAAGGCTGACCGTGGCCAGCCAGTCGCCAGTTGATTCGTCGGATTGTCGTTTGGAAGTTGTTCCAGAACCGGTTGGGCGATCCAACCTGATGAATGATCAGGGCTGGTGATTTGAACCAGCGCCCGGGTTCCCCCAGCCGAACATGGAATTGCAATCGGTTGCCAATCCAGCGTAGCCAGCAGGTTCTCGATGGGCGTGTGACGGAGCGAGTCATGAGCCGGCGATGATGTGCCGGCCAAGTTACTTGAAGCTTCGAACGAATTGAGCGAACGTTGTTGGGTCGGTTCCTGATCCCACCACCGGATAGCACTGATCGTGACCAGGAACGCCGAGATCACGGCGATGGTCAACAGCAAGGTGGACTGTGGTGGCGTGCGATACATTTCGGTAGCAGTTGGCCCAGGGGCTAGCGAACTTCAAACGTAACCGTACTGGTGTGAAAATCGCAGATCCATTCGTTCATCATCCGCTGCATCTCCGTCGTCGCGTTACAGAATCGCATGAAATAGATCGGCTCCGCACGGCTCCGCATCCGAACCGATAGTCGATAGGTGCCCGGTGCCTGAATCAAATGGCCCGGGACCGAAAACTTGGCGTTTCGTTTTCCCAGTGGTGGAATCGAGTGACCTTCCATTCGAATGAAGGGTGGGTGATTGATGACCGAAACCGGTTGTTGAGGCGGGCGGAGAAAGGGGAGCTGGTCGAAATCAAAATTGACCGGCAAGTACATTTCCCGATCGGTTCCTTTGACATTGGTTGTCAGGAACTTGGTTTGAAAGTTGACCAGTTGCGTGTCCAGCGGAACCTTTCGGGCCAACACATCCAACGAATGGTTGTCCGCCAGGTCACCATTGGAGTCGAGGTAACCCGATTCCCAGATTCGATTGCCAGCCGGATCAATCAAAACTACGTTCAACCAGATCTGCGGTTGGGCCCCGAGTGAACCCGACGGCATGTTGTGACCTGGATTCAAGTTGGTGATGCAGTAACGGAAGCGAAGGGGTTGCCCACGCAGCGGATCCTGATTGAAAAATGGACCGTCCAGTTGAGAACCGTTTTCGAGCAGCTGTTTTCGCAACTCGTGTTTGTAACGCAACTTTTTCAAGTTGGCGTCGACGATTTCTCGGGCATCGTAGCGGTCGTCGACCTCGGCCCAAGTCGGAGGGAAATGGTACTGCAGGCGACCATCGGCGATGGCATCTTCAAAGGCATCCGTTCCCCAGCCAGCTCGCCAGTCAAACTCCAGCCATTGTGGAACGGTCCAGCGATCGGCTTTGAGATTGTCGGGAAACACTCCCGGGTGCGCGATCGAATAGCCGGGGCCGTAGAACACGTGATTGGAATGTTTTCGTTCCGGATTGACGACTCGATCGTTGACGATCGCGGCGGGGCCGATTGAGTAACCCTCATCGACTCCTGGGATCCGACCCATGTGGCAATCCTGGCAAGTGACTCCATCGCGATAGGCGGGCGATGCCCGATACTGATCCCACACGACTTCCAGTTTGATTCCCGGCTCGACCGCAACCTGGTGGCACGATACGCAAAAGGTTGACTTGGATAATTCTTCAAATTGAATTGATCGCCGGTGCATCGCTTGGCCGGGGCCCTTGTGTTGATGCCGATCCGTTTTGACTTTGAAAAACTCCTGGTATTTGTCTGCAATCGAAACGCCGGTGCCGTCACTGCCTCCATAGACAGGATCGTAAATATCACCGGGCTCGATGCGTCGTTCCCCGTCGACTTTGCCGTAGGGAGTTTTCACGCGATGGCAGGCAACACACGTCACGCCTTCGCGGAACACGCGGGGGCCATCGTAAATTGGTTGGTCGCGTCGTAACCCCATCGTGGTCGCGACCGGGGCATGGCAGCGATAGCAAAAATAGCCGATCGTTCCTTGAGAAAGTCGATTGATCGTATCTTCGAAGACATGGAACATCGGGGAAACGGCGGCGTAGGCGTGACTGGATGCCGCCCATTCTTCATAGATTTGCTGGTGGCAGGTGGCACAGTCCTTGGCCGACGGAAAGGGAGACCGCGAATAGATTTCCAGGTGCGGATCTTCATCGGTCGACAGGTGATTGGTGCTGACGACGCTGGTGGCGGCGGCGTGCGGGTTGTAAATTCCCGAGGCAGATTGCACGTGGGGATCGAACTGGTTGCGATTGGCCAGTTCGTTGGCTTGTTCAAAGTATGCGTTCAGCTGTTCGGGAGGGATGTTCCAGACCAATCCGGAGTCGATGTCAGACTGTTCGAAGTAGGAAACCTGGCTGACCGTTTGTCCGGTAGGCTGGACCTGACTGGGGATAGTTGCGGCCGTTGGCTGGACCGCTGTTGCCGGCTCGAGATCGGCTGGTGAATTCACTGAAGTGGCAGAGGCAGCAGGTGGACTTGGCTCCGATGCCGTTGGTGCGGCTGCTGCCGGTGGCGCCGTGACGGTTGGAGGCGTGGCGGTTTGAGCCAGCTTCAGGTCTTCGGTGCAGATCGGTGGCAGGGCGGCAAAAATGGCCAGATCCTGTTCATCAAACTCAATCCGTTGATCAGCGCTGGGGTTGGCTGATTGATTTGGTAGCATGGCCGATTCGGCCGTGTGAAGGATGGTCGAATCTGAGACTGCCAGGATTTTGGCCGATTGGTCGTGCGGGGCCATTTCGGCTGCCAGGGCCTTGGCCGAATCCGATTTCTCCTCCGTTTGGACCGGATTCCAGTTGATCTGGTCATTAGATTGGTGGTTGGGAAACAGCCACAGCACTGCGCAGCAGCAAACTGCGGCCGTCACGATAGTGGCGACGAGTGCTTTGAGTTGTTGTCCGGGGTTGGACATGGGGACGCGTACCGTAAAGTCAATCTGTCCGTCAGGATTTGGATAATCCGCAAGGTTTATCTGCTATCGACTTAAACGGTCACAGCGCGTTAGCGATTTTCGCGATGACCTTGGCATTAACTGTCCAGTCCCTGGAAGACTCGGCGTCGAGTCGACGGAAATTGCTAGAATGGGTCTTCCGGGAAGCCTGGGGTCTTTGGTTAAGTTGGTTAGGGCGTCGGTTGCGGCGGTTCAATTTGCACTAATAATTGGCCGCACCAAGACAATCTGGTTTTCTCTTGTTCGCACGTTTAGCCCATCGTTTCGGATGCCTGCATTCACATTTTTCGCCGTCAGTGTCATCTGCTTTTTAGGTGCACTGATAAGTTTGGTCATGGCAATCACCAGTGACGAAACATCGTTGACGTCAGCGGGAGAGCATTGGAAAAACGCCATTATTTTCGGTGCCATCGCACCGATCGCCGCATACATTTCGGTGCAGCTTTTTTGGAGACCATCGCAGGCATCCTTGGAAGCGGAATCGAATGAAGATCGGCAGCGGCGATTGGATCAACGACAACGGGACGTGAGGAGCTTGGGCATTAATTGCCTGATTCAGGGAGTTTTCGCTGGTCTCGGGTCCGGCTTGATGTTAATCCTGCGTGGCTTCAGCCCTGTCTTTGCGGTTGCAGTAGGAGCAGGAATATCGCTGATTGGTTTGGTGATTGTTTTCATTTCATTGAACAAGAGAGCAACTTCGCTGGCCGGGTTCTTAGGCAGATTCGCATTCGTACTGTTTGTCGGAAGCCAGATCGCAGCCGTCTTTGTCGTCTTGGTTTTGGTAGTCGCCGTTCAATTCGAGTTGATCTGATGAAGAACGAACAATTGCAGTACCGGCGGAGTTTGTTTGCATGTGCCGCTGGCTGATGCGATCTGGCGGGCTTGGACAACGTGTCGTTAAGCTGTAGGTATCGCTCGTGCCGCCGGAGTCACGATGTTTCTGGATGGCCCTGACGCTAAAGCACGGGACGCGGTACATGTCTTTTTTGCTGGTACGAAGGTGCGGGAAGACTACCCGGAACCAGTTCCCGAAATTGACCAATACGAACTGATCGAAGACACGAAAACACTCACTGGTCAAAATGAAACTCACATCGTTTCGCCTGAAAGATCGAGTCCATATTCTCGATATGATCTCGATTGGAATCATCAACGATTCGTGGCTCGCAAAATTCTCTCCAGTGCTGCAATCGCGATTGCAGGAACTGTTGGATGATCCCGATGGGTAATCATTGGACGCGATCAAGTTGTTCCAGAAGTTGCCAGCACTCCAGTTGCATGCGTGGCAAGTGAAACGGTCCTTTCCAAAGGTTGCCTTTAAGCGAGGAACTCAGACTGCCGTCGCGATGCAGATAGCCGAACCACTCACCATACTCATGATCGGCGAAGTGCTGATAGGACCAATCGTGAACCTGCTGATGCCAACGTGCGTACTTTTCATCCCTGGTCACCGTCCAGGCCAGTAGCGTCGCGATGATGGCTTCGTTGTGCGGCCACCAGAATTTCATGTCGTGCCAGTACTCTTGCACGGGCCGATTCCAGAGATCACAGAAGTACAACAGCCCACCGTGCTCGCGATCCCAACCGCGTTCCCACATCCAGTCCAGCATCCGGCAGCCTTGCTGGATCAGCGTCGCATCATTTCGCAGCGCTCCCTCCTTGATGATGAACCAGGC
>CAZJEK010000172.1:0-11710 GCA_964545005.1 uncultured Pirellulaceae bacterium
AGTGACAGGAAACACCAATCGTCGCCCGAGGCAAACAGGGGACGCTGGCCAACGTCGATGGCATCTTCGATGACGAGGTCCGGGATTGCAAAATGCTCAGCAACTTCGGACAAGCGTTTGGTGTCCAGATAACCGAGCAGGTCGACCCACAGGATTGATTGCGGGTCGACGGTGGGGAGATCAGCACCTGTTTTTAATCTTGTCGACTGAAAATCGGATTCCGAGTAGCGAATCATCCGGATTCGCATCGGTTCGAATTCAGTTTCCTGATGGTGTTCCGAATGGATTTCACCAGGCGGTGCGCCGATTCGGCGAATGCGGGACCGAAGGTAGCTGAGTGAACTGAGCATGGTGATCCATCGTGCGATTTAAACAATAACGAAGAATTTACCTTGTCCAGCTCACGCTGACCACACAGCTTTTTGATTGACCGTTGACCAATAAAAAAAATTGGCGAACCAGCAGTCCGGTTCGCTGGAGCATCGAACCCGGTGGCCAAAACGGTATGGGGCTGTATTCTGGTCTTCAACTATGATTGAATGAACACAGCCATCGATTGTTTTATTGACGCAGTCCATGAATGACCATGATTAAGTCGAGCGATTTTTCTGTACGAGCCTGCTTGTCATTGCCGTGCGCCAACCTGGCAACGGCGCTGTTGATCTGGTTTGGCGTGTCCGCTGCGGTCGGCCAGGAGCCGATCGAATTCAATCGGCAAATTCGGCCGATCCTGACCAGTATCTGTTTCAACTGCCATGGACCCGACGTCGCTACCAACGAGGGTGGTTTGCGGTTGGACGAATTTGAATTGGCAACTCAGGCGGGAGATTCGGGGCATCCGGCAATCGTGCCGGGGTCGAGTCATGACAGCGCTGTGATTGATCGAATTTTCGATGCTGACGATCCGATGCCGCCAGCCGACTTTCCCAAACAGCTGACCGAAGAGCAGAAGCAACTGCTGAAACGATGGGTTGAACAAGGGGCCAAGTATCAAGGTCATTGGGCGTTTACCAATCCGACTCGCCCAGCTGTTCCCGAAGACGACTCCGGTTGGGCTCGAAATCCAGTCGATCATTTTGTGCTTCAGCGGATGAAATCCGCCGGATTACAGCCGGCGCCGGAGGCGTCTCGGCGAACGCTGATTCGTCGCCTGGCCCTGGACCTGACCGGCCTGCCTCCCACGCCAGATGAGATTGCCAACTATCTCGCTGACCAGTCACCCGATGCCTATGAACAGCTGGTCGACCATTATCTTGCCAGCGAGGCTTTCGGAGAGAAAATGGCCCGGCCGTGGCTCGATTACGCCCGCTATGCCGACAGCAATGGTTTTCAATCCGATGGCAGTCGCGACATTTGGGCTTGGCGAGAATGGGTGATCAATGCCTATAACCAGAACCTGCCCTTCGATCAGTTTACGATCCAGCAGCTCGCTGGGGACATGCTTCCCAATCCCACGCCCGATCAGATCATTGCCACAGGGTTCAATCGCAATCATCGGTTGAATGGCGAAGGCGGTCGGATTGTTGAAGAGTGGTTCGTCGAAACGGTAATCGACCGAGTCGAAACTACAGGACTCACCTGGTTAGGATTGACGCTCAACTGTTGCCGCTGTCACGATCACAAGTACGACCCGATTTCCCAGCAAGAGTTTTATCAATTGTATGCGTTTTTCAATTCTGTCGAAGAATCTGGCGTCCTGGCGCCGGCGGGCAAGAATGGAGAAAACACGCCACCTTTATACCAGTTGAAAACGCCCGAGCACGAGCAAAAACTTGCGGAATTCGATGCCCGGTTGAAGGCATTGCAAGCTGAATTGGTGGCCGAACAGGAGACGCACTCCGAACAGATTGAGACCTGGATCGCATCGCTGGATTTGGACACTGAATCGGTTGATCCCTGGGAACCGGTCACGATCGAGAAGATTGAATGTCAGCAAGGTACCCAATTTAAACAGCTTGCCGATGGCTCCTTTTTGGCGACAGGCAAAAGCCCACCGAATCCGGTTTACGAATTCGAATTCCCAATCCAAAACGGGCAGTTCTCCGGATTGGTGATCGAAGTCATTCCTGACGATTCGCTGCCGTTCAAGTTTTTGGGGAGGTCACCGAGCAACGGGAATTTTGTTTTGACCGATGTCATTTGCGAAATCGAATCCGCTAACGGAGTGCAGCCTGTTCAGTTTGTCTCGGCCCGAGCCGATTTTTCGCAACCCAATTGGGATGCCTCCAGGATTCTGATCGAAGAGGATCTGTCTCAAAAGAACAACTCTCGCAAGGGTTGGGCGACGGTAGGGTTTGATGTTTCCGGAGGGCAGTCCAATCGTCTGCTGCTGACGACGGAGCAAGTGATTGAAACGGATTCGGATGCGATCGTGTCCGTCAAGCTCTATCACCGATCAATCTATGCCCAACACGCGTTGGGACGATTTCGCATTTATCAAACCAGTCTTGATCCCACATCGCTGGAACTCAATGCCGCCGGATTGCCGACCGACGTTCGGGCCGCCGCCCAGAAAGTAACGGCTGATCGAACGCCGGCTGAGCAGGATAAGTTGGCGCAGCACTTTCGCCAACACGTTGCGAGCGATTTCATGCGGATCAATCGGGAAATTGCGGAAACGAAGAAATCGAAAGCAGACTACATCGCATACATTCCTACCACGATGGTGATGAGGGAAGGTCCGCCGCGTCAAGCATTCGTGCTTCGCCGCGGCGAATATGACCAACCTGGCGATCCTGTGGAACGGGCGTTGCCGAAATTTTTACCGCCGCTGCCTGACGACCAGCCCGTCAATCGTCTGGGGCTGGCTCGCTGGATCGTCGACGAATCCAACCCGCTGACGTCGCGGGTCTGGGTCAATCGGACATGGCAAATGCTGTTCGGCACCGGGATCGTCAAGTCCACCGAAAATTTTGGGACCCAAGCCGACTTTCCGACGCATCCGGAACTGCTGGATTGGTTGGCGGTCGAGTTTCGCGATCCGGAATTTGCTCCGGCGGTCGCCGGTACTCCCGCGCGTCCTTGGGACATGAAAGCAATGATCAAGTTGCTGGTCACCAGCGCCACGTATCGCCAATCATCGCGAGTTACCGAAGCAAGTCTTCAGCTGGATCCCGAAAATCGGTTGCTGGCTCGCGGCTCCAGGTTTCGGCTGGATGCTGAAACGATTCGCGACCAGGCGTTGGCCGCGTCTGGGCTGCTGGTGCAAAAGATTGGTGGTCCCAGTGTCCGTCCCTACATGCCACCGGGAGTCTGGGACGAAACCAGCAAATACGGAAACTTGCGCAACTACAAAGCAGACCAGGGCGAAGGTCGTTATCGTCGTACGCTATATACGATTTGGAAGCGAACGGCGGCACCTCCGACCATGCTGTTGTTTGATGCGCCCAATCGGGAAACTTGTACGATCAAACGTTCACGCACCAACACGCCATTGCAAGCCTTGTCACTGCTGAACGAAAATACCTTTGTCGAAGCAGCTCAAGCACTGGCTCAACGGATGGTGCGCGAAGGTGGTGATACCCCAGAACAAAGGATCGCTTTCGCATTCGAATGGTTGACCGCCAGAAAGCCCGATCCACGGGAAGCTACTCTCCTGCTGGATGGATTTCAGCAGGACCTGAAAGTGTTTCGCGACAACCCGGAGCGAGCGACTTCGTTTCTCAAGTTTGTCGATCCTGGGTACGCCCAGTCGCTGGATGAAGCTCAACGCTGTGAGTTGGCCGCCTATGCCTTGACCGCCAACGTGTTATTGAACCTGGATGAAGTTGTTACCCGACAGTAGACGATGAACCAGCAAAATCGATTTCAATTTCAGGACCAACTGAACCGTCGCGTGTTTCTCAAAGGCGGAGCCGCAGCATTGGGGGCGGCGGCGATGGCTTCCTTGAAAGGCAACACCGTCGTCGCACAACAAGACGGCTTTCCCAATTTTGCGCCTCGGGCCAAGCGTGTGATCTACCTGTTTCAGTCGGGCGCACCTTCGCAGATGGATCTCTTCGATCCCAAACCGTCGATGGTCGACCATTTTGGCGAGGATTTGCCAGCATCCATCCGCCAGGGCCAACGACTGACCACGATGACCAGCGGGCAAAAAACGTTCCCCGTTGCCCCCTCCAAGTTCAAATTCAAACAGCACGGCGAATCCGGCATGTGGATGAGTGAGCTGATTCCCAACATGGCTGGCATTGCGGATAAGTTCTGCATGGTCCGCTCGATGCACACCGAAGCGATCAACCATGATCCAGCGATTACGTTTTGCCAAACCGGTTCCCAACTGGCTGGACGGCCGAGTATCGGAGCCTGGGCGGCGTACGGGCTGGGCAGCGAAAATAAAAACTTGCCGGCCTATGTCGTGTTGACGTCGTTTGGCAGTGGACGGCCGGACGATCAACCGCTGTACGATCGATTGTGGGGGGCCGGTTTTCTGCCGTCCCAGCACCAGGGAGTCAAGTTTCGCAATAGCGGTGACCCGGTGCTGTATCTGTCCAACCCCGATGGCATCGATCGAGCGATGAGGCGTCGTACGATCGATCGTATCGCCGCGTTAAACCGGGAAAGTTTTGCTGACGTGGCCGATCCTGAAATCGAAACCAGGATCGCCCAATACGAAATGGCGTTCCGCATGCAGGACAGTGTTCCGGCCTTGCTTGATTTTTCGACCGAGACCAAACAGACACTGGATGCGTACGGAAAAGATGTGCATCGAGTCGGTAGTTATGCGTCGAATTGCCTGATTGCGCGTCGGCTGGCTGAACGAGATGTGCGGTTTATCCAACTGTTCCACATGGGCTGGGATCACCACAACAATTTGCCGAAGAAGATTCAAGGACAAGTCAATGATACCGACCAGGCCACTGCTGCCCTGATCAACGATCTCGAACAGCGCGGGCTGCTGGATGATACGCTGATTGTCTGGGGAGGCGAGTTCGGTCGAACGATTTACTCTCAGGGGGCACTCTCGAAAACGACCTATGGTCGCGACCACCATCCGCGATGTTTTACTGTGTTGTTGGCCGGTGCCGGAATCAAGGCCGGCACGACCTTGGGTGCGACCGACGAATACTGCTACAACATCACCGAAGACCCAGTGCACATTCACGATTTGAACGCAACGATTCTTCACTTGCTGGGAGTCGACCACGAGCAGCTGACTTATAAGTACCAGGGCCGAGACTTTCGGCTGACTGACGTGCACGGGAATGTCGTTCGTGAAATTCTGGCATGATGGTGGGCTGGGGTTTATCTGTGAATTGCGTTTTCGGATTAAAACAAAAAACCGCAGAGGCGCAGAGGACGGGGAGGCTGACATTTTTTGCCCAGCTGAATTGGGCGTTAGCCCCGGACAAAAGCTAGTTGACGCGTAAATTTCGGATGGTCGGTGGCTAGCGCCAAAGCCGCTGGAGATAGATACTCTCCCTTGGGAGAGTCGGCCTATCAGGGCCGGAGAGGGGTTCGATAAACCCTCCCCTCGCTTTGGCTCGACCCTCCCGCGAGCGGGAGGGTATCGACGGTGCTAAGCGAACGCCGATAATGCCTACCCCACGTTCTGTAACCCGGCGGCGATGCCATTAATGCTTTGCAGAATCGCAGACTGAAGTTGAGCCGCCTCGGGCTGGTCAGGGTTGGCTCGAAACTGCCGCAGCAGTTCTACCTGGATATAGTTCAGTGGATCGACGTACGGGTTGCGAACCTTGATGCTGTGTTGCAGCCAGGGTTCGGTATGCAGCAGTTGGTCCCCGCCGGTGATTTGAAGAACGTGGTGTCGGCTGAGTGCGAACTCGGCTTCGATGTCGGCAAACACTTCCTTGCCGATGCCGCCTGCCAGTTCGGCGTATTGCTTGGCGATCGCCATATCGGCGCGCCCCATGCCCAAATGCACATTGCTGAGCAGCGTCCGAAAGAACGGCCACTGTTGGTACATTTCCTGCATCAGGGTCAAACGTTGCTCGGAGTCCTGCTCACCCAACCAGGTTGAAAACGCGGTTCCGATTCCATACCAGCTGGGGACGTTGGTGCGAGATTGCGTCCACGCGAAGACCCAGGGGATGGCTCGCAAATCGTCCAGCGTTTTGGTCGCCCGGCGATGCGAAGGGCGGGAGCCGATGTTCAGGCTTCCAATCTGGTCGATTGGAGAAGCGTTCTGAAAGTAATCGATGAACCGGTCACGTTCGACCAGCGACCGATACTTGCGATACGCCAATTCGCTCAACTGGTCCATGGCCGCGGACCAGCCAGCGATTTGATCGTACTCCGGTCGGGTACCGGTTGAACACAAAACGGCATGCATCAACTGCTGCAGGTGGCGGTGAGCGATTTCCGGATTGCTGTATCGGGAACTGACGACCTCGCCTTGTTCGGTGATCCGGATTCGCCCGCGGACTGATTCCGGTGGTTGAGCCAGGATCGCGCGATTGGTCGGTCCCCCTCCCCTGCCCAGCGAACCACCTCGACCGTGAAACAGAGTCATGGCGACACCGTGTTGATCGCAGGTCTTGGCCAGTCGCCGTTGGGCTTGAAACAGCATCCAGTTGGCTTGCAGATAACCGCCGTCCTTGTTGCTGTCGCTATAGCCGATCATGATCTGTTGAGCGTTGCCCCGTTGTTTCAGGTGTTCGGCGTAAACCGGGTTTTCAAACAACTGAGCCATCACATCGGGAGCAGCCTTGAGATCGTCGACCGTTTCAAACAGCGGCACAATGTCGATGCGGCCGGACAATCCGGCGTCATCGGCCAGCAGCAGCACTTCCAGCAAATCGCTGACGCCCTGGGTCATACTGATGATGTAAGTTTTCATCGCCTCGGGTCCGAACTTATGTTGCGCCATGTTGATCAACCGAAATAGAGTCAACAGTTCATTGGTCGCATCGCTGAAACCGAAACCTCCTCCGATTCGTCTGCCGCCGGTCCAGGGGCGAGGCAGCTGAATTTCTGCCGTCAACAACGCCACTCGCTGAGCCTCGTCCAGTGCACCGTAGTCGTCGGTGGTACCATTGAATTCGAAGATTTCCGTCGCCGCTGCCCGGTGGTGTCGCGCGTGCTGTCGCACATCCAGGGTCGCTAGATGGAAACCGAAAACTTCAGCAGCTCGAACGAGTCTGGAAAACTGACCGCTGACTAATTGCCGACCTTTGTTGGCGATCAAGCTGTCGCGAATCAGGTACAGATCGTCCAGAAACTCCTGGCAATCTCGATAGGCCAGGGCTTCGCTCGGCGTGTCGGACCACGCGGTCTGGTTCAATCTGCGGGTCACCAGCAGCCGGCGATACATCAACACCAGTTTTTGCCGGTAAGGTTCTTGCTGGAAGCGATGCACCAGGTCGTCCTCGCCGGTTGCGGCTCGTTCCATATCGGCCTGCAAACTATCGAGGAACTCCTGCGAGAAACCGTTGCGCAGCCGCGAGACGCTGAGTAGTTCGTACAGGCCCTGGATCTCCCGGGCATAGAACTCCAGCACTAAATCTTTATGGGCGACCAGGGTTTGCCGCGTGACATCGATCGTGACAAACGGATTGCCATCGCGATCGCCCCCAATCCACGATCCGTATTTCAAAAACGAGGGCACCTCAAACGACTCACCTGGAAATGACTTGGTGAGCGCGTTTTCCAGTTCCTCGTACATCCGGGGAATCAGTTTCAACAGGGTTCGTTCGAAAAAGTACAAACCGGTGTTGCGAACTTCGTCCATCACCGTTGGACGTCGCTCGCGGGTTTCATCCGATTGCCACAACAGCACGATGTGGTCGTGCAGTCTTTTTCGGACTTTGGCACGTTCTTTCTCGAACAGATCGCTGGAGCCGGATTCCTGGAGCAGTTCGGAAATTCGGCGCAGAATCTGGCGGATCGTCCGGCGTTTGGATTCGGTGGGGTGGGCGGTGAAGACTGGCGTGATCGACAGCTGAGCCAGGGTAGCTCGGACATCGTCGGCCGTCATGCCTTCTCGTTTGAGTGTCTCCAACGCACCGCCGACCGTTTCATCCATCGGTTGCCCAGCGTCAAAGGCTTCCTGGGCTCGTTCACGCAGCACGCGGACGCGTTCCAATTCTTCGGCCAGGTTGACCAATTGAAAGTAGGTCGAAAAGGCCTTCAGGTTAGCATTGGCCAATGGCAGGTCGTTGGCCAGATCAGCAATCAGTGCCACCAGTTTCTGTTCGGCGTCGGAGTCCCCGCTGCGGGCCGATTTTGCCAGTTGGCGGATTTGTTCCTCAGTTTCAAAAACCTGCTGGCCTTCCTGGTCAATAATGGTCTGGCCGAGAAAGTCACCGAGCATGCGGATATTGGATCGTAAATGGGCTTGGACCTGAGCTTCAGACTGAGTCATATGCAGTTGCAGATGGAATTTTTCGGTGACGGTACACCGATCAGCATAACATTGTTGGATCCCTTTTTGCACCGGCGGGGTTGTCGAAGCACACGCTGACGCTGGCGTGCTTTCATGATCCGATTGAGCGTTAGCTTCGGCTACTGCAATCCAAAAACAAGCTTGGCTATTGCCCAAAAGGCTTGTTTGCGCCGCGGGTTATTCGACGGGTAAAAGCAAAACTTGGCGTAAGGTCAGTTCGGTAAAAACCACAGAGACACAGAGTTCACGGAGAGCTGTTCAAAGGGTCCCGTTGTCTTTGGTTCTATGCTCCGTGGATTTCCTTGCAAGAATAATTCGCCCCCTCCCCCTTTGAATCCGCCCCTTGAAGTCTTCAACTTTATCAAAGGATCGCGGATTTCAAGGACGGAAGGGGATGGGGGTGGGGGAGACAAATTGATCCACCTGTCAACGAACACTGGGGAATCTCAGGGCGCACCGCCGGTGAGCGGACCAATGACTGAACAGAAGTAGAGCTTAAGTTTAAGTTCGAGTTAAAGTTTGGTGGGGGCGACGCGGAATATCACGCTGCGAAGGAACGTCAGGGCCAGGTTGAAGCGCAGATTTCCGAGATCGAGGATCGCGTAAGCCGCGCTCAGATAATCGATCCGGCGACGCTGTCGGGCGACAAGATCTTGTTTTAAACGCAACACCGGTGATCGACCGAACAGGTCCCATGAAAGGCATTGCGACAATTACCATTGCCCGATCCGCTGCTTTGCCGACAGGTGTGCGCGTTTTGCGATGCGGGTGACCGATCTCCCGGCTGAGATGGTTTGTGCGCAGGAGATTGTGTTTTTTTGGCCACTGTTCATTCCTCTTCGTCAGGGCTTAGTTTTTCCATCACAGTCTTCGCTGCCTCCTTAAACTCATCGCTCTCAAAATAGTACTGCCCAAGGCGTAGGAACTCCCGCGCGTTGGCACGCTGGGATTCTGACTTAGCGATTTCAGGCCAAGTTTCGATCGACTCAATTAACGCAGGCAGCTCCTGTCTGATCGTGGCGGCAAACTCTTTTTCACTCGGAAGTTTTCGCAGGCGAAAGCCGCTAGCTTCAGTACCGTTGACCAGGTGTGTTTCGATGAATTCGATTGCCTGTTGCGGTTTTAAGCGGCGAGCAAAAAACTTGCATGCCGCGTCTCCAATCGCGTCCTGAACAAGTTGGTTGCCTTGGTAGCTTGACCCGATGCGAGTACCTTTTCTGACAACTGGGGCAATTCGCAATACATCAGTAACGGATTCAAATGCTTGTTCGTGAAGCGAGTCGTGCTCAGTCAGCAGCTTGGTTAGCGATTTGACCGCCGTTGAGATAATGACGTCAACCGTCTCAATACGGCCGGGGCGGGCGGAAAGATCGACCTCGAAATGCTTGTTTGCTTCAATCCATTCGATCAACGATTGTATCGCCGCTTCCGATTTCGACTCGTCATGCTCGGCCAATTCACCAATCGCTTTGCAAGCTTGTAACACGGTCTTTGGGTCGAGTTCGGTTTTTAAAATCCGAATCCACTCTTTGAGTGTTTTGCCGTGCAGTGTCTTGTCAGTCAATTTTGTCTCTAACGGAGCCGAATCGCGACTTGTTGAATCGTCGGGCTGGCTCATGTTTTCAGCATCGCTGCCACCTGCAGTTGGTGCTTGGTTGTCTTCCCACTCAGCTCCTGTTTCGGATCGCCGAATTTGCGCCGCCACCTGCGTGGCTTTTCTGGCGATTGCCAAATCATCTTCCGACTGTGAAGTCTGCGACGCCAGTTCATCCAACCAGGGCAGCGCCGAGGACGATTGATCGGCGTGGCGTCGCAAACGTTCCAGGATATCCAGACGAATGAAATTGCGATCCTGTTCCGACGATGTTGCTGAAATCAATCCACCACCCCCATTTTTGGGCCTGCCATTTGCCAGGTGATCGCACAAGGCATTGCTTTCGAACAAGTTGATCAACGTCGGAATTACGCTTGGAAAATCATCCCTGCTCAACAATGCCAAATGATTGAAATACATTTGGCTCGTCAAATCCTGAGGAATGCTCGGGTCGTCAAGCAATTCGCAGAATTCCTGTACGGCTAGACTCGACTCTGCCTCCATCTCGACCAGTTCCGATGCCAGGAATGCTCGGGCTTCGGCATTGTGGCTGGCAGCAAGTCTTTTCACCAAGAGCGTTTTAACAACGGATTTGAAGGTTGGATCTCTCTGCCCAGGATTTTCGATGGGTTGAAGGGAGTGAAGCGAGGTCCTGATCGCGCCGGACATCAGTTCGCGAATCTGCTGCGTTTCACCTTGCAATCGATCATCTTCGATTGCCCTCAACCCTCGATTCAGAATTTCCGGGAGGCGATCGCGAACCACCTGTTGGTGTTCATGGGTGCGGCCGGTGTCATCGTAGATCGGTCCGAGTACCAAATTCCAAAATACCTGCTCACGACTGTGGCTAGTTCCAGCGACCATTTCTTCCATTGCGAACTCGACGGTCAGCTCGGGGGCAAGCTGTCTAAAGAATGAAATGAATGCGTTCGGCCAAGTTGGCTTAGGTCCGAAACCGGTCGAGCCGCCGGTAGCGATGCTTCCATGCTCGCGAATCAACGGGCGAATCCAGTCCAATGCTCGTTTCGTTTTTGATTCGTCGCCGCGGCTAAAATAGCCAATCGCCCGGGCTGCCTCATTGATAAACTCCAGGCTTTTCTCGTTCTGGACCTGGCTCATCCATTGGTCAAAGGTGCGGCTGTCATAGGTCGGTTCCCTGCGATTTTCGGCTGTCGCAGTTGGCGATTTGAGGTTCGAGTCCCGTTTGGAAATCACCACGACTTGCTTGCCGCCGCGATTCAGCGCCAGTCTGTTGGGCTCAACGGCGATCGTGTTATCTTTCCCGTTGCTGCCGGCTTTGATTTCATACTCGCCGGCTTTGATTTCGATTGCTTGCTCCGATTTCAAGTCAACGACTCGGATTAGTTCTCCGTTTTTGAGAATTTCAACGTTGATGTTTTCGTCGTTGGATTCGATAACAATTTCACCCTGGTTGGTCGCGATACGAATGATCTGTTGGCCGAAAACCGTCCACCCCCAGATCCCCAGGCCAACCAAAACGCAGGAAACAATCCAACGCATCGCGTTCGACTTGTGCTGAGGCATGATTGGCGTGGAAGACTCGTCTTCCGCGCGATCGTTGGAAACAGCATCGGTTGAACCGGCAGGATACCGGCCGGCAGGAAACCCCCAATCTGCCCGCGGTTGGTTCAAGGCATTGCCAGCCTGTTCGGCCGAAGCCGGTCGGTTGGCCGGTTGTTTTTCCAGCAAGCACATCACCAAGTCAGAAAAATCATTGTCAAGCGTTGGGTTGAGATCGATCGGCGGTCGGGGAT
>CAZJEK010000173.1:0-11706 GCA_964545005.1 uncultured Pirellulaceae bacterium
GGCCCTGTCGGCGGCCGGCAGGAAGGGCGTCAGCGTGGCGGCACTGATGTTCCGACGTCGCTGTCCCAACAGGAGTTTAACGAAATCGCCAATTCGGCTCAGGAACGGGGTGGCCCCAACCAAGGTGCTGGCGGCCAGGGCCAAAACAACCAGCGTTCTGGCGCACAAGGCGGGCAACAGCGGGGTGGCCAAGGCCAGTCCGGCCGGGGCAAAAGACGAGGGCGCGGTCGAGGCCAAAACTGATCGTCACCAATCGATCGGCTGCTGCCCCCAGCGCAGCAGCGCGTCATTGGTTCGCGAAAACGGGCGACTGCCAAAAAAGCCACGGCTGGCCGACAACGGCGACGGGTGGGCTGACACAATCAGTTCATGCCGCCGGTCGATCAGCTGGGCTTTCTTTTCAGCAGGCTTGCCCCACAGAATGAAAACCAACGGTTGTTGGCGGTCGCTAAGTGTCCTGATGACTTCGTCGGTAAACTGTTCCCAACCTTGTTTTCGATGGGAATGCGCTTCACCGGCTCGGACCGTCAACACCGTGTTCAATAACAACACGCCTTGCCGAGCCCACGAGATCAAACTTCCACTTTCAGGTGTCGGTTGGCCCAGATCCTGGTGCAACTCTTTAAAAATATTTCGCAGCGATGGTGGATGGGACACTCCCTCGGTTACCGAAAAACTGAGGCCTTCCGCCTGGCCAGGGCCGTGATACGGATCCTGTCCCAGGATGACAACCTTGGCACCGGCGTAACTCGTTTCCCGAAACGCGGCGAATACATTCTCGGCGGCTGGGTAAATGGTTCCTGTTCGCCGTTCCAGATTGACGAATTGCTGCAATGTCTGAAACTCGGACGTCACCAGGGCATGTTGTAGCGCGACGGTCCAGTCGCTGTCCCGAGGCCAGTGATCCGGCAGCCCCAACTCGGATGATTTTTCGCCCACCCATTTGAATTGCTGTTGTCCGGTCACGGGGTTTCCTGGCTGGGGCGATAGTCGATCAATCGCATTTCGACGCTACGTTTGCCGTAGTAATCATTGATGACAGGCTGGAAGGCGAAATCGTACAACTGGTCGTCGCCGGACAATTTCTCAGCCCACTCGCCTTTGTTGAAACCGACAGCCCGAATCATGTTGCCGTGTTGAGACAGTCTTAACGACAGGTGCTTATCGTCTTCGCCCATCGTCCGGATGTCCTGCAATTCCACTCCTGAAACGGACAACACCGGGGGCGGATTATCCTGGCCAAACGGTTCCAGTTTTTCAAGTTCCCGCATCATGTTAAACGTCAGGTGACCGATCAACGCTTGCGCATCGACATCGAGGTCCTGATAAAGTTCTTCCAACGCAATCTGTTGCGTGACTTGTTCACAAAAGTCCTCCCGGAAGTCGTCGATTTTCTCTGGAGCAACTGTCAGGCCTGCAGCCCCGGAGTGTCCCCCAAACTTGATTAAGTGCTGGCTGGCTCCTTCGAGGGCATCGTAGAGGTCGATCCCGCAAGCCGAACGGCAGGAACCGATCCCCGCTCGTCCACCGGTGGCATCGAGGGAAATCAGGATCGTAGGTCGTTGGTATCGTTCCGCCATCCGGCCAGCGACAATGCCGATGACCCCCAGGTGCCAGTCAGCGTTTGCCAGTACCAAGGCGGCGTCGCGTTCGGGATTGTAGTTTTCCGAGATCAATTTTTCCGCCGAGCGATTGATCTTGATCTCCAGGCTTTTCCGGGTCTTGTTCAGTTGATCGATGTACTCGGCCAGCTGTTTGGCTCGATCTTCATCTTCGGTCACCAGCAGTTCGACCCCCAACTGTGCCTGCCCCAATCGTCCCGACGCATTCAATCGCGGACCAACACCGAAGCCCAGGTCATCGGCGACCACCCGCGGTTTGTCGACCAGATTAGCCACCGCCAGCATGTGCCGCAGACCAGGTCCTGCTGAGCTGCGCAAACAATTCAATCCGTGGTAGACAATGATCCGATTTTCATCTCGCATCGGAACCACATCGCAAACGGTTCCAATCGCTGCCAGCGAAACGGCAGAGAACAGAAAATTCCTCAGCGTTTCGGGTAACTTCTGAGAACCGTGGTGCCGAATGCACAGGCCCCAGGCCAACTTGAACGCCACCCCTGCCCCGCACAGCCCGTCAAACGGGTAATCAAACCCTGGTAGCGCCGGGTGGACAATCGCGTCGGCATCCGGAAGTCTGGCACCGAGATGATGGTGGTCGGTGACGACGACCTGCATGCCTTGCGATTTGGCAAACTCAACTTCATCGACGCTGGCGATCCCGCAGTCGACCGTCAAAATCAGTTCGGCTCCGCGTTTACCCAGCTTGGTCAACGTGTCGATACTCAACCCGTATCCGTCGTCCAATCGACTGGGCACGAAATAGCTGACGTTGCCGCCCAGCAGTTTCAAGCAGCGAAACAGAATCGCGGTCGAGGTCATTCCATCGGCATCGTAGTCTCCGTAAACGAAGATTTTCTTGCCAGCCTGGACTGCCGCGTAGATCACCTCAACGGCATCGTTGAGCCCCGGCAGTTGATCCGGAGGTCGGAGGCCCGTCATTTTCAGATTGAAGAACGATTCGACTTCCTCAGGACTGCAAATTCCCCGTCCGGCCAGCAGTTGAGCGATGATGGGACTGACATTGGAATGTCGTTCGATGGATTCGACGGTGTGGGCATCATGGATCCGTAGATTCCAGCGCAGACTCATGAGAACTCCTTGCTCGGCGTGATAACAATTGGCGAATTTTTCAATGACCGCTTCACCAATCTAGTGCCTTCCAGCTGGCTGAGAAACCACCACCGGGCATGAAAAAACTCCCGCCAGAAAACTGACAGGAGTCGGATAACTTGTCGGACACGACCGTCGAAAACGCTTATTTTTTCTTTTCGACGTGAGTCGTGTGCTGCTGAGTTCGGGGGCAAAACTTTTTCAGTTTCAGTTTTTCGCCACCAGACTTGCGTCGCAGGGTGTAGTTGTAGTCGCCGCACTCCTCGCAAACGAGGTGCACGACTTCCAGTTTCTTTTTGCTTTTTCCTGATTTCTTAGCCATGATCAACCTCGGCGGGTCGTTTATTTGATGAAAATCGAGCCTTAGAGTTTACCAAGATTATCGAAGTTCGTAAGGTTTGATTTCAGGAAAAAACAGGCAGCATCCCGATTTTTACCGGCTCGAACGAAAATGTTGACCTAAAGGACACCCAGTTCGGCGTTATCGTCGCCTTTGGCTCCCAGTAGCATGGACGATCCGGCTGACATTTTTTGGCGATCGCCACTGGATACTCTCCCTCGGGAGAGTCGGCCTGTCAGGGCCGGAGAGGGGCTTGATAAACCCTCCCCTCGCTATGGCTCGAACCTCCCGCAAGCGGGAGGGTGTATTTTATCGGTCGAGCTACGGATTGAGCTTGGCCAACGCGGGAATAGTCTCTCGCTCGGAAACGACAACTCCGCCAGGACGCTCGACGGTAATCGCAAACTGGACGGCTTTATCGACCGGAATCCGGGCATCGATCGGAATCACTGATCTCTGGCCCGCGTTGGCAATATTAAACACGCCACCATCAACCGGGTATTTCTGATCCTCATCGGTATCAAACACCCAAAGTTGATATTGCCGCTGCCGAGGATCGTTGGCATCCAAATCTTTGAAGACCATAAATCCTGTTTGTTGCTGGTCACTCCAAACGACTTGCCCCGACACATTCGCATCGTTAACCGGGATCCAATCAAGCCTGATCAAGTCATCAGGCGGGGAAGCCAGCAACGCATTCAACCGTTGCTGCGGCGTGGCAGCCACTTTGCTTCCACCGGTAACGTCCCAGGCCATCGGATTGAGTCCGGTGAACACCAGCAACAGGCAAGCGGCTGCAATCACGATCGCCAGAATTTCACGTTTGGTTACTGGCCGACCGATCGTCGATACCGGAGTCAAGCGACTGCCACCACTGGCCCCCGGCTGACCGGTCGAATCCAACGACTTGCCGCCGGTGTGGTTCGATGGGGCGGAAAAGAAACGTTCCGCATCCTGATTCAGACGTTGACGAAGCGAGTCAGGAACCACCGGGCTGGCTTGATCCGCTCCAAATTGTTCATTCATTGCCAATTCGGTTGCCGCAACTGTCAGTTCGATACGTTCCGGTTCACCCGGGTAGTCACCGGACAGCTGTTGCAATTCTCGTTGTTCGGTTTCGGACAATCCCTCGGTTGCCTGCTTGACCATCAAATCAAACAGCCGGGAATCAATTGGGCTCTTGTCAGGAAATGGAGTCGAGGTCATTGTTCATCCTCCCCACTACTGGCAATCGCCCATGCGTCGCCGCGGTAGTAGTCGGGTTCGGGAAACAACGACTTTCTCAACTTCAGCAGTCCGCGACGAATATGAGTTTTGACAGTGCCCAGCGAAAGACCGGTCGCTTCCGAGATTTTCGAATGCGACAACCCATCGAAAACGTTCAGTTTAATCACATTTTGTTGTTCTGCCGGCAAAGTCTGTAACAGCTCAGCAGCTCGGGAAGCTTCGTCCTGGCGTTCCAATGCCGAGGCCGCGTCAGATATCTGGCCGCACAATCCGTCAAACTCATGCTCCGTGCTGACGGGCAACTGTCGCTTCCGCTGAATGTCAATCAGTTTGCGACGGGCAATCATGGCGACAAAGGTCGTCTCTCCAGCGATGCTGGGATCGAAACGATCAGCCACTTCCCACAGTTTAAGAAAGATCTCCTGAACGGCATCCTCGGCCGTCTGACGGTCAGCCAACTTGCGTTTGGCTAACGACCAGACCAGGCCACCATACCGATCCAGACACAACGAAACTGCCGCAGTATCGCCTTGAGCAATCCGCGGCAGTAAATCGTTCTCAGATTCGTTCATAAAAAACTGGTTGCGAAACTTCGCACGTGGGAGACTTGGGGAGTTCGGGAAGTTCGCAACCAGATTCATAACTACTTGGGCATGATGACAGAATCAATCACGTGGATGACTCCGTTGCTGCATTCGATATCAGTTGCGATCACTTTGGCACCGTCGATCATGACAGCGTTGCCTTTGACCTCGACGGCTGCCGACTGGCCGTTAACCGTTTTGGCTGAATTGATTTTAACAACATCGGCGGCCATGACTTTGCCGGGGACGACGTGGTAGGTCAAAATTGCGGTCAGTTTGTCCTTGTTTTCCGGCTTCAGCAGGCTTTCCAAGGTCGCTTTGTCAATTTTGGCAAATGCTTCGTCGGTAGGGGCAAACACCGTAAATGGCCCTTCACCTTTGAGTGTTTCGACCAGGCCAGCTGCTTTCACGGCGGCGACCAGCGTCGAAAAGTTTTCTGCACCGACGGCGGTGTCAACAATGTCTTTGTCTTTGGGAGGCATGATGACCGAGTCGATCACGTGAATCACACCGTTGCTGGTTGTGATGTCGGTAGCGACGACCTTCGTCTTGCCGTTCAGCATGACGCTACCATCTTTGACCTCGATGGCGATTTTCTTACCCATTACCGATTTGGCACTGTCCAGTTTGACGACATCAGCTGCTTTCACGGAACCACTGACGACGTGGTATTTCAACAGGTTGACCAGCTGTTTCTTGTTTTCTGGTTTCAACAGGTTTTCAACAGTACCTTTGGGCAACTTCTTGAACGCTTCATCGGATGGTGCGAACACGGTGAAAGGACCTTCGCCCTTGAGTGTTTCGACCAGGCCGGCTGCTTTCACGGCAGCGACCAGTGTGTTGAACTTGCCTGCTTTTACGGCCGTATCAACGATGTCATCTTCCACGGGATGGGTGACGGTTGAGATCGTTACGATGGTGGTTCCGGGGCAATGGTAAGTTGTCTGACTGGGGCACTGCTGTGCCGTTGCAAAACCAGTTCCCACCAATGCCATTGGCAAAATCGCCAGCAGCGTTTTCATCATTGATTGCAAACGCATGTTTCATTTCCTCACGGTTAAAATTCTAAAATCCTCAAGCGATTTCGCTCGAGGTTGTTGACTGCCTGTGGGTTCGCAAACCGCGAGTGAATGGATTCATTAATTCAAGAAAAAACAAATTCAACGATGAGTGACCGAATCAAAAATCAAATCGTTCATTCCGTGATCTGGTATACTGGAAGCAACTTGCCGCCATTGATTGACCAAAATTGATTGCCACATTGACTTGGCCTGAGGCCAGGTTCGAATGGCAACCGACAACCATCCGATCCAGAAACCGAGGTTAATTCGTGCTCGCGACTCGCTTTCTTTCCTGCCTGCTGATCCTGGCTCTTGCTAGCGTTGGTTACGCGCAACAATCAGCGGCCAGCGATTCGGACGCGAAATTCCAGCCGCTGCGCATCTCCGGGTTGGTCACCGCTCAGCAAAAATACACGATCGAAATCTTGGATGCGAAGGAAAAGACGCACCAGATTCGGTTCTCTCCGCAAACTGAAATCACGTTGCGAATGAGCAAACCCTATTTTGATTGGGAGGCTGGCAAGGTGTTCGTCGAACCAGTCCGGATGAACGCCGTGGAGAGTGACGATATCGCCGCCTCTGACGAGACGATCCACCGTGTGCCGATCCGAATCCCGGGTCAGCAACACTATTTGATCGCAGGTTTTCGAACCGAAGACCACTTGCAACGAACGATGCAGGCCGACATTAAACGCATCAACTATTACCTGATTACTCCCGAAGCCATTCCACCTCACACCCCCACCGTCGAAGAGCTTTATATTTGCGGTCAACTACAGACATCGCCGGAGCCGGTTAAAGAGCAGCAGGTCCTGTTGCAGGTTGGCGAAACCACCCATCGCGCTCGACTGGGCTACCGAACCGCGACCATGAATGGTTTTGCGATTACTGACCTGGAGCCGGGGACGACACGAGTTACCATCGTCGGTACCCGGGATCTTAAAACTCGCGTCATTACGGCGACGACTGTGGCCTTCGAGCCAGTTATCAAGGAAGGCGAATAGCGAAGGCGATACTCTCGTTATTCAATCATCCAACAACCCTTCACCTACCGCCCGTCGATAGAACCACCAGATTCGAAAAACGACCCAGCACGGAACGAATACCAGCACCCACCAAAATGGAAACCCGATCACGCCTGGGGCAAGTAATATCAAGAACAGCCCCAAGGTATCGATTGATCGGCCAGCCAAATTCCGCATCATTTCGTTTCCTCGCAATCAGCCAACCCACTATTTCTCTCTGGTTTCGGCCAGCCATTGATCGGTGCTGCGGGGATCGGCAGTTCGGCACATCGCTTCCAACTGGTCGGCAACCTCGACCATGTCGTCCTGCCACTGCTCGATCGGTATGTCGGCCGGAGTCAACAGAGTCATCTCATCGATCAACATCACCATCCGTAGCAAATGCCGGAACACGATCCCTTCCTGCTGCTGTAACTTGTTACCGACAACGTACTTGTTGAAATCGGTCCCATATTGCAGCGCCTCCCCGGCCACCCACACCGGCGTAATTTTCAAATCGTCGACGGCAGGAAAATCGTATTCGAACAATCGTTGCAGCTTGCGGGGCAATGTTAACACATGGACGTACTCGTCATACCAACCACGTTTCGATTCTTCTTCATCATCCTGCTTGTCCACCGCTCCCAATTCTTCCGCTGTCGCCAACCCATTTTGCAACAACTGGGCGTCCAATCGAGACGTTGCCAACGGACCCGGTGGCAGTTCCTCGTGCCCCGGAATTCTGACCGCTCGTCCCAACGAGCGCGACAACTGCAACAAACTTTCCAACGCCATCACGCGTTCATTGCGATCAGCGATCCCAAGATGCTTCATCAAAAACACCGCGTACAACGGATGAACGCCCCGCAACAACAACAGATCCCCCATCGACTCAGTTGGTGTCGCGGTGATCGGCTGGTAATCCTCGCGGGGCGAATCCGATTTGTCGGACTTGCTGGCATTGGCTGGCGCATCCGCCGATTTCGTTGACCCGTTCGGCTTGGTTTCAGCAGGCTCAGGCTGACCGAGAGACGATGACAGATTCAACAGCAGGGACCGCGGATCTGCTTCCGGTGCAGCAGGCGCGTCTTCGGCTACTTCGGGTTCATCCTCCGCCTGATCTCCAGCCTGTTCATTCCTGATTTCCTCCAACGGCGGCTTGGGATCGAGTGTCACATAGCCGCCCCGCCACAAGGTTATCAACTGTCGGTTAAGCCGTTTTTGGGCGGCCTGCAGCTGTTTTGGTTTGAGTAGTCGCCCTGACAGCAGCTTGCGAATTTTGTCGACTTGAGGCGACGCGTCCAGCATGTACACCAACAATCGCCAGGTCAACGGACCGCGGCTGGCCAAGTCCGCGGGTGGGGCAGCAATCAGTTGTTCAAATTGTTGCTCGGTCCAGTATTGTTGCCCTTCGCGTCGCTTGGGCTGTTTCTTCTTGAGCGCTTTTTTGGCTTTTCGCAGCCCCGCGTCCTTGGTGTCCTCGGGGATCGAATCATATTTCTCTTTCCACTTGTTGATTTTCACGTCGTCTTCGTGAGCCAACGCGAATACGAATCCCCGATCATCGTATTGAGGTCGGCCGGCCCGGCCAAACATCTGGTGAGCACCACTGGGTTCGATGACCTTCATCTTGCCAGGAGGCCCTTTAAGCAGTGTTGGCAAGACAACGCTACGGGCTGGCAAATTGATTCCTGCAGCCAGCGTTTCGGTACAGACGCAAATCGATAGCAACTTCTCCTGAAACAATTCTTCGACGATTTGACGATACCGCGGTAGCACCCCGGCGTGATGCACACCAATCCCGCGAATCAAAATCCGTTTCAGCTTGGGACCGACCCCCTGGCTCCAATCGTACTGCTCCAACCGCTCCGATAGCCGTTGTTGCTGTTGCTTGTCGACGCACTTCTTGCCTTTCAACATTTCGGCAACCGTCCAGCACTGCTGCCGATTGAAACAGAACAGCAGGGCCGGCGTTTGCCGCGCCGTTTCTTCACCCGCGACCATGTCTTCGATATGATCCGGCAGGATTTTGTCGTCGATCCAATGGAACGAAAGGGGAACCTTGCGATCGTCGCTTTCTACCAATTTCAGATTGCGATCGTGCACGCGATTCAGCCAGCTCGCAAACTCGCTGGAATTGCCTACCGTGGCAGAAATCAGCAACGTCCGCACGTGGGATGGCAACAGTCCCAATCCAAACTCCCAGACGATCCCCCGTTCCTGATCATTGAAGCTGTGAAACTCGTCCATCACGACCGACCAGACATCCGAAAAATCAAACGCTTCGGTATGCAACAAACGGTTGAGTAAAATCTCGGCCACCACGACCAGCACTTTGGCGTCGGGATTGATCTTGCGATTGCCGGTTACCAAGCCTACATCGTCGGCCGAAAATCCCCACCGCACAGCCGATTCCTGGATGTCGCGAAACTTCTGATCGGTCAACGCGATCAGGGGTGTGGTGTAATACGCCGTCTTGCCCAGGTGCAAAGCTTCGAACAAGGCTGCTTCGGCAATCAACGTTTTCCCGGTACCGGTTGGAGCGCAAACCAGCACCCCCTGCTCGGATGTAAACCAGGACAACAGGGCCTCTTCCTGAACGGGATAGGGATCAAAGGGCAGCTGATCAAAATAGGCTTCCGCGATTTCATCTCGGCGCTGTTGCAGCTGTTTCGATTCGGGGGGAGTAGTAATTGTGATCTCCGGTTGCCATCAAATGTTGGTCGCTAGCATCATTCACCGGAGGCCACTCCGACTGTGTAATTTTTGCAAACCGAGTGAACACTTAACAGGGTTGCAAACGAATGCGGAGGGGCGGGAAATAGCGAATTCTCACATTTAGCGGCTTGAGCTACGAAAAAACAGCCTTTGGGTCGCTGCTGGTGGTCGTATGCCACCATGTCATTTTTACAAACGCCGATTGCGGCACCGACTGGCATCGCAGCTGCATCGGAGTCATTCAGACCAAAGCCAATCAGAAAATGACGGTCATCGAATTCAGCCGGTTGCCAGTGACAGGACTTCACCAGCCGATCCAATTTCCGTGATGCAAGCCCCCCAGAAAATCCCATGACTCGCCGCAAACGCTCACAAAAATCTTCCGCCGCCGGATTAGTTGCCCTCGAACTGATTGCCTTGCTCGGATTTTCCGCCGCCTTGATGACATCGGCTGAACTACGTCAAGATCCAACGGCCAGTGCCGAACCATCGATCAACCAACCGACTCAGCGGACCATTGCCGAACCTGTGTCTGGTTGGGACCAGCATCGTCCTCGCTTCAGTGAAGTCGTTGGCAGCCTGCTGGATGAGGGATTTTAGTTACGGCGAAACCAATTTCGTTATGTTCGCTCTGCGGTTAGCATGTTCTGGGCGATGAGTAAATCAGTTGCCACAAGCTTGCTTGGTTTCCTCGAACTGTTGCAGCGACTGAGAAGCAATCATCGTGACCGTGTCATCAGAGACGCCCAATCCAATCAACGAATCCTGATTGATTTCCAGCTCGGGCACAGCCTTGGTCCCGACCCCTGCCTGGCGGGCAATGGCATCGGCAGCATAGATCAGATGAGCGATCACTTTGTGAGCAATTGCTTCTTCAGGTTGATGATGGTAGCCGATGGCGATCGAAAGTTTTTCCGGAATCTGCCATTCAGTTGCCAACTTGACGCCGACTTGCTGATGGTTGACCTGATAGCGTTCGTTTTCGTTCTCGATCAGCTGGTCACCGAAAAACTGGCTGGTCATTTCAGCGTATTCTTCTGGCAGCACGTCAAAAAAGAACAGCTTACCGACGTCGTGGAACACGCCAGCCAGGAAAGCATCATCGGGATCGAGCGCGCCGCTGGCCCGCGCCAATTGCCGCGCCACCGTGGCGGTGCCCAGAGAGTGATGCCAGAGCTGTTCGCGTTGATTATCAAGTTTCTTGTTGCCAGAAAACACTGATGACGCGGCAAACGTCAACGCAATATTCTTCAGTGGTCGATTGCCCAACACCGTAATCGCGCGGCCAACCGATTCGATTACATTCGAGCATCCGTACAGCGGGCTGTTGGCCATCCGCAACAGACGCAACGCCAACGCGGCATCAGATTCGATGATCGTGGCCAGTTTTTCAGCACTGCAACTGGGGTCGTTGATAGCAGCCAATAGTTGACCGACGACTTGGGGAAACGGCAAAATTGCGTGAGAGCCGTTCAGTTTTTCCTGGACGAGTTGAGCAGGAGCGGGGGCCTTGGTCTTGAACACGGGGATACACCATGGTTGTAGGGGTGAGGATGGCAAATTGGACAAGCACGTTCGACTGATTCAGTCGATCGCTCAAGCTGCTTGGCCATGTAGGTAGTGGTGTAGTGGTGGCCTGAAAAACTATAGAGCGCCGTTGGAACCCTGCATGCCGGAATCAAAATTGGCGAGGATTTTTTGCAAAACGGTCACGGGGCCGGGCTTCGAGGATCGGCAGAGTCTCGACAATTCAATGCCGGGCGTACGCGTTATAGTGAATACGCGGGCAGAGTCGCGTTTCGCTCCGCGAAAGTTATGTAGCATGGCCGATTCGGCCGTGACCGCAGAAAAAACTCGGCATTGAGCGAAACCCCTGCGGACTCGGGCCAATGGCCCAAGCTACTTTTGGCGACCACAAAAAATGTCAGCCTCTCCGCGAAAGTTTTGTCATTCGCGCGAGTCGTCGACTCAGGGATCCAACTCCTGGAAGCATCTCGTCAATCCTGTTGATCCTGAACATCCTGTCAAACTTGTTGGTGA
>CAZJEK010000174.1:0-6260 GCA_964545005.1 uncultured Pirellulaceae bacterium
TCCGTTTATCGTTCGGCCTCGCAAACCTTCCCGAGTGGGTCAACTGCAAGCCAACCGACAGGCCGTCGGTGTTACCAAACGCCTGGTGGTGGGCAGCGACCAACTCGGATCGCAACCGAGCAAGCGAAGATAGCGTTGACTGGTTCAATAACAGCTGATTGGGATTGGCTCGACCATCGTGCCGCACCGCGACCGCTTCGCAACCCCAGATCAATTTGGCTCCGCTGATCCCGAAGTTCTTCCAGCGCCGAGTCGTCAGCTCGGTCGGCTTACCATCTTCGGTTCCGTCCCAACCCTCCATCGGCAAAATGCAAAATCGATTGCCAATGGTACCGACCGTTGTTGAATCGATGGGCCGAGCCAGCGGACCGTCCGGTTCCAATTCGGAATCAAACGGCAAGTCGACGCCAATCGAATGCAGGTGTTCCTGAAACAGTTCGGGCGTCTTCAGTTTGGATATTCGAGGGTAGGCGCTCATACGGGTTTCATCTCCAGCCCCAACTGCCGACCAATCTCGAACAGCACGGTGTAGTCGGAATCTGGGCGAGTTGGACTTTGAGGGTGCGTTAAACTGGTTTCAATCCAGCCACGTCCCGCCAGGAACATGGCTGCGTTGTGTTTGTACGCAGACGTTGGATTGCGAAACGCAAAGCATCCCAGGTACTGCAGCACATCATTCAGTTGATAGAACTCAGGATCTTCCGCCAGCCAAAGCGCATCACGTCGAGCAAACAGGTCGGGACAAAACGTCGACAATCCTAGCAAATAGTCACTGCCATAAGTGACCATATCGATCGCCAGGTCGTTACCGGTCAGCACCTTAAAGTCCGGCCGTTGTTGATCGCGAAGTTGCAACCGCTGCCATTCCAACGATCGTTCCAGCGACGAATGTTTGGCGCCCAGACAATTCGCAATCTCCATCAGCTGGCCGTAAACTTCCAGCGAATAGACTTTGCCAAACGGCGCGAACATGGTTCCCAGCTCAAACGCGTAGAATCCGTCGCAGCAGTCTCCGATCTGGCGGTAAGCGGCCACGATGCCAGCATCGTCTTGCTCAACTAATCCAAACGATTGGAAAATGATCGGTGTGCCAGCGGCCAGCTGAATCTGATCGATCGCTCGTTGATATTGTTCGAAATCAAACGCTGCCCCAGGCTGATCGCCGACAAACGCGCCGGCCAGAAACGGCTTCCCAGCGGCAATCGACTGAGTTCTTTCCAACACTTCCGCCCGAGTTGCGTCATCGATCAAGTTGGCATAGCCAGTGTCCATGTTGACCGCGGGAACCAGCCCGGCGTCGATGGTCCGCGACACATGGTTGTCAAAACCGGTCCAATCGACCGACCCATCCGCTGCGAAAGGAAGCAAAATTGCGGACATCCCGGTAATCTGACGTCCGGGACGTAGGTTTGGTAGAGCCATTTTTTGATTTCAGATCTGGATGAAACCGACCAGTGTAACCGCCGCAGCTAAAAACGCACATTCCCGCCGACCGGGCGAAGCTGATACAATCAGGATATCGCAATGTCGATTCGCCCTCACCTTCGTCTGGTGTCTGTTGCACATGCAAATGCCCTCCTCCTCCATTCCAAATATCGACGCTCGTCCAGCCAGCTGGGTTTGGATGGCAGGATTCGCTCTGGCGATTTTGTGGGGCGGAATGTGCCGGGGGCAGGACGAGGACAGCGACTGGAAGCAAGTGACCGGGCAACAACGGCAACTGGCTGAACAATACCAACTGCTGGAACGAAAACTTTACTCGCTGTACGAGTTTGAGAAAGAAAAAAATCCCGGCCGCGCGCAATTGCTGCAACGCGCGTTCCAGGAGTCACAACAGAGAATGACGTCGGAACAATTGACCTCGATTGTGCGATTGATGAACGACTCTCAACTCAAACAAGCCGAAGGTGAGCAGCAACAAGTTGTCAAACAATTGCAGCAGCTGTTGCAACTTTTACAAACCGATGAGCAAAGCCAATTGCTGGCTGACCAGCGCAAACGGTTCCAGCAATATCGCCGCGATGTTGATCGGTTGCTGCGGATCCAGAAAGCGATCCGGGCTCGAGCCGAAAATGACGTCGATCCCCATCAGCTGGCCCCCTCGGAAGGCAATGCGTCAGAGCAAGCGGGCAACCTGGCCGATCAAATCCAGCGCAACGAAGGCCAGCCCAGCGACTCATCTTCTGACGATGACGACAACCAGCCGACAGATCCCAAGCCCTCTTCCAACGATAACGATGCCGCCCCCGATGACGCGCAACCGCCATCAGCCGAAGCAGGGAATTCAGAAGAATCAAAGCAAGGCGATCCTGCCGATGGCACTGAGCCGCCTGCGGAGAACTCCGACAGTGACGGAGAATCAGCGCAAAGCCCTGGTCAGCCTGCCAATGGCCAAGGTCAATCTGGCCAACAAGGTCAATCTGGCCAGGAAAACCAGCAAGCCACTCCGGCTCAGCAGGTCCAACAACGCGTTCAGGCGGCGCGGGAGAAAATGCAACAGGCCCAGCAGGATCTGGAACAGGCCAAACGAGACGAGGCAATCGATCGGATGCAGCAAGCCGAACGCGCACTCGAAGAGGCCAAGCGCGAATTGGAAGAAATCCTGCGTCAGCTGCGGGAACAAGAGGTGGGACAGGTGCTCGCCATGCTGGAAGAGCGATTTCGCCGGATGCTGGATCTACAGGTCCGTGTCAACGAATCAACTATCCAGCTCGATCGCACCCAACCGCAGCAACGCGGGACCGAGTTTGAAATCGAGTCCGGCAAGCTGAGCCAGCAACAGCGAGAAATTGCCGCTCAGGCGGGCCGCGCCTTGTTGTTGCTGCAAGAAGACGGCTCTTCGGTCGCCTTCCCGGTTACCGTCGAGGAACTAGAGCAGGACATGCAGCAGGTCGCTGATCGACTGCAGGCGGTTCGCATCAACGCCATGACGTTGGAAATTGAGGCCGACATCGTTGAATCGTTGAACGACATCATTCAGGCTTTGGTTCAGACCCAGGAAGATCTGGAAAAGATGAAACAGCAGTCCGGAAAACCGGGTGCCGGCGGCCAACCGGGCGAACAACCACTGGTTGACAAGCTGGCTGAAATCAAAATGCTTCGTGGACTGCAACAACGGATTTATCGCCGACATCAGCGGTATGCCAAATTCCTCGATGATCCAAATGACCCCATCGGCTTCACCGCGGACCCGGAGCTGGCCAGTGCCTTGCAACGGCTAGCCGATCGCCAGGCTCAATTAACCGAAATCACCCAAGACCTGGTGGCGGAGTTGAATCAGTAGGATGTTGTCGCCTTTCGCTCAACGTTTATCGTACCGTTTGCTGGCAGTCTTGGGTTGGCTGGTCGTTTTCGGAATCCCCGCCGCCGGTCAATCGTCAACTAGCTCAGCGGCGGTTGAGCAGGAGCTGGAACGCGATACCGATTGGCGACCGTTGACTCCAGAGCAGCTGATGACGCGTTTGGAAGCGTGGGCTGCCAACGGCAACTTGTCCGATCGCCAACGCGCCCAAGTGAGTGAAACGCTCGCGAGTCAGGAGGCTTGGACTCAGACGATACAACAAGCCAAATTGGACGCCCTCACGGGACTGTTCGCCGACGTTCGGCCCGAATGGCAACTGATTCGAAAACGGCTTCAGCAAACTCATGACAGTCCGCTGCCAATCAACCTGACCGACCAGATCAACACCCAGGTATTAACGCAGCTCGAAACCGACCACCTGAAACTGCTGACAGGTCGCTGGCTGGTCCAACACAAATTTTACGATGAAGCGTTGGCCGAGCTGACCGAGTTGGAAACCGAATCAATGCTTGTCCCCGAAGCCCTGTTGTTCTATCGCGGACTGGCGGAGCATCAATTGCTGCTCAAGGCCGAGTGTTTGCAATCGATGCGGTCACTGCTGGCTCACGAGCCCGAATTGCCGCGACGTTTCGCTGTGGTCGGACGGATGATGCTGTCTGACCTGGAACCATTGGAAACCGACTCGCTGGACGAGATCTCCAGATTGATGAGCGACATTCGCCGTCGAACCAACTTCCAACGCAGCGGTAAAATCGTTATTGACCAGGAGCAAGCGGTCATCGCCAAGCTGGACAAACTGATCGAACAACTGGAAGCTCAACAACAGGCGCAACAACAATCGTCCCCCGGTTCCAGCCCCGGCGGGCAGCCGATGCAGGATTCCAGACAAGCAGGTGACAAGGGAGACGGTAAAGTTGCGAACAAGGACCTACCCGATGGTGGCCAGTGGGGCGACTTGCCTCCCGCCCAACGTGCCGCAGCGCTGGCTGAGTTGACCCGCGACCTGCCGCCGCACTATCGCGCTGCGATCGAAGAATATTTCCGCAAACTGGCAACGGAAGCCGACAAGTGACCAGCAACTCGTTGATTTGTCGCCTGTTGTTTGGCTGGGTAATCGCCTGGCCACTGGCAACGTGCGCGCAAACAATTGACGTTCAGATTGACACTGTCGACGGAGGTTCAAAAACCGGGCAACTTGCCGACCTCGGGGCCCAATCCATCAGCCTCAGAATCGATGGCCAGAACGAAACGACCAAGTTGAACTTTGCAGACCTGGCTGCGATTCGATTCTCCCAACCGGCAGCGACGATCACTGCCGAATGCCAAGTGAACCTGGTCGACGGCAGTCAAATCATGCTGGATCAGTTTTCGCTTCAACAGAACCGGTTAACCATTTCAGGTTCGGCCGTTGGCCAAGCCGAGATCAGCTCGCGGCATATCGACAGCTTTCAACACCGAGCGCTGAACCCTGCGCTCGACGACCAGGCATTCAAGAAAGTTGTCGCTCAGCCAAAATCGGAGGACGCGTTGCTGGTTGCTCGAGATGGTCAACTGAATGCGATTGAAGGCGTGGTCAAATCCATTCAATCTGGAAGGCAATGGACTGGGCAAGTCACGTTTGCCGTCGGGGACCGAACGGCTGACGTCGCGATTTCAAAACTGGCCGGAATTGCGTTGTTTCATCCACAAACCACAACCTTCGATCAGCCGTTGGCGAGAATGCGATTGGTCGATGGCAGTCAACTCGCGATCAAGGAACTCCGCTATGCAGACCGTTCAGTTGAAATCCAACTCGTTTGTGGGATCGAATGGAAGCTGCCACTGGATCAGGTGTCTCGGCTGGATTTCACGCGCGGACAAACGATCTGGTTAAGCGACCTTACGCCGACGACGAATGACTGGCAACCCTTATTGGCGGGCGATCGTCTGGTGGAGCGGTTACGAGCGATGAATTTGGCTCGCTTTAAAAAGGGATACGATGGACATCAGTTGGAATATCGCGTGACCGATTCTGCTGGTCGGGTTACCTGGCAAGTCGCCCAGCATGGCATCGCGATTCGTGGCGGCAGCCGACTGGCTTTCAAGCTCGATGGTCAATTCAATCGGCTAATTGGCAAAGTCGGGTTTGCCAGAGAACCAGAATTCCTCGGGCGCGTGTCACTGCGAATTTCCGCCGATGGCAGGTCGCTGTTTGATCGCGAACTCGCCAACAGCGAAAACTTTTTGGCGCTGCCGTTGGAGCTATCGGTTGCCGATTGCGATCGCCTGCTGATCGAAGTCGACTATGCCGACGGGCGTTCGGCCGGTGATACGCTGTACCTGCTTGAAATGGTCTTACAGGAGTAATTGGTTGTCCCCTTCTTGGCATCGAAGCTATCCCAGGAACCGCGCACTGTCCATCATCGTGCTGTTGATCGTTGGCGTCTCGAACCCGAGTCCAGCATCGGGCCAACAGCTCGACTCAACGGTCGCGGCGATCGAGCAGCAACGAATCGACGCGATCGAATCTGCCGTTGCCAGGACCGTTTGCATCTTTGGGCCTGGCGGGCGGGGCGGAGGCAGCGGCGTGGTCATTTCCGCCGATGGATTTGCGGTGACCAATTTCCACGTCATCCAATCGTGCGGACATTACATGCAATGCGGGATGGCCGACGGCAAACTATACCAGGCCGTGATCGTCGGAATCGATCCTGTCGGAGATGTGGCGCTGATCAAATTGATCGGCCGCGAGGATTTTCCTGTTGCTACTTTATCGGATAGTGACCAGGTCAAAATGGGAGACTCCTGTTTCGCGGTCGGTAATCCATTTTTGCTGGCTACGGATTTTGTTCCCAGCGTTTCCTGGGGAGTGGTCTCGGGAACCCACCGTTATCAGTATCCGTCAGGGACGCTACTGGAATACACCGACTGCCTTCAAACCGATGCCGCGATTAACCCTGGAAACTCGGGAGGTCCGCTG
>CAZJEK010000174.1:6270-11616 GCA_964545005.1 uncultured Pirellulaceae bacterium
TGTTCGACGCGAATGGGAATTTGATTGGAATTAATGGTCGAGGATCGTTTGAAAAACGCGGCCGCGTCAATGTCGGAGTCGGATACGCGATTTCTTCCAATCAGGTCCAGCTGTTCCTGAGCCATTTGAAAAGTGGCAGAATTGTCGACCACGCAACCACCGGTTTCACGGTCGAAACGTCTGGCGACGGACGTGTCCGCGTCAACGATATTCTGGAAGACTGTCAAGCGTATCGCGCCGGCGTCCGGTTTGACGACGAGCTGATCGAGTTTGCTGGACGACGTATCGATACGGTCAACCAGTACAAAAACATCCTCGGTATCTTCCCCGCTGGCTGGCGGGCCCCGGTCGTCTTTCGAAATTCATCAGGAGACGAGATCAAGCTGCAACTCAGGTTGCGTGGCGTGCACGCCGAACGTGAATTGATCGACCTGATCACAGGTCGCCAGGCGTCGGAAGAGCCAGGCGAACCCAAGCCAATCAAACCGCTACCAACTCCAGCGCCGCTGCCGGCAAACGACGGCGATCCGGAACTCCATGTGGCGCGGCGCGGTTTCGCTAATTACCATTTCAACCAACTTGCACAACAGCGGCTGTGGCAACGATTCTGTGGCCAGCAGAACCTGCAACCTGCCGTTGATGATGCTGCAACCAGCTGGCGGTTAGCGGCCAAAACGAAAACTCAGGAAGCGTTAACCCTGGTGTTGGGCGATTCAACATCCGGGTGGCAATCCACCGCTGCGACGTTGGTTTTGGATGCCGACGTGGAGCTTGAACAGCAGATTTCAGACGATTCCATTTCCGGTTACCTGGTCGGCCTGCACTTGTGGCGCAAGTTTCTCGTTCAAGGGCCAGCGAAATTTGGAGACTCCACATACCTCGGTCAGATTCCCTGGCTGCCACCGGAATCCGATACAGCGCGCCCCGTTGAAGTGATTCGGTCACTGTTCAATTCGCTGACCCTTTACTGGATGTTTGATCCTGCCAGCGGCAAGCTCGTCAACCTGGAACTGTACACCGATCCAGAAGCCGACCCATTTGAAATCACACTGGATCTGTATCAATCAGACCTCGATTTTCCATTGCCGCAACGAATTCGCTGCCGGCAGGCACAGTTGCCCGAAATTGAGATCACAGTGGAGAAGCTGGAAATTCTTGAACCGGCACCTGAACACAACCAACAAGGAATGCACAGCCTTCCCAGGCAAGATTCTCATTTCGCGGAGCGTATTAGTCGCCAACCGCGACCCCTTGCGACCTTAGAAGTTGCACTATCGCAGTTTTTGCTTGGGAATGGAAACCCGACGCGTGAGCGAGGACTACACCGATGCGTGTTTTCCCTCGCTTACGCGTCGGGTTTCCAATTTTTCCTCGCTTACGCGTCGGGTTTCCAAACGTGTGCAACTTCTAAATTTGCGATAGCGCTATCCGGGTTCACTACCGGCCAGCACGGGTCATTGCTTGCCGGAGTGTTGACGGCGGGCGGCAGGTTGCCCTGGCGACAAGACAGTCAACTGGTTGCTGAAACATTGCCCAAAATGGTCAAGATCCGGGGAGCTGGCGGATTTCGGGGATTGGAAACCTACCAATCCGGTTTCTTTATTTCTGCCGACGGCGTGATTGCGACCGCCTGGAGTTACGTCCTGGATGCTGATTCAATTTTGGTGACGACGAATGACGGAACTCGATACGACGCGAAACTGCTGGGCTACGATCCCAGACTCGAATTGGCGTTGTTAAAAGTTGACGCGATCGATGTTGAGTTTTTCGATCTCAGCCAACCAACCAAGCCTCGCCCCGGCCAACGAATATTTGCGTTCAGCAATTTGTACTCAATCGCGTCGGGAGACGAACCGGTCAGCGTCCAGCGTGGTCGAATCAGCGGCTTAACTCGACTGGAGGCCCGGCGGGGTGCCATTGAAACCAGTTATGACGGACAGGTAGCACTGTTGGATGCGATCACCAACAATCCCGGCGCAGCGGGAGGCGCTGTCGTTGATCGGCAAGGCAAGCTGATTGGAATCATTGGCAAAGAAGTGCGTGATGCGTCTCTGGGCACTTGGCTTAACTTCTGCCTGCCGACTGATTCACTGCTGGACTCAGTTGAACAGATTCGTACAGGCAAACTGATCGTGGGTGAGCCGGAAACCGATCGCTTGCCTTCGGAACCCATCACGACGGAACTACTGGGATTGGTGCTGGTCCCCGATGTCGTGCGTCAGACTCCTCCCTACGTTGACGACGTGCTCGCAGGTTCCCCGGCGGATGCGGCAGAGTTGCTTCCCGACGACTTGATAATCAGTGTCAATGACCGACTGGTGCCCGGAATCAACTCGCTTCTTAAACGGTTTAAGCAGATAGACCGTGATGCTGAAGTCCAATTGGTCATCCAGCGAGGCAAGCGATTTTTGACCAAGACGATCTCCGTGCGGTAGCCGTATCAGCCTGCTGAAAACCGCCAAATCGAGAAAAGTCCTCGATGCCCCCAGCCAGAAAAGCGGCTTTAAAATCATCGTCGAATTCCCCCAGAAACAGCCCCAAGGGAAATTATCATCCCTTTAACCAAGTTAAGGGTGTTTTTGACGCACTTGCGAGGATTTCGGTAGTGAATAAAATCCCCTTTTCGCGGATGGGTAGATGCAGGAAACCTTGGTGAAACTCGCTTGGCAAGTAAGCCGATCAAGCTCACGGGGGATACGGAACCGAACGACTGTGCCTGGGCAACCAAATCACAGCCAGCGGAGAATTCCTGACGATTTGCCTGTGGACTTGGAAATCGATTTCACCAGGGTTCTGTAAGAATCGGACCGACCGTCTGAAGTTCACTCGGTGGAACGGCCAGGGAAAGTTGGCGGGCTTTAATTGTGGCCAGCCTACTTTCTTGGCAGCATCCCGATACTCGATAATGTAATGGCGAAATGCCTGATCAGATATGAATACTCAATCAGCAAATATGACATACAACCGTCTTGAAACGCTCAAACTGATGTACCTCAGCCGTGAAGGCGACCGTCGAGAAGGCGTGTTGTTGCGGCAAAGCAAAGGTTGGTTCCAAGTCGCAGGAATGGGTCACGAAACGTTATCCGTGATCGTGTCCATGCTCGAACCGGACGACTATCTATTTCCCTACTACCGCGATCGGGCGATGGTCTTGGCCAAGGGCGTCACCAATGCCGAATTGGCATCGGCCTATTTCGCCAAACGCGACTCGTCCAGCGGAGGTCGGCAAATGCCGGGACACTACTCGGATCGCCGGCGGAATATCTGGAGTGTCCCAACCCCAACCGGTGCCAATGCCTTACCGGCCTGTGGGGTCGCTTGGGGGATGCAACTGGATGGCAAAAAGAATGTCGTGATCGCCACCGTTGGCGATGCGGCGTCGCGCCAGGGCGAATTTTACGAAGCGGTTGCTTTTGCCATCGAACGACAGCTGCCAATTGTGTTTATCGTTGAAGACAATAACTACGGGATCAGCACCAACACGGAAAAGTTCAACCCGTTCAAGTTGGAAGTTTTCAACGAGGACCACATTGTTCACCTTGACGCCCGGCACCCGGACCGAGTGTTTGATACGGCCGCCCCGATTCTGGAAAAAGCTCGCAATGGCGGAGGCCCGACCGTCATCGTTGCTCAATTGGACCGACTTTGCTCCCATACCAGCTCGGACGATCACCGCGTCTATCGACCTCAGGAGGAGATAGACGCGATGGCCGACCGCGATCCGATCACGGTGCTGGCCGATGAACTGATCGCGGCCGGCGAACTGACAGCCGAAGAATGGGAAGCGACGAAACAGGAGATTAATCGGCAGGTCGACCAGGAGTACATTGCCGCCGAACAGGAAGCTGACCCGGCTGCGGACCAACTGATGGACCAACTATTGGCTGAACCTCCCGAACCGGAGACGCCTCCAATTGAGGGCGACCGACGTTGGCGGATGGTGGACGCAATCAATACCGTCTTCAAGAAGGGGCTGGATCAGGATGAACGCTTCCTGTTTTTCGGTGAAGACATTGAAGCACCCAAAGGCGGTGTCTTTGGCCTGACAGCCGACTTGTCGGACCTGCACCCCACCCGGGTGTTCAACTCACCGCTCGCCGAAGCAACGATTGTCGGCGTCGGCATCGGACTGGCCTGTTACGGCCGACGTCCGGTTTTTGAGATTCAGTTTATCGACTTCGTCGGGCCGGCCATGAACCAGCTGACCCAAAACCTGTCGACGCTACGCTGGCGAACCATGGGCGACTGGACCTGTCCGATTGTGCTGTACGCACCCTACGGTGCCTATCTGCCTGGCGGTTCGCTATGGCATTCGCAGGCCAACGAGTCAATGTTTGCCCATGTCCCCGGGCTGCGAGTGGTGGTTCCCAGCACTCCGGAGGATGCCACGGCACTGATGTGGACTGCCATGCACGCCGACGATCCGACGTTGTTCCTGGTCCCCAAACACCTGTTCCGGCAACAAATGGAGGTCGAAGACGTCGAGCCCGTTGGTTTCGGTGAAGCCCGAATCCGGCGCGAAGGAGACGACGTCACGATCGTGACCTGGGGCAACTGTATCGAACAAGCCTTCGCTGCGGCCGATGCCGTGGCCGATGAGGTTTCTTGTGAGATCATTGACCTCCGCTGTATTCAGCCATGGGACAAGGAGACGATCATGGAGTCCGTTGAAAAAACGGGGCGTCTGGTGATCGTGCAGGAAGACGGGGAATCGTGCAGTGTCGGCCAGATGATCATCTCCGGGATTCTGGGGGACCCTGATTCGTTTTGCAATTTCGTCAGTGCCCCGCAATTGGTCTCCAAACCAGATGTGCACATCGGCTATAACCCTATTTACGAATACGCCGCCCTGCCGGACACTGAACAAGTTATTACAGCCATTCGCACCGTGATGGAGGATTGATCGCCGATGCCAGTTATTTCACTTCGTATCCCACAACTTGGTGAAGGCCTGCAGGAAGCATTGCTGGTCGAATTCCTGAAGCAACCCGGCGATACCATCAACCGCGACGACGCGATTTACGTCATGGAAACCGACAAGGCGACCACCGATGTGGAGTCGCCTTACGATGGCAAACTGGTCGAATGGTCCGTTGAGCCTGGAGCAGTGCTGGAAATCGGTGCGGAAATTGGCCGCATTGAAGTCGCTGAAGGTGTCAAGGAAATGGCTGCCGGCCATGGACCACCGCCCGCGGCTACCGACGAAACGCCTGCCTCCAATTCCACCGAGACCGCAACTTCCAGCAAGCCCAAGCCGGCGCGATCCAAGGTCAAAATACCTCCCAAAACACGGAAGTATTTGAAAGAGATGAATCTGCTTGAGCAGGCTGACGAGATCCCCTGCTC
>CAZJEK010000175.1:0-10049 GCA_964545005.1 uncultured Pirellulaceae bacterium
CGGGTCAGCATCACCCAAATCGTCCCTCGCTCAGCACCGCCAGTGTCAATCATCAGTGGCGTCATATCGTAGGTTTTGGCGTGTTGCAGCAGCACCGGCAACAAATCAATGAAATGATTGCTGATATGAAACACGATGGTTCCATCCTGATCCAGTTGGTCCAGGTAAACCTGAATGCTCTCCTCGGTCAGCAGGTGCACTGGAATCGAATCGCTGGCAAACGCGTCCATGAACAGCAGATCGTAACCGCGATTGAGGCATAAGTCCGTATCCCGTTGCATCAGGACTCGACCGTCACCCAACAGCACTTCCTTCTCACCCGGCGCATCGGACAGGTAGGAGAAATGTTCTTTGGCCACGTCCAGGACCATCGGGTTGATTTCATAAAACACGATCGAATCTTGCGGCTGTAGCCAGGTACACATCGCGCCGGCTCCCAGCCCCAAAACACCGACGTTCAATCCCTCAGGCTGCTGATCGCCCGCAGCATCGTTTGCTTTCAGAGCACGGTAGCCGTCAAACGCGACCGCCACCCCGCTGCCTTGGACGTAATACGCGTTGTGTTCCAGGCGTTGGTTGGATTCCAGATTTTGACCGCCGTGCAACACCCGCCCGTTAATGAATTGGCGGTAGCCGTCGCGGTCAACGACCGTCGTTAACCCGTATTCGTTGCGGCCTCGGAACACGAGCCCCTGATGGTAGCTGGGATCGAGGAAATACATCAGGCTGCAACCGGTCGCGGCTAACCCCAACAACAGGACGCCTCCAGTCGCAATCGTCGCGAATCGATTCAAACCGGTCTGCCGAGCCAGCGGTTGACCGGCGTGGTCTTTGGCATGTCCGTACAGGCAACGATAAATGGCGGCCAGGCCAAACAGCAGACTGACAGCCAATCCTAAATGAAACTCATAAAAGCCATCGAAAATTTGAGGCGCGATCACCGCAACGAAAATTCCACCCAACGCCCCACCAGCGGCAACCCATAAGTAGAACGCCGTCAAGTCTTGCTTGTTGGGTTTGGAACGTTCCAATTCACCGTGGCAAACCATAGCGCTGCAAATGCAAACTCCCGACAGCGCACTGACCTGCAACACCAGCCCCGCATTAACGTCCAGATGGTGGACCACGATTGAAACCACCGACGCGATTCCCAGGAGCAGCATCCACGGACGACGGCGATACCATTGTGGGCGTTCGAAACAGACGATGAACGAAATCAGGTACAACGTCAGCGGCAAGATCCACAGAAACGGAATCGAAGCCACTTCCTGGCACATCAAATTCGTCGTTGCCAACAGGACGATGGAAGCTGTCATGGGTAACACGACCCAACGGACGCGAGCCAACCCGCTGATGGTTTGCGGAGCTTCAAAACTTTCGGCTTGATGCCATTTCGCATGGCCAACGGTTTGCCTTCCGGCCCAGAAACAGGAAACGCAAAACAGTAGAAATCCCACGATCCAGACAATCTGCTGATTGGCCAGCGACAACCAGGGCTCGATCAAAAACGGATAGGAGATCAAAGCCAGTAACGATGCCGCATTGGACAACGCGTACAATCGATAGGGTGACCGATCATGATGAGTCGTCGACTGCCAGGCTTGAACCAGCGGCCCGGTCGTGGCAAGTGCAAAAAATGGCAACCCAATCGAAACGGCTAATACGGACAGGATCGACCACGTCAATGAGCTGGTTGCTGAACCGACCGCACGGCTGCCAGCTTCACCCGGCAGGCTGCCGTTGCCAAACTGGTCCGGCTGAAAAAACACCCCAGCGACAACGGCGGTAATCAGCAGCAAGCCCCCGTGCAACAACCAGGCTTTGCTGGGCGAAAACCAACGGCTCAACAGATGCGAGTACAGGTACCCCAACAGTAAGGCGACCTGAAAGAACATCATGCAGGTCGTCCAAACGGCGGCAGTTCCGCCGAAAGTCGGCAGAATCAGTCGTGCGATCAGCGGCTGAATCTGAAAAAGCAGAAATGCGCTGAAAAAAATTGTCAATCCATAGCGAATCATTCGAATATCGTAAACTGAGCCATTTCAAACGCCAACGGGACGATCCGGGTTCCCAAATCAGTCAGCGGTTCTTTTAATAGTGTGACACCCTGCTCTGCCCCTCGAATGCTCGCGTGTCGGTGAACTCAAGGTTTATTCCATGTCCAAACAAGCTGATCAAGACCGCCAATCCACGCAGACCAATGGTTTTCGTGAACGATTGCACGAAATCATCTTTGAAGCCGACACGTTTTGGGGAGCCGCGTTTGATATTCTGCTGTTGATCGTGATCGTCACCAGCATCGTGGCCGTCAGTCTGGATACCGTCTCCGGCATCGGCGACCACTCGCTGGATTCTGATCCAGTGGACAATCCCGGCAAATACGGCAAATTACTTTATAACCTGAGTTGGGCCTGTACGATCTTCTTTACGATCGAATATGTGCTGCGAATTTACTGCGTTCGCCGTCCAACTCGTTACATTTTCAGCTTCTGGGGCATCATCGATCTGCTGTCCTTTTTGCCAGACTACCTGTTGCTGTGGGGACCAGGAAATGCTTCGCGGGGATCGTTCGCCATTATTCGCTCTTTGCGACTGGTCCGAGCATTTCGGGTATTCAAACTGGGCTGGCTGCAATCGGAGGCCGAAGATCTGGGTGGCGCCATCATGCGGTCCCGGGCCAAGATTGTCGTCTTCCTGACCGTCGTGATGATCCTGGTCACGGTGATGGGAACCTTGATGTACGAAGTCGAAAAGTTTGCTGACGGGAAGGAAAGTCAATTTACCTCGATCCCGGAAGGCATCTATTGGGCCATCGTGACGATGACCACCGTTGGCTTCGGAGACATTGTGCCAGTGACGATTACCGGAAAGATTTTGTCGGCGGTCCTGATCCTGATCGGTTACAGCTTGATCATCGTGCCGACCGGATTTGTCAGTGCTGAGATTATTGGGCAAGCTTCGGGCAAAACATCCACTCGTTCCTGCCCATCCTGTGTCACCGAAGGACACGATGCGGACGCGGTCTACTGCAAGTACTGTGGGGATTTGCTTAGGTAGCCGGATCATTTTTTCCTAGATCGTATTTCTAATAGACAATATGAGCAACGCGATTGAACTGACCGATGTGACCAAGCGATTTGGCTCGCAAGTCGCCGTCGACCAACTGAACCTGAAAGTGCCCGAAGGAGCCATTTATGGCTTTATCGGCCCTAACGGATCAGGTAAGACCACCACGCTGCGCATGATCTTGCGAATCTTCCAACCCGATGACGGCACCGTGGAAGTCTTGGGCCAGCAGCATGGCAAGACCGCTGACAACCGCCTGGGTTATCTGCCCGAAGAGCGTGGGCTGTACAAGCGGATGAAGGTCATCGAAGTCCTGAAATACTATGCGCGGCTGAAAGGGTTTTACGACTGCCGCCAGCAGATCGACGATTGGCTGCAGCGGCTGGGTGCCACCGATTGGGCCCACAAAAAAATCGACGCTCTATCCAAGGGCATGGCACAGAAGATTCAATTCATTTCCGCCGTCGTCGCCAAACCTCAGCTGGTGATTCTGGACGAACCGTTCAGCGGTCTGGATCCGGTCAATTTGGAATCTTTGAAAGATGCCGTACTAGATCTCCGCCGGCAGGGCACGACGGTCGTGTTTTCAACTCACGACATGGACATGGCTGAAAAGATGTGCGATACGATCTTCATGATCTACCGCGGCCAGAAGGTGCTGGACGGATCGCTGCGGTCAATCCAGGCCGAATATCCAGCTAACGACGTACGCTGTCGAGTAGAGAACTTCCCTGAAGATGGTTCGGACAATGAGTTGGGCGAACCGGCGATTCCAGAAATAGCAGGAATCACCAAACTGGGTTTTGACAACGGGTTTCATCAGTTCCGTTTGGACGACGCCGAACACTTGCAACCTGTTTTACAAACGCTGGCATCGCAGCGCGTCGTCAGTCACTTCGAAGTCATCCGACCATCGTTGCACGATATCTTCGTACAGATTGCCAGACCGGAAGTTGCCGAGACTGATTAGTTGCATCGATACATTCTGCCGTCCCTTCGGGACTATTGGATGCCGCATTCCGGCCTTTGGCTTAAGCCATCATTCCACCATTGCGGCGGCCTCGGCCGGCAGAATACCCTGCCCCTCATCTGGATTCCATGACTTGGTAGCCTGCCGTTTCAGTTCGTCCATCTCGGTTTCCATGTTTCCTTCTGCATCGGAATACTCCAACTCCTGCTGTGGCGTTGATGAACAATGGGAATTTGATTCATCGTGATGCGAGGGGATTTCCACTGCGGCAGCGTTGCTGTCGGAAACACCGTCCAGACGTTCAACTCCCGCTTCTGGTCTCAGCATCTGAACAGGGACACCGTTGGGAAAGATCACTTCACGCGCTTCGTCGGGCAGCGAAATCTCGCTTTCCATCAACGCCAGCTTGCACTGTCGCATTAGTGAAGACCGTACCGCAACCCAATCTCGCTGCGTTGTATCAACCCAAAACAGTACACTCAGGTTGACCGTTGCCGCCCCCAGCCCTTCGACCACGACCTTGGGCGCTGGATCATCGATTACCGCACCATGTTGTTTGACTGTCTGCAGCAACACGGTTTGAGCCTGCGAAACAGAATCGTCATAGCCAATTCCGATTTCAAATTGAATCCGTCGCAACGGGTTGGCGGTATAGTTGATAATTGTATTCTTGTAGACATGCGAGTTGGGGATTTGGACATGATTTCCATCAACCGTCAGGATCGTCGTGCCCCTGGTGGTGACACGGTCAACGATTCCGGAATGCTCGCCAACCTGGATCAAGTCACCTATTCGAAACGGTTGCCGAACGCTGATCAAAATGCTGGCTAAAAAGTTTTCAGCAATGTCCTGAAAGGCAATACCAATGATCAATCCGATCAGCCCGGTACCGCCCAACACAGTCAACGCCAGTTGAGTCAATCCGGAAATGCGAAGGATAAGATAGATCCCAAAAATCAGCACCGGCAACATGGCCGCCCTGGTCGCGACCCAACGCAGCAAGTTGTTGGGAATTTTTCCAGTGAATGCGTGCTGAAACAGAAAACCAACTAGCCTCGCGACCAGCCAGGTTACGATCAGCAAGGCAATCGCGAACAGGAAGATGGGAATGCCTTGAACAGCCGAAGTCTGAAATGCCTTCAATTCAGTGATGGCTGGACTGAAATCCCAGATCGGTTTCTCCTCGATGCCGATCCGATTGACGACCGCGGCCACGTCTTGCGTGTTTCTGGCCAAGTCACCGGCCCATTTCTTAAATTCCTGCTCGCTGGCGGTGCCCGTCAAAAACACGACACCGTTTTCAACTCGAACATTGGGCGATTCAAACCAGTCAGTTGAATTCAGAATGTCGGTCAATCGCTGAGCGATTTCGTCGTCGCGGGCGATGGGTGAAACATCAACCTTGTCGGGTGCCTCCGGAGTTTCGTCCCCGGTCTCAGGTTGGGTTGCGGACTCTTGTTGAGCCAACAAGGTAGCAGCAGGAATCGTTAAGCAAACAAACAGTACCAGCAGTAAACCGTGAAGTCTTGAATCGATCATTGTTTAAATTTGCAGAAAGCCATATCAACGCCCCAGGTGACGCGGCCGATTGACCGGGCGCTGGATCTTGAACTTCTCGTATGCAAGCCGTGGGCCAACAGGTTTGGCCAGATCAATGCTTCCTGCTGCCTGTTGTTCCCGCAGACGACAGTGGTTCATAATTGACCAAATCGGTCACTTTGGATGCAGTCGCTTCGGATCTATCCCGGCGCAACGAACAGCCCGACTCCACCATTGGTGAAGCCGGGCGTTGAAATCGAGCTTTGGTTCCTGATCGTTAGCAAGGCAAATCATCTATCGTGAATGGCGGAGCAACCAACGATAGAACTGGACGCTGCAATAAATCTCGGTCCAAGCGTCGTGCCGTCCGGTTTGCGGATGGGTAAACAGATAGTCTTCGGCTTCGAGTTGCTCATCGGTGGGCAACGGTCGCGAAACTCGCTCAAACTCAACTCGTGCACGACGTTCGATTTTGCGAACAATCGATGTTCCTTGATCGAATTCGATCGTAGGATCACCTTCGTTGTGGGCTAACCAAACCGGAATCTCATCGAAGACACGATAGTCGACTCGGCTGTGATCGCGACCAGCAATCGGCACCGCAGCGGCAAACGTCTCGGCCAATTCACTGCACATCCCCAGCGAGCCGTGTCCGCCGCGGCTGAGTCCGGTCACGTAAACGCGATCGCGGTCGCCGCTGTGTTGGGCGATCACATCATCCAGAATCTGCTGCACCGTTTCCGGTTCATCGTAGTAGTCGCCGCCATTGATGTGCAACGATACGACGATAAATGTATCCAGCAACAAACGGTTTCGCTCAGTGCTCAAATCGGATTCGTCGCGAATCAGGCGAGGCAATCCCCAGCCATTGAGCCGCGTGATTGGACCACCGACCCCATAACCGCCTTGCAAGTAAACCAGCACCGGCCACTGCTTGCTTTCATCTTGACCGTGAGACACGGGCAGGTACAGCGTGTAGCCATCGATATTGCCGCCGTCGGCGACCTCTATCGGGACCATGGCTCCCGGTCTGACATCGCCACTGGTTTTCTCCGTCGCACGATTGGCAGTCGTCTGACGATCGGCAGAATTTCCGCTTCCTCCCAAACTGAAGTACGGATTTCCGCTGCCGCCCAAGCTTCGCTCATTGTCTGGCTGGACTGGCTCGCGGCTGGCGCGAACATCAATCGATCCGGTCAATGCCGTGAGTTTGATCTGCTGGCCGCCTCCATTAAGCGACACCTGCTGCGAAGGAGGCAACTGATCCTCATTGGCGGGATCTTCCAAGGTTTCAAATCCCAGCTGATCGGGATTCGTCAATTCCGCGCTACGAGTAATCAGATTTGTCTGCGCATCGCTGGGCAAGTCGATCACGATATCGCCTTGCGTGACACTCAAGTTGGCTTCCGCGGTTGGGCCATGATCCAACCTGACAATGATCGAACCTTGTTCAACATGAGCCCCCGTCTTGCCGTTGATGGCAGCGATTCGTACATCGCCACCGGTGACGTGGGCAGACACCGAACCTGAATTGTCTCCCAGATAGATGTTCCCCTGAGAGGCTCGCAACCGCGCCTCCCCGTCGACCCCGGCGACACAGACGTTACCGTGAGTCGCCATCAGGTCGACGTTACCGGAACAACCTTCGGTCACCACAACCTCCCCACCGGTCGAAGTTCCAAACACCGTGCCTTCAACGTGACCGCAGCGGATGTCGCCAGCGTTTGTCTCCAGGTCCAATGTCCCAGCCAAGGTGTCGACGATGATGTCGCCGTTCCCAGTGGTCAGCTCTAACGTCAACCCAGCCGGCACTCCCAGTCCGTAGCGGACTTTTGCCAGCGAAGAAGCTCTGGACGATTGCTGAGAAGCCTGAATCCGCAACTCGCGTTGCTTGTCAACTTCGACGTTAAACATGTCAGCCAGCTTTTCGGCCTCCGCTTGAGTTCCAGCCTCAAACTCTCGGATGACGACCAGGCTGATGTAGTCCAGTTCCGTTTGCCGAACTTCAATATCGCCAAAATCAACTTCCAGTTGAACAGGCGAATCCGGCTTCAACTCAAAGGATTGCTCGACGCGTTGAAAATACGATTGCGTCAACGAACCAGGATCGCTCTCGCCGGTCGTCCAGGTGACCGCAGGATCATCGTCGGGAGCAAGGGTCGCCCCGAACAAGGCAGGAAACCCTGCTCCTGGCGAGTCACCAGTTGCGTTGGCCGAGTTGGTTCCACCACCTGCCCCAAACCATCCAATCAGCGTCGATTGCCATTGGAAGGCTGCCCACGAAGTGGCAATCAGCAAACCGATCACCGCCAGTGCCACCGTCCAGTTTTTGCTGGCCGTTGGTTGCTGCGGTTTCTTGACCGGGTTGACCGGCGCGATCTCCAACCAATTTCGCGAGGGCGCTGGAGCGGATGTTGGATTTTGCAAAAAAGCCAACTCCTGTTCCAGATAGCTGGCCACTCGATCGGCCGATTCAAACCGCTGCTCGGGATGCTTGGCCATCAGTTTTTCAATAAAGCTGACCAGCCAGGGAGCAATTTCAGGATTCAATTCGAGGATCGACCGAGGCTCAGTCTCACAAACTCGATGAATGATCCCGAACACCGTCTCGGCGCGAAACGGAGCGCGGGCCGTGCAGGCGGCGTACATCAGACTACCCAGACTGAACAGGTCCGAACGGGCCGTGATGGTCTCCCCTTTGGCCTGCTCAGGAGACATGTACTGCGGTGTCCCGGAAATGGTGCCGCTGCGAGTCATCGTGTTTTCATGAGCAACCTGGGCCAGCCCAAAGTCAGTCACCAGTGCTCGGTCAACCGTTTCTTCCAGTAGCACGTTGGCAGGTTTGACGTCACGATGCACAATTCCCTGGTCATGCGCCGCACCGAGTCCACGGGCAACTTGCAAGCCGATGCGTACGACCTCGCAAGTATCCAGGAACCCATCGCGATCGATCCGCTGCAGCAACGACACGCCAGGTACGTATTGCATCACGATATAGGGCAATCCCCGGAATTCGTTGACTGCAAAAATAGGTACCACATGTTCATGAGAAACGGCGGCGACAGCTCGGGCTTCCCGTTCGAAACGTTGCCGCGCCGCACCGATATGACTTAGCGTTGGCGATAAAACCTTGATGGCCACAAATCGATTCAGCCGCGTTTCCAGTGCTTTTAAAACGACTCCCGTGCTTCCGGTGCCGATCACGCCCAGCACTTCGTAGTTGCCCAAGCGGCCGATTGACTGGGGATCATCCGTCGGCCCCAGCGTTTCCAAAACGCGATCAACGTGCGGGTTTATCGAGTCATGATGAGTGGTAGGCGCATCGAGTTCGCGTGCTCCTTCCCAGAGGTCATCACCTCCGGCCAGTCGCTGCAATTTAGACTGGCAGGTGCTACAACCACCGATGTGAGATTGGATGCTGGACTCCTGCTGTTCTTCGACATGTTCGTTGAGATAACGTATCAATTCGTCATCGCTCAAACAGGCTTGGGTGGGAGGCTGGTTCATTGGTCGCGTCCTTTGGTTGAGTCGGGATGGGTTTGCGAAATCAATGAATCCATCGAACTTTGCGACAACGGAGGTGCTGTCTCGGAATCCCAACGGGCGACGTGTTCGCGAATCCGCGCCATCACACGGCATTTGGCCGTATAAACGCTGCCGATGGAAATCCCAAGTTCTGTGGAGGCATCCTCTGCCGATCGGCCTTCGATGGCCGTCAGACAAAACGCACGCCAAGTCATCGGTTTGACTTCCTGGCAAGCTCGCTGGGATGCCCAATCAAATAACGCCCGACGCCACTGCAGTCCAAACGCCGTTGACGCTTCTTCACCACACCGGGTCGGTAGCTGGTTGAAAACATCATCGGTTAATTGGCTGTGAGCCTGTTTGGCTCGCGATGCGATCAGGTCGACCGAGATGTTTCTGGCAACGCGAAACAACCAGGCCCGAAAACTGCCTTGGCGATCGGGATCCCAGGTCGTCATTCGCTGCGCGATGGCAGCATAGACGTCCTGTGCGGCATCCCGAGCGTCGGCTTCCTGCAAGCCCCGCCCGATGCAATAGCGGACGATCGCCTGTTCGTAGATATCCAGAAATTCTGACCAAGCCAGATCACTTCGTTTGCCCAATTCGATCAGCAAACTTTGTCGGGTTGGCGGCAGGTCAGACATTCCTTCTCACGACGAAAACCAAGGGCGTTAACTGAAAGTTCGCAGGAGACTCTCTCCAGACAGCGGATTCTTACACCAGAATCAGAAGTTTTCTGGAGATTGTAAGAGAAATTGGGCGCAGCGGCATAATCCAACGCCGCCGATCAGGCAACATTGGGGACTGCAAAGCCGCAGGCGTGAGATTGGGTTGCCATCATGCAGATAGCAATTCGGCCCCAGGATAAATGCTCATCGAAGCCTTCGTAGCTACGTACCCCGGACCGACCGGCGAAGGAGTTTAAGTTGGAGTTCAGGTTGAAGTTGAA
>CAZJEK010000175.1:10059-11594 GCA_964545005.1 uncultured Pirellulaceae bacterium
AACAACCCAGCGTCATGATTGTGCTTCAGGAGCGGCGAAGCCAAAAACGCTCACGCAATGCGTGGGCGATGTAATTCGCCTTCGAAGTGATTAGCGGCGGGGACATTCTCAATCGGGCCCGCACGGAACGAAGATGTGGTTTGGACATCGACTGCGAAAGCAAAACATGGGCAGAGCCATGCTGCAATCCTCTGCGTCGTTCGATACAATGTCCTCCGAACGGACTCAAACTCTTGAAAAACCGGGATATTTCGGCAATATCGTACCGACAACAGCGAATCATTGCCGGGGAAAATCCCTTTATTTTTGAACTCGAATGACTGGGGAAAGACTGAATGTCTGACAAAACGCCTGCGTTAAAGCCCATTCTGCTATACGACCACCTGCCCGGAATTCTGGCCGGATATCCCGCTGCCCTGTTCGCTGTCTTGGCGCTACTATCCTGGTTCCCACGCACGGTGATCGACGAACCAACCGCGGAAAAACTCAACCAGACCGTTCAGGAGTATCGCGAGAACCTGGAACCCGGTTCATTCGCCCACGACCAACTCGAGGCCGGGTTCGATCCGGTTGTCGAAACGGCTCCCATGTTCAACCAGCACATGTTGTTCTGGATCGGACTGACCATCATGCTGGTCTGGTACGTCGCCTTCCGATTCAACATGCCCAAAAACAAGTTCCTGTTGATGTTCGGATTGGTGGGGACGTTTGTCGGGATCCCGGTCGTGCTGGAACTCTCCGGCTATTTCAAAGTCTTCACCCACACCAGCCAATTACTTGGCAAGCTGGAACCGACCGTCGACACCGGTGCCTGGGTCGTGATGTCATTGGTGTTCTTCATCATTTGGCTGGGCAACTTTGTCTACAGCCGGACTCACATGAAGGTCCGGATCGATGAGTCCGGACTGACCGTCAATCGACTTGGCGGTAAGGGAGAACGATTCGAACTGATTGGCTTGAAAACCGAAAACGAACCTCTGGATTACCTCGAACTGTTTCTCGCCGGCGTCGGCTCACTGTCTTTGAAGACGCGGATGAATCGAGAAATCTTTACGATGAAACGCGTCGTCGGCTTGTACTGGCACCCGATGCTCCCTTTCTCCAAAGGCAAACTGGCTCGCATCGAAGAGATGCTCAGCTATCAGGGGAAAGTCATTTCCGTTGACCGCGACGACCGCATTGACGCCGCTGAAATGTCCGACGGTGACTCGGACGGTCACGATATGGACGACGTCATGGACGAAGGCGATCATTCCGAATCCGGCGGCGGCGAATTTGATGCCGGCGGTGGAACGGATGTCGGAAGTTCCCGCGACATCAATTAATGGTTAGTCTAAAGATCTTAGATGGGTGCAACTCGGCTTTCGCGGTAGCATGCGAGCAAGACTTGGTCGATTTGATCAAGATTGCTGACGAGAAGAAAGCAGGCCCTGGGTTAAATCGGCAAATGAATCGTCGGTCCCGCGAAGGCAACAATCAGAACGCTATTCGACCCGGGACCGAAACCTCTGATCGTTTCGTTCGGTCCGCGAAGC
>CAZJEK010000176.1:0-11583 GCA_964545005.1 uncultured Pirellulaceae bacterium
AACCTCAACGCCAACCAGTTCAGCTGGGCAAAAAATGTCAGCCTCTCCGCGAAAGCCCCGATTCGCAAATTTTCGCGGAGCCGTTAACGAAAATCACGAATCGCCCCGATCTCTATCGCCCCAGCACGTAGGCAAAGATCAATGGTGCGATCACTGAGGCATCCGAATTGATCATGAATTTGGGCGTCTCGACAGCCAGCTTGCACCAGGTGATTTTTTCATTGGGGACGGCCCCGGAATACGATCCGTAAGACGTCGTCGAATCAGAAATCTGGGCGAAATACTGCCACAGTCGAATGTCCTTTTTCAAATCCTGAATGATTGTCGGTACGGCGCAAATTGCGAAATCTCCAGCGATCCCACCAGCGATCTGGAAAAACCCGATCGGCGAATCGGCATCGTTTTCCAGGTACCAGTTGACCAGGTGTTCCATCTGTTCGGTGCCGCTGCGGAGGGCCGAGTGGCTGGCGATTTTTTTCTCAATGACTCGAGCGGCAAAAATATTGCCCAAGGTTGAATCTTCGAAACCGGGGGAATAGACAGGAATGCCTTTCTCCCACGCCGCCAGCAGCCACGAGTTTTCACGTGGAATCTGGAAATGAGGCTCCAACACACCATCTTCAAATAGTTGATAGAAGACCTGGAACGGAAACAAGGACTTTCCCTGGTCCGCATTGCGGCTGCAAAGCCCCATGAAGTTATCTTCGATGTGACGCATGACCGTTTCTGGAATACACGTATCGGTTACGCGATTGAATCCCTCATCGAGCAACTTTTGCTCGCCCGCGGGTGACAGGTCGCGATAGTCCGGAACCACTCGATACTCATCGTGCGCGACGAGGTTAAAAACATCTTCTTCCAGATTTGCGCCGGTACACGAAATGGCGTGGACTTTATCCTGACGAATCATTTCTGCCAGTGAAATTCCCAGCTCTCCGGTGCTCATCGCGCCGCCCATCGACACCAGCATTTTGCCACCCTGTTCCAGGTGAGCGCGATACGCCTTGGCCGCATCCAGCGTCTCCCGTGCGTTGAAATGCAGGAATTGCTGTTCCATGAAATCGGAGATCGGAGAGCCGGATGGTGCAGACGAATCCATTGATTTAACACTCGCTGGGGAAGGGCGACGAACGGGATCAAAAAACGGCGGCCGGATATTTGTTGCCAAAACACAACGTGGCCGAAGCGTTGGGGCAACGTGTTGCCAAAACGCAACGCGTCAGTTTACTCGTGAATTGGCGAGGATTTTAGCTAAACCCAAAGGAATGGACAACTTTGCCAATCTCAATTGCCAATTTTTCTTCGTTGGCACCGACCCTGCATTCGAGGAGGTAACGAAATCAAGAAAGCTAAGGAGTTTGAAACCAATGCACGCCAGCCGTCTCGCCGAACTAGGATGTTGGGTTGCCATTCACTCAGGAAATCTGATTTATGGATCGCAGGAACAACCACTGCTAATCGCTACTTCCTACTGGACGAGTTCGCGAAAACGGATTGATCGTTGGGTCACCGCATTGAAATTGTTCGAACGGGATTTCGAGCAAGTCGAATTGGGGCACCAGCCCTGGCCAGCATTAGAGATCCTGGTGGATGAAGTCTTGTACTCGGAGATGTTGACCCGGATCTGGTCGGCTGCGGTGTTAAGTCATGACTGGTATCGCAAGACCGACGAACTGCATGGTCTGGCCCATTCGATTCATCTCAGCCACATGGAGGTCAAGAATCGGGCGATGCGGATCATGTTGCATGGGCAGATTCATGATGAAGCCGCCTTTGATCGACTCAACGCACTTCGCCGTCGTCTGGAACGTTGGACCGATGTGTTTCTGGCGCAACTCCCGTTCGGTGAAAAGTCGTCGCAGTTCGGGTTTGATCAGAGCCGAGTGCAGGATTTCCATCGCGAGCAGCGTGAAAACCTGGGGCCTGAATTTGAAATCAGACAACGGGTCCTGGCTTCCAGTTTTTCGACGGACCTGTTGCGAAGAGAGAATCGCTATTCAGCCAATCCCGATTTGAATCGTGAAATTGCCTCGGGAGTATTGGCCTGCTTTTCGGCAGATCGATTTGACTCGTTGGGTCTGCCAAAGTCAGTTAAATCGATCTGGTTGGAGAAGTCGCATCACGACACGCAGATGCTGGTTGACCATCTGGCCCAGTTTGAATCTCAGTCCGACCGATTCAGGCAGGAAGATCGGGAATACGACGTAGTCGAGTGACGTCGTCCGGAGTCAGAACACAATCGTGGATCGCAGTGGCTACCAGGACGTGATCACAACCGACCGACAACCATTTCGCCACGTCGTCGGCACTGCGAACACCTCCGCCGGATGTCAATTTCATCTGCGGAAGCTCCTGGCGAACTTCGCTGATCAAATTGGGGACCGAGCGGGAATCGTCGAATCCGTGTCGGGTACCGACTTCCTGCAAGTCCAGGATGATCAGCTCCCGAACGCCGGCATCATGGGTACGCTGGATCAGTTCCAACGGCGATAACTCTTCAATTGCGGGAGGGCGGGTGATCAGCTGGTCCCCCTTTTGGTCGATGCTGAATATCACGCGCCAGCCGGATTGTTGTAGTTCTTCGATCGCTGCTATCTGATCCAATTCGACCAAGGTCTCCGAGGAAACAATCGGCTGGAATCGATCGGTACTGCCCAGCTGTTCGGAAATCTGTCGGAACTGGTCACCTTTCAGCCAGTCGGAATCGACCCAAAGTCCGAAACCTCGCTCCAGCAGCGTCTGGTAGACTGTCCAGTTCGGTGGTGCTCCGGCAAAGCTGTCAATGTCGGCCAGGTACAGCCAGTCACAACCAGTCTGGTGGAATATGGCTTCCGCAACATCCAGCGGTTGGCTGCTGGTCGTCAGTCGCGAATGGACCGGTCGGTAAGCGTCTCGGTTGCCGCCCTCTGCCAGCACGACCTGGCCGATCATTAAATCGAGCACCGGAATGATTGACATTTTGCACCATGAACAGGCTGGCGATGACTGGTTAGTAACTCCAGCTCGATTCTACACCGAGCGTAGAAAATGGTCAGGGCGAATGTCCCATGTCGCTCCGCGAATGTTGTGTAGCATGGCCGATTCGGCCGTGATCGCAGAAGAAACTTGGCGTTGGGCGAAACCTTGCGGACTCGGGCCAATGGCCCAAGCTACCTCTCTGCGATCACGCTCACGCGGCGTTTTTTTTGAGCCGGGCGATGAAATGCAGCTGGCGTTCGAAAAACGGTTTCAACATTCCGGGGTACAGATCAATTCGTGGCAAATAGCTATCAACGTCCAGGCCAGTTTGTTGCCACAACGTTTCCCATTCCAAACGGCTTAAATAATTATACGGCAACTCGACACCGTAGCGTTGATTGCCGATTCGATCCATGAACCGCAGCGTCGATTCAGCCAGCCAGCCGTCTCGATTGTGATCTTTCATCACGACCCATTGCCGGGAAACGCGACAGGCCTCAGCCAGGAGTTGTGCCGGGTTTTCGGTGTGGTGCAGAACGTCAACAAACATTACCACATCAAACGAATCATCATCGTGGGGCATGAGCTGCCCATCAAATGAGGTGACTGGAACGTGAGTCTCAGGGCGAACCAATACGTCAATACCGGTCAATTGCAAGCCCGGTCGCGACTGTTGAATTTGGGCTGCCAGCAGGCCGTCGCCACAGCCCACATCCAGCACCGAACCGGTTGCTGGCAGCACTTTCAGCAACCCGCGTTGCAGTGATTCGACGCGGTGTTGATGAATATAGCTGCCGTGAATTTTTTCGATCAGTTTCATGGTAGAGAACCGTTAGTGGTCGTTGGCCAGCTGGGAATCAGTTTTCGATTCAAGGCCGGTAGTGGAAAACTCAGCTGCCGAATTAGATGTCAACGTCAACTGAAGTGGTTCGGCGTCGGCTTCAAGCACCCAGACATTTCGATCGGCGAAATAGTCACGTAAACTCGCATCCGCGACGGGATCCAGCTCCCTGGCCCAAACAACTTCAGCGTTGTCGATGTCGGCGCGGTTGTAGACCCATTCAATCCACTCGTGGTGTTGGTGATGATCGTCCGCATAGCGAACCAGCACCAGGTCTTTACCGGGCTCCGATTCCAACTGCTGAATCATGGCGACCCGTTGATCGCCCCAGTTATCGTTGTCTTGTCGATGGGTCTCTTTCAACACCGCCATCGCCCATACCAATTGAAACGCGATCAGGCTCCAGGTTCCGATCCGGATGATCGATGGTTGAGTTTCAAAACGGCGAACCAATCCGGCGACTCCCCTCAGTGCAACCAGCAGCATCAGCGGCGCTGCGGGAGCTGCGTAGTGAAAGTTGGCCCACTTGGACGCGATGCTGGCCAGCAGGACAGGCATTAATAGTCCCAACACGACCCAGGTTCGACGGTCGCTCCACAGGCTTGGTTGAAGGATGCCCGCCAAGACTGCCAGCAGGACCAACGGTCCGCAAAAGTAGTCGAACAAACCGACCACCACTTTGGATTTGTTGGCCAGCACGGAACTCAGATCCGGAAACGCGCGCTCAGTCGTCTGCTTGTCGAAGGCAAAGAAATTGCGAATGTCCTGGTGTCGGTATTCAGGCTCAGGTCCGGCCGTTTGCCAAACGAATACCGGATTCCAGGCATAGGTTTCTTCATGGACCTGGTATGGCATTTTGAATGGATTTCCCGTGACCTGTTGGTTGTACCAACCCATCATCAGAAATCCGGCCAGCAACACGGCTCCTGCTGGCAGCACCAGACGCCGGCAGAATGGCTGCAGCGTCCACTGGCGGTCGATGGCAAGTTTGATCAGCAAGCCGATCGCGACGCTGACCGTAAGAACCGCGCCTTCAAAGGGGCGACTGTTGGCCAGGATGATGATTCCTATTCCGGCGATCAAGCCGTAGTGCCAGCGCATGTCGCGGCAGGCTCGAATAAAACCTCCCAGCAGCAACGAAGCTCCCAGCATCGCGATTGCTCCGCCCCAGTAGGAATGTCCCCAATAGGTGTGAAAGCCCGGGTGCAACGTGACCACCAACCAGGTCAATCCATGGACACGACGAGGCAGCCAGCCAATTAACATCCAGACCAACGCTGCGATCGAAGTTGCGGTCGCCAAGGCTACACCCACAAAGGGATGGCCCACCCATTGCCCGATTGCTAAAGAGAGCGATTGCAGCGGTGGGTACTTGGCGTTGTAGCTGGGTTGGTGGATGACGTGAATTGATTCGAAATGTTGCCACAACGGATGTGTCGGGTTGGTCACTCGGCCCGATGCGAACGTGTCGGCGCCCAGAAGATAAGCGAACTCGTCCTGGATCTTTGGAGCCGGAACGCCTCGAGCGGCGACCACCAATCCGCTGATCAGCAATGACATCGCGAACGCCGAAACGACGTAGCGCTGTGAATGCGAGAGGTTGGGCAGCAGAGAGGTCATGATCGATTGATCGAATCAGCGTTGGGGGAGGCTTGAGCAACGTCGCCAGAATGCGAATTGCGATGCAAAAACCTAGGTTTTGATTCGCCGAAGTCAATCGATTGGCCGGATGATCGGAATTACCGGCGTTACCGGTTGAGAGAGTACCAACCCGACGCGCGCTTCGGATTCTGGTGAAACTTGCCTCGTGCTCAGCGCAGCGGTGCTCGTGCTCAGTGATTTTGTCCAGCTGAATTGATTGGCGTTCGGGTTGAATTGTCGATTGACGCGTTTTCTGCAAAACGCTTCTTGTTGATCCTGTTGATCTTGTCCATCCTGTCCTTTTTTCGGACCCTTGCTCCAAATGGTCAGCTTACGCAAGATTCACCTTGGAAGTTTGACAGGATGTCCAGGATCAACAAGATTGACGAGATGCTCCCTGATGGTGGATCCCTGAAACGACGATTCGGGTGGATCGAAAAAAACTTGCGCCGATCGAAAGACAACAATGGGCAACTTCGACTCTTCCGCGCGGCCGTCCGGCTGGTTCAACCGCTAATAACGGGGCACGCTGGCATCGACTGCCCGGCTCCAATAATCGATGCCTCCAGCCATGCTTTGGGCGTGCTCGATGCCCTGGTTTCTCAAATAGTGGGCGACCTGCAGACTGCGGACTCCGTGGTGGCAATAGACGACCAGCCGCGAACCTGACCGCGATTGAATGTTCTCCAACTGGTCGGGCGTTTGCCGCATCGGAATCAATGTTGCCCCTTCGATTCGGCAGATAGACCATTCACCGGGTTCGCGACAATCAATCAGCCAATCGGTTGCTGCCCATGATGCCTGGTCCTCGGCCAGCCAGCTTTGGACTTGTTCAGCGGTGACTTCGATCGGGTTCTCGGGCGGCGTCTGGCTCACGAATGGTTGTCTCTCGAATAAACTGGGCGGGCAGCTTATCCTAATCACCGCAAACCGTATTCCCAAGGTAACTCAAGTCCATGGACTCGCGTCAATTCGCATCAGAAGTTGTCAATCAACTGCAACAGGCTGGGTTCCAGGCATTGTGGGCAGGAGGCTGCGTCCGCGATCAACTATTGGGTCTGACGCCCAAGGACTATGATGTGGCCACCGCCGCGACACCAGAGCAGGTTCAGAACGTGTTCGGCAACCGTCGGACGTTGGCGATTGGAGCTTCGTTTGGCGTGATTACCGTTTTGGGTCCTCGCGGTGTCCAGCCGATCGAAGTCGCCACCTTTCGCCGGGACGTTGGTTACAGCGACGGTCGCCGGCCAGATGCGGTTGAATTTACCGATGCCCGGGAGGATGCGCTGCGGCGGGACTTCACGATCAATGGAATGTTTTATGATCCGATCAACGATCGTGTACTGGATTTTGTCGGCGGCCAGCAAGATCTCCAGCAGCAGCAGGTGCGCGCGATCGGGAATCCTCATTTGCGCATTGAAGAAGACAAGTTGCGAATGCTGCGGGGAGTGAGGTTTGCTTCGACATTTGAGTTTGCCATCGAGACGGCGACCTACCGGGCCATCGGGCAGCACGCTGCGGAACTTCATGTCGTCAGCGGTGAGCGAATTGGGGCTGAGATGCGCAGGATGTTGACTCATCCCAATCGCGCGGTAGCAGTGCAGATGTTGCGAGTGACCAATCTGTTGGCAGAAATGTTGGATGACGGCCAGCGCTTGTATGACGATGAATTACGTTGGCAAGAGACGTTGGATGCCTTGAAGCAATTGAAGGTCAAGGATTTCTCTGCCGCTGCGGCCATCCTGCTGGCCCCCATCATTCAGCAGGAGGGACTGGATCGAATTGTCCAACGATGGAAGTTGAGCAATGAGGAGCGGCGCGCGATCGGTTGGGCGACTGATCACTGGCGGCTGCTGGATCAAGCGGATTCTGTGCCCTGGTCTCAGGCCCAGCCGTGGTTGATTGACCCGAATATCGCGACCGGTTTGGCGGTGCTGGGGGCGTGGAGGCCAGAGTCGACCGGATTGAAATTCTGCCAGGCACGGCTGGCCTGGCCCCAATCGCAATTGGACCCCCAGCCCTTGATTGGCGGTCAGCAACTGATCCAGGCCGGGATCCGACCCGGTCCTCAGTTCAAAACAGTGCTCGATGAGATTCGGCAACGTCAGCTGGATGGCCAATTGGACACGGCCGAGCAGGCCTTGGCGTTTGCGATGGAGCGGTTTGAGCAGTGAATTGAGTCTTCACCACGCGAATTGCCAGCGGATCCAGCCGGCATCATCCGCGTTTAGAAGTTGCCCTCTTTGGAAACCCGACGCGTAAGCGAGGGAAAACCCGGATCGGCGTAGCCCTCGCTCACGGGCCTGTTGATTTAGTCGTAAGGGAAACCCGACGCGTGAGCGAGGGCTACACAAGTGCCGCCCGAAGGGCGGCTTCTCCTCACTTACGTTTCGGGTTTCCATTAAATCAACAGGCCCTCACGCGTCGGGTTTCCATTCCCAGAAACAACCAGAGTGTGCAACTACTAAACATCAGCGTCGCCGGAGTCCGAGGATCATCAGGACCAGGCCGACCCCCCCCAATCCCATCAGGCCGTACGAAATGCCCGTCAAAATCTTGCCTTGCCGAGTGCTGCTGATGTGAGGTTGTTCGCGCCATTCGCCCAGCCCTTTATCGATGGGCAGCGAATCGTAATACAGCACAACCATGTGGTCTTTGAATTCGTCAATCTCCTGGTTTTGTTGCTCGATGCTTTTCTCCAGGTCGAAATTGGAAATCTTGGACTGGCCGTAGGCGAACAGTCCAGCTCCGCCCCCGAGGCCAACTACCGCTAGCAGCAGGCCGGCCACAAACAGGCCGGAATTGGAACGGCTTTTGCTGGGTTTTTTTGTGCCTGAATCATCGACCACCGGCAGGCGTTTGAGTTCACCTAATCGCGGCGCGGTCGTTGAATGCCCGCACGCATGGCAGGTCAGTTCTTGACCGGCTTGGGTCACGGCGACTTCGATCGGTTGGCCGCAGTCGGGGCAGGCAAGTACGTATTTGGGCATTGCGTTTCGGGGTGCGTGGGAGGTGTGCAGGTTGCGTGCCGGTCGGGCAAACCTTGGTGGCTGCGTTAAGCTGTTCGATTTTTGCGATTGCGATGTCTTTTGGCAACGGTTAGTTGCCCGCGAGTACAATTTTAAACTGTCGATTGTGACGCGTCGCGAAAAGGAATCGTGTGGGCACCGGCCGTGACAGGGAAATCTGGAAAAGGGAGTTGCGGCACGTGTTTTTTGCTGGACGCAGGGCTATTGGTGGGTACAATTATCCGACTGCGATTTCAACACTCTCGCTGTTACTACAGCCCACCCGGTGTCTCGTCCACTTCTGACGTCTGACTCCACTTCAAGTGAGAATCGAAACGCATTCAACCATCGATTTGGCAGGAAGGCCAGATCGTCCCTCGGAAGCTGACCAAGCTTTTGTGCTGGCCACAACCGGGCTGTTTCATTTTCAAGTTTTGCGGATTTCCGAACAACTTGCGCCACCCACGACCACCACGTTCTTGCCAAGCCTGTCTCGCTATATTGATGCTGAACCCGATCGAACATTATCGTTTGTCTTCAGCCAATATTGCCCGTCAGAATACAGGCGACCGTCTGCTCCAGGATCCGACTCAGTCGGCTGAGCGCCGGGATCGATCGTGCTCGCGGGCGGCGGGTTAACGACCCCCTCGACTGCACATCATGAAGTTGAAATTGAACCGTTGTATAACAAGTCACGTACAGATCGTCCCCCTTCGATCTGAGACTCGTCGCGCCGCTGGTATCAAACGTGCTGGTTTGAAAAATATGGACATTCTGGAAGGATTTCCAGCTCCAGCAGGGCCCCCTTTTATTTTGTCTTAAATACACTTCGAGTATGGAGGCTGTCGCTGAATCAAGCGATCGGTCGCCTGTACGCATTTATTTACGATCAGGAGTACTAAATTGTACGACGCATTGCTGGATGATGATGACGCAACAAGAACCCGCGTTGCTCCCAAAGGGTTCGAAGATGTGGTTGAATCCAACGTCGAAGCACCTGAAGACGAATCGAACGACACGACCGATACGGTTGATGATTCGGCCGATGATTCCAACGACGAAATGTCCCCGGGGTTGGAGGAAATCGATTCGTGGTCCGATGACCCTGTGCGAATGTACTTGACCCAAATGGGTGAGATCCCGTTGTTGACCCGTTGTGAGGAAATCACGCTGGCCAAACGGATCGAAGAAACACGTCGTGAGTTTCGCACCAAATTGCTGGAATGCGATTACGTCATTCGCCAGGCATTCAAAACCCTGGTGCGTGTTCACCGCGGGGAATTGCCATTCGATCGAACCGTGCAAGTCTCGGTCACCGACCGACTGGAAAAAGAACAGATCCTGGGGCGGATTCCTCACAACTTGAATACGTTGGCGACACTGCTCAAACGCAACCGCCACGATTTCCTGGTGGCTTCCTCGAAAAACGAAACCAAGACCCGTCGCGCTCAGGCGTGGCGTGATCTCGGTCGTCGGCGTCGCCGCGCAGTACGTCTGATCGAAGAGCTGGGACTGCGGACTCACCGCATCGAATCGATGCTCGGCACGATCGAAGATTTCAGCAATCGCGTCGACGAACTGGCTGACAAAATCAAGAAGCATAAAAAGTCCGGTAAGCCTGCCGCTGAGCGTCAGGTCTGGGTCGAAGAAATGCGCGAGATTCTGTTGGCTTGCCAGGAGTCGCCGACCAGCCTGCGAAATCGCGTGCGGTTCCTGCGACAGATTTACTCCAAGTACCAGCAAGCCAAACGTGAGCTGTCCGAAGGTAACTTGCGATTGGTGGTTTCAATTGCCAAGAAATACCGCAACCGTGGACTCAGCTTTCTGGATCTGATCCAGGAAGGTAACGCCGGCCTGATGCGGGCGGTCGACAAATTTGAATACCGTCGTGGTTTCAAGTTCTGTACGTACGCCACCTGGTGGATTCGCCAGGCGATCACGCGCGCCGTTGCCGATCAAAGCCGTACGATCCGGATTCCGGTGCACATGGTCGAAACGATGTCTCGCGTGCGAACCTGTTCGCGACAACTGCTGCAGGAACTGGGCCGCGAACCGTCGCTGGAAGAAGTTGCCAAACGCAGTGAAACCACGATCGATGAGGCTCGCCGAGTACTGGCGATGAGCCGTTATCCGATCAGCCTGGATCGTCCAGTCGGTAACAGCGAGGACAGCCACTTTGGCGATCTGCTGCCCGATGGCGAAGCCGAAAGCCCATCCATCGGTGCGTCGCAGGAAATGCTCCGTGGCCGGATCCAGGATGTGCTGAAAACACTCAGCTATCGTGAGCGCGAAATCATCAAACTGCGTTACGGACTGGGAGACGGCTACAGCTATACGCTGGAAGAAGTCGGGCACATCTTTAAAGTGACCCGGGAACGAATTCGCCAAATCGAAGCCAAAGCCGTTCGCAAATTGCAACAGCCTAGCCGATCCCAGGAACTGGTCGGGTTCCTGGACTAAACAGTCCAGTCCGATTGGCTAAGGTCATGAGGCCTTTTCCGAGAGGTCGAGAATAACCGCAGAGACGCGGAGGACACGGAGTTTTATATTCCGTGTACTCTGCGGCTCGGCGGTTTTTTCTTTTGACAGCCAATTGAGATTTGAATGGAAAGCCATTCTCAGCCCAGCAGCCGCTGCATCGTCTGGCGAAACCTGGCAGTGATTTCGTCGTGCCGGACGTGTCGACCCTCGCGAACCACGTGCCGACCGGCCGACCAGACGTCAGTCACGACCGAGTCGTCGCTGGCGAAAAACCAGCTGTCCAAAATCTGATCGCCACTTCTCCCGATCAGGTCCAGGTGCTGGTTGTCAATCGCGACCAGGTCTGCCAGTTTCCCAACTTCGATTCTGCCGGCGTCTCGGCCCAGCGCCACCGCAGCACCGTGGGCAATTTGTTCCAGCAAATGGCGGCCAGTTGATTGGCTTTCCGTTGCCAACACAGCGCGGTGGCGATCTCGCAGACGCTGAGAGTATTCGAGCGTACGGATCTCTTCGGCCAACGAAATCCGCAGGTTCGAATCACTGCCGACCCCGATTCGGCCGGCTTCGGCCAGGAACCGGCGGCCATCAAAAATTCCGTCTCCCAGGCTTGATTCTGTGATGGGGCATAAGCCGGCGATGGCACCAGAGGCCGCC
>CAZJEK010000177.1:0-9606 GCA_964545005.1 uncultured Pirellulaceae bacterium
GCGTCGGGTTTCCAAAAGTGCGCAACTTCTAAACTTGCGCCTGGGCTAATCGCTATCGTCCCTCCGAGGAGATTTGTTACTTTTTCCTCGCGCCAGAAAAATGATTAGACTAAATGATCTCCAGAAACAACAACTTCCCAAGCAGATCCTGCCATGCACCATCAAAAAATCCAACACCAAACCTCAATTCATTGTCCCAGTCTGGGTAGTTTCGGCCAAGCATTGCGGTTCCGGCGGTTTGCGAAGACTGGGGTGATCAGGCTGGCGGCTTGCCTGGCAATCATCGTCGCCTTAGTCAACGCACAGACAGCGTTCGCTCAACCCGAAACATCCGACGGACACGTCAAAGTCTTCCTGTTGGCGGGGCAATCTAACATGCAGGGTCACGGTGCCGTTGAGTTGGAACGTGATGGCCACCCCGTCAACGGGACACTCAAGGACGCCCTGCAACGGTCGCCGAACCGATTTTTGATGCAGGGATTACAAGATGCCCAAGGAAACTGGAGCAAACGCGATGACGTGATTGTCTGGTATCAGGCCGGCGAGGAGCTTAAAGCGGGCCCGCTGACGGTTGGATTTACCGGGGATTCCGATCAACAGCATTTTGGCCCCGAATGGCAGCTGGGCCAGGTTCTTGGCGACGCGTTTGAGGAACCGGTGTTGCTGGTCAAAACTGCCTGGGGTGGAAAAAGTCTGGAGCATGATTTTCGGCCGCCTTCCAGCGGTGGCCCCGGGGGACCACTGTATGTTGAAATGTTGACTCAATTGGCAAACGCGATCGACAACGCACCGCAGCGGTTCGATTCTTTGGCCAACAAACCGTTGCGGCTGACCGGCGTGTTCTGGATGCAAGGCTGGAACGACATGGTCGACGAACAAGCCAATCAAAACTACGGTCAAAACCTGAAACACTTGATCCAGGATTTGCGAAAGCAATTCAATGATCCCAATTTGCCTTTCGTCTACGGTGAACTGGGCAATGGTGGTAAGCAGATCAACGATCAACGATTGTTGAACTTGCGCCAGCAGCAACGCCAGGTCGCGGAGCTGAAACTACCTCGTGTCAAGTTTGTAGAAACAGTCGATTTTGCCCGCCCCGCCGAACAGTCGCCGCATCCAACCCATTTGCACCACTGGTTTGGCAATGCGGAAAGTTATTTTCTGGTTGGCGATGCCCTCGGACGAGCGATGGTTGATCTGGTCGTGCCTCCAGAGGACCGACCCAGAGTATTGATTCTGGGAGACTCTATCTCGATCGGGTACACCCCACATGTCGCCAGGTTATTGGGACCGGCGATCCAGGTGGTTCGCCCGAATCGAAACGGAAGGCCAGAGAACTGCCAGGGGACCGACAATGGACTGCCAAACCTTGACCGCTGGTTGGAACTCGAGGGTGGCGAATGGGATTTGATTCATTTCAATTTCGGGCTGCACGATTTAAAACGCGTCAACGCCGAAACGGGTAAGAATTCAAACAACGCTGATGACCCCTATCAATCGAGCCCCGAGGAATACCGGGAACAACTGACCACGATCGTCAAGCGATTGCTGAAGACCGAGGCGAAACTGGTACTATGTACGACCACCCCGGTTCCCGAGGGCGTCAAGCCGTATCGTGCGACGACTGATCCGGTGGAATATAACCGGGTGGCGCGCGAGGTCATCCGGGAGCTTGATCCCACCGGCGATCGAATCGCAGTCAACGACTTGTTTGGGTTCGCCAACCGACGGTTGGGTCAGATCCAGCGCCCCGCCAACGTTCACTTTACGCCGCAAGGTTCCAAAGAGTTAGCCGTCGAAGTTGCCAACGTCATTCGCCGAGAATTGGAATGAGGCTGGAGATTTGAGATTTGAGATTTCAACTGAGTGGCAAACCGAACGTTAAACGATCTTCCCTTTAAGACCTTGCTGCTAACGCCTGCTACAATCACCTGAACGAACCAGCAACCTTCGTCATTGGAGTGACTTATGTTTCGCCCGGCAATTGTAACCGTTTTGTGTTGTGGCTTGATCTATCTGGCCTGGCCCGATTCCGTCGTCGCTCAGGATCGCTCACAACGCCGTGAGATGATTCAGGACCTGCTAAAAGGGCTGCTTGAATCTCAGCTGAACAAGGGTGACGATCACCAGCAGCCGGGGCGACCAGATTACCGACCCAATCGGCCGCAACGCCCTGCTCCCAACACGCCCGCGTCGCCAGAAATGAAACGGGTTCGCAGTAGTTTGATGAAGTGGAACCAATCGGCGGCGGAACTGGTCAATGAATTACGCCATCATGAACACGAGGCCGTCCAGCTAAAACCATTGCTGGCCGATGCGCTCCAATTTCAGGCTTCGGTCAATTCGTTGTACTACGTCGCGATGCAGGTTCCTAGCGTTGAGTATTTGACCAATGACTTCATTGCGTTGGACCGACAATGGCGGATTCTTTCGCTGCGGCTCAAGCAGACCCCTGGAGTACCTCGACAGTGTCTGGGTATGATTTCGACCATCGCTGAACTGGATCGAGAGCTTGCGGGATTGTTCAAGGTCGAACCGCAAATTGATCGCCGGGAATTAATGCGACTCGCCTCCACGCTCAGCAATGACTATGACCATCTTCTCCGCGGCGTTTACTATGCATCTCGTGGGCAACGGGGGTCGGAGAAACTACTGGAACAGGGCCAACAACTACAAGCAGCCATCAACCAGGCAGCAGCGCTGGTACAGGCAGGCAGCTACGAATCGATTGTGAATTCGTTCAGTAGCGGGATGGAGGAATGGCGTCGGTTCAGTCGGCGAGTCTTGCGTTTGGACGACGAACGACTTCGTTATTCGGTCCAGCATATCGAAAGCACCGGCAGAAAAATCAAGGAGCAACTGTTCCTCCCCGTCGAAATGGACCGCGACTACATGGTGTCGTTGGTAAACTCCATTGCCAGTGACGCCACCAAGATGTTTGATTCGATTTCAGTCACCGACCTGTTGCAAACCCAGCAGCCTGGAAACGCTTTGGCTTTATGCCGTGAGTTTGATCAGACATGCACTCAGTTTGTCCAGCAGTTGAACAGCGGCGCGCCGCAAGACCAACTGGATTGGACTTATCGATTATTGAACACACGCTGGATCCGGATGCAACGCATGTTCCAGGGATTCGAATCGCGTTTGGTGCAACACAAATTGGAAGACATGGCACTTTCCATTCAAAGCCTGGGAGAGATCTTCGGAACCGAAATCGTCATCGATCGCCATGACCTGCAACAGAAGTTTGCCGAGGTCAGCGCTTTGTGCCAACAGGCAACGCTTGATATCAGCCGACGAATTCAACCGCCGCAGTACGACGGCAACTTTTCCCGCCAGATTCAGAGCCGTTGCAATACATTGGCGGGCCATGTGAATCAGCTGCAACTTTTGGCGATGCGGCCCAGCTTTCGGATGACCGATGACCACCTGGTGCCACTGATCAACGCCTGGAACTCGCTCAAGCCAATGTTGGCTGAATTAAGTCCAGCCGACCGGAACTACTTCGCCGAATTTCGTCGACAACTGGATCCGATGATGGTGAAGTTGCAAGTGGTTTATGCTGACTAGTGGCCGTCGACGGGCGGAACGCTGTTGTGGAGGGGCTGATATATTTTCGACGGTCAAAAGAAGATACTCTCCCTCGGGAGAGTCGGCCTGTCAGGGCCGGAGAGGGGATTCGTAAACCCTCCCCTCGCTTTGGCTCGACCCTCCCACAGGAGGGTGTTGATTAAGAACTTTCGCGGAGCGATTGAAATTTTGTCCAGTCAATTGGATGCTGGCCCCGGACGAAAGCCAGTTGACCCTTAATTTTCCGAAGGACTGCGCCTAGTGCCGAAGCCGCTGGAATTTGCCCGTTATCGAAGCAAAGGAACTTCCACAGCGAACAGGTAAATTGACAGCCAGATGATGTTCAAGCTGCTCCACATAATCATGGTGGTCGCCATTTTCATTACGGGTTGTTCAGCAAACGGTTTGTCAGTGCTTCCGCCCAGAACCGCTGACGCGGCGATCAGCACGAATGTCGAAATGAAAAACAGGATGACGCTCAGTCCCAGCCCGACAGCAGAAAATCTAATGCTCTGGATCTGCAGGGCAACCAGGAAGGTGGCAAACAGCAGGTGTCTGACGCGAAATCTGGCGGCAAATCGTTTATCCGTTGTCTGATTCACAAGTTTCTCGCTGATTACACCCCCACTATTTTTCTTGCCAATGGCTCGATCCCGGGTACAACTAACGGTAGGGGCTGAATCGGGGGCATGTCATGATGGAAACTGAATTAGAAGAACCGTTGCTCACCCGGGCAATGCGTCGCTCTTCGTTCTCAATGGCGATCTCGTTCACTGTTCACCTGATCCTGTTTTTGATTCTAGCATTAGCCATGTACGGCGTTAACAAAGCCGGCGTGTTGGAGATTCAGGCGGAGCAGATTTCTCAATCGCCCGAACGGATGGAATTGGAGTCGCTGGACTTGGATGTCAGCTCACTTTCAGAAACACTTGATCCAGAAATTGAACAGCTGCCAGCAGCAGTCCCTGAGCTCGATGCGTCAGCGTTGGCCCAGGTAAGTTGGGATCGCATCGACCAGGTTAGCCTCGCTCAAAACAGCACTCCTCTTCCACCAGCGGATGCAGGAATGGCCGAAGCTCAAGAAGAGGAATCGTCCAGCGGCTTTTTTGGAATTGAGGCGACCGGTAATCGAATTGTCTACGTGATCGACATGTCTCCCAGCATGTCCAGTGCGATGGGGTCTCAATTGTTTGGGCTACAACGGCGATACGATCGAGCGATTAGCGAAGTGATCAGTAGCGTTGGACAATTGACGGAAGATCAACAGTTTTACGTCATCATGTTCTGTTACGAAAAACTGGAAATCAAATTTAATGGTTATGAAAGCTATTATCCGGCAACGCCAGAGATCAAGACCGCTCTTGAAATCAGGTTGCGCAATTTACGACTTTGCCCGGGGACGGATCCAAGAGAATCGCTTGTCGCCGCGTTAAACCTGAGCCCTTCATGTTGCTTCCTGCTGTCAGATGGAGAATTCAATGGTCGCACCGACAGACCCGGTCTGTTTCGGCGAAATGCCAAAGCAACCGTCTTGGCGAAAGAACATAATCGCAGCGAATGCCCGATTCACACCATTGGCCTGGCCGACAAGGGAAACCAGGCGGACCTGATGAAAATCGCAGAGCAGTCCGGAGGGAAGTATCTGTTTATTAAAAACAACGGCGATTTCTGAGACCTTGTCAATCAAACATTGCACGGGTCGGTTTCCTGAATCACAATCTGTCGGTTGATTCGCAACCCGTCCTGAACACCTGAATCCGATCCATGACCTTGAAACGTTCAACAACTCGCCGCCAGTTTCTATCGACTTCTGGATCCTGCGCCGCGTACGTATTGTCGCTTGCCACAGCGGCTCCTAAGTTGTTTGAATCCATCATGGCACCCAGGCGTCAGGACGACATCGTCGCCAGGGAACAGTGGGGCCGGCTGGAGAAGGTCGAGGATGGAATTTGGGCTTTGATCTCAACTCCCTTTGAAACCCGAGATTTCACGACGGTTTGCAACGGAGGGATCATTGCCGGAGATGACCGCGTGCTGGCCGTCGAATCATTCATGAACCCCGCCGGCGCAACCTGGTTGGCTGAACAGGCCAAAAAGCTGACCGGCAAATGGCCAACCGACGTCGTTTCGACGCATTTTCATGGCGACCATTCCAGTGGTCATCGAGGCTACTTTAAACAACAACAGCAGCCCAAAGTCTGGCTGACTGACGTGACTCGACAGGCTGCCGAGAAATCATTTGCTGAAAAAGATCCGCCCATCGCGAAATTCGAAAACGTCGAACTGCTGGACGCGAAACAAGGACAAGCGTTGGATTTGGGTAACCGCACCGTCAAGCTTGTGCCGCGTTCCGGACATACGAACAGCGATGTGACGGTGGAAGTCGTCGAACCTCAAGTTGTCTGGTGCGGCGACTTGTTTTTTAACCGCATGTTTCCAAATTACGGTGATGCGATCCCCAGTCGCTTGAATCAGTTTGCCAGTCAAATCGTGAAGGCCAAACAAACGACCTTTGTACCCGGGCACGGGCCGATTGCCGATGCGGAATCTGTTGAACGTTACCAGGCGTTCCTCAAGTTTATCGAAGAGCAAGCCAAGTTGGCGTTGGCCGATGGATTATCGGCTGAACAGGCGGGGGAGAAGTTCAAACTCAGCGACGAGTTTTCCAAGTGGCTGGTTTGGGCACCTGACAATGCAACCCGGGCGTTCAACGCCTGGTTTCGTGAGCTGAGCCAGACTCAAAAGTAGCGTGGAGAATTGGCTGCCCCTCCAGTCGTTGGAACCCGAACAACCGGCTTCTTCCTCATCAGATTCACCTCCTGGGCCACCGGCGCAACGCCGCCAGCGCTGTCTGTAAACAATGGTTGTCAGGTTTAGCAATCGTTCAACGGGTGATGGTGCCTTGCTGGAAAATTCAATGAGTCCCGAATTGCCGGTCGATCCCGAGGCGACCTTTCGAGTTGGACCGACAGCTCGAACGGCTGAAACGGCGAACCACGCAGCTTGCGATTCAGATCATCAGGGCTCGACAAGCCAACAATCGGGCGCAACCTTGCCCAGCGGCAGAGCAGATTTCCCGGACCGGGGACGCCGACGGAAGTCCTATGTTGGCCAACGGATCGGGCCCTTTTTAATCGAAGCTGAAATTGCTTCCGGTGGCATGGGCACCGTGTTCAAGGCCGTCCAGCAGCAGCCGTTCCGGCGGACGGTCGCGCTGAAAATGGTTCGACAAGGACTGGTCGATGACCAGTCGCTTGGTCGGTTTCAGGCCGAAAGCCAAGCGCTCGCGATCCTCGATCATCCCGATATCGCGAAAGTTTACGAAGCTGGCACAATGGAATCCGGCAATCCGTACTTTGCGATGGAGTACTGCGACGGTGCGCCGATCGATCAGTATTGCCAACAACATCGTTTGCCCCCGCGACAGCGAATCGAGCTGGTCGAAAGACTGGCCAGGGCGGTTCACCGAGCCCATCAACAGGGGATCGTGCATCGCGATTTGAAACCGGACAATGTGCTGGTCTCTACCCGGGATCAGGGCGTTGTTCTGAAAGTCATTGACTTCGGGATCGCGAAGTTCGCCAACTCGATCGGCAACGATCAATTGGCAACTCGCAGCGGTGAACTCGTCGGAACCCCGGCCTACATGAGCCCCGAACAATCGGGAAGTCATTCCATCGATGCGCGGACGGACGTCTTTGCGCTCGGTGCAATCCTGTTTCGCCTGTTGACTGGAACCACTCCGCTGTTGCCACCCGAAAGCTGTGAATCTCTGGCTGAATTGATTGTTCACCTGCAAGGATACGAACCGGTCCTGCCGTCGCAACGATTCAACGGATTGACGGCAGAAAAGCAAGCCGAATTGGCCGAAGAGCTGCAATTACCAGCTGCGACCCGGGTCAAGCGTGAACTGAAATCCGATATCGACTGGGTTTGCTGGAAAGCAATTCAGCATGAGAAGACTGAACGCTATGCAACCGCTGAAGATTTCGCCGACGATCTTCAACGGTTGCTGAATTTCGAACCGGTGAGTGCGACCAGACCGACGCTCGCTTATCGCGTTAAAAAACTCTACCAGCGACGCCGAGGTGTGGTCATTTCGATGGGCCTGATCCTGTTGACCTGCTCTGGATTCGTCGGCTACCTCGTGCGCGACCAACATCAGCAACACGAGACCCAACAACGACAACTGGCCGCCGTTGATAAGCAGTTCCATCAGGTATTGATGCAATCGGTTGCGGCCCGAGAGCTGGCAGCGGAATCGGGTGACCGGGAATCATTGGCCACCGCGCAGTTGCTGGCCAATCAACTTGACGAAATCCTCGACAACCGTCGCCTGATAAATCCTTCCGCGCCTGCCGCGTTGGCTAACGACGCTGAAGATCTGAAACGCACTTTGACCTCGGATGCAGCGGCGTTTCAATTGGCGGACCAGTTGTACGAGTCATTGGACTTGAGTACCTGTTTCGGAGGCAACCTGCCAAACGCGGGCACCCAGGCTACGCTTCGGAGCGTCAGAGGTGCGCTCCAGCAAATTGGTGTCGATGTCGCCGAAACAAGTCCCCAGCTGGCGATAGCTATCATTCGCCGGCTGCCAGCGGCTGTTCAGCCGACAGTGATCGAAGCGCTGGATTATCTGTTGCTGGAGTCTCCCCAGGGCGCAGGTTTTTACATCCACGAACAAGACGGCCGAGTATCGGTGGCGTCGATTGTCCCGGGAGGCGCAGCCGCCCAAGCCGGCAGTCTGCAGCCCGGCGATCGGCTCTTGCAAATCGGCGACACCAGTTTGGCTGGCGATCTTGCCGGAATCGAACTGCGTACGTTGACTTATCGATTGTTAACTCCACCGGCCGGGAAACCCATTTCGGTGACGGCGATTCGTGGCACATCGGAGCCGTTTACGGTTGCACTTGAATCAACCGGTGCGGTCAACGCGTGGGCGGCTAAGGTGCTGGCAGGAATCGATTCCGACCAATGGAGGAATCGGTTGCGGGCTGCCATCCTGAACTCGGATCTCGACCAGTTGTACCAACTCGAAGCCGATCCGGAACGAAATGTCCAGCCAGCATTCAGTTTGATTCAGCTGGCCAACTCGTTGGCGGTTCTGGATCGATCAAGCACGACTCTTCGGTTGCTGGAAGAATGTCAACTACGTTTTCCAGACAACTTTTGGGCCAATCAATACCTGGGGCTCGCATTGCTGTTCCTGCAAGACAAACCGGCTCCGGATCGCGCGCTGGGCTATTTTCGCGCCGCCGTTTCGATGAGACCGGACAGTCTGGGAGCCCGTCTGAACCTGGCCCAGGTTCTGTCGATGTTGAACGACCACGAAGGAGAATTGAAACAGCTGCAAGCGGCGGCCGTCCAATGGCCTGAGTCGCCGGAACTGATTGCCCAGTGTCGTCGCCTCAGTGAGTATCTGGCTCAAACGCAAACTCAGCAGTCCGGTGAACCAGACGCTCGGCAACCGAAACCAGCGGCGAAGGCAGACTATTTTTCCCAGCAACTGCAGGAGGCTTACGCTGCGTTTGGCGAAACCGATCCGGAGGCGAGCCCCGAGCATTGGGAAGGTCGAGCACGGCAACTGGCCGTTCAGGGTGAGCGTCAAAAGGCGATGGAAACACTGCAAGCAGCCGATCAACTATTTCCCGGTCATCCCGTCCTCAGACGTGCTCGTGGTGCGGTGCTGCTGGATCTGTCGGATCCAGCGGCGGCTCGAGTTGTGCTGGCGGACGCCGCAAGATTGACGCCCGATGACGCAGCGACGAGATTCTTTTACGGTATCGCGCTGCAGTACGCCGGTGATTCTCAGGGAGCGATTGCTGAGTATCGAGCCGCGGTCAGGTTGCGCCCTGATTACCAGTCTGCTCGTGACGCGTTGAAGCAGCTGAACGTTGGCGAGTAAAACTCCACCAAAGAACTTGATGTTGCTCACGACGGAACGTTGCCCATCGACGGTGATGCGCCTTTAGAAGTTGCACCATTGCAGTTTTTGCTTGGGAATGAAAACCCGACGCGTGAGCGAGGGCTCCACCA
>CAZJEK010000177.1:9616-11510 GCA_964545005.1 uncultured Pirellulaceae bacterium
GTCGGGTTTCCAAAAAAGTGCAACTTCTAAAGTTGCGTCGAAGCGCTGTAATCACCCAATCGATTCGTCACCCGACGCCGGCGTGTCCAAAACTCTGGTAAAACAAAACCACTCACAAGCGCCTGGCAAAATGGAGTCTGGTGCGATTTCCAAGTGGATGACTCGGCGGTGATCGGTACAATCGTCGGCCGGCGCACGACTGCCGTGAGAGATCAACGGCCGCATCACGAACAAGTCACCGGCACCGGTATGAACTTCGTGGACCTGACCGCGATCGCAATCCTGATCGTCGATCCGATGAGAATTCGGCAGTACGATCACTGGTCCATTGGATTGGTGCATGGGATCGACATGCAGCCGCAACGTCAACATTTGTTGCAGTAACCCTTCGTCGGCTTCCACGTGCGGTACACCCGCTTTGCGAGTAGGTTTGCCAAATGGTTCCAGCGGATCAACATGTTCCGCGACTGCGATCGTTCGATCCCGGTGGAGTGCCAGCGACCAGCCACTACCCGGCGGTTTATCAAAGTACAAAATGCGAACCAGGCCAGCGTCCGGTCCGACCGCGGCACGAATCAGACTTTGGACTCGCGGGTCTGCGACGATGTCCCGCCAACCATCCCAGACCAACTGCAGGTTGCGTCCGCCGACAACCGTCCGTTTGGTAGCACGAGCATTTTCAATCAATCCTGCGGGGAGTTTCTCGGTGGGAGCAGAAAGAAGCTGGTTGACTTCGTCCGCCATTTGGAGACAACGCTGAGGCGAAACAACATTTGCAATGGTCGCAAAGCCTGCTTGTTCCAGTTCCTGGATTTCAGTGGTAAGTAAAGTCAAAACGGTAACGATGATTCAGAGTTAAAGAATGACGATCGTGTCAGGCCGCTCGCTTCAACGCATCCGGTGCGGCAGCCGATTGCTTGCGGCAGCAAACCTCGATCGATTTGCACCAGCCCATCTGGCGATAAAACTGTCGCAAGCTGCGGTAACCCATTGTATAGCATGTCAACGTGGGAGACAGTGCGTTCAGCTTACCGATGATGCGGGACGGCAAAACATCAAACCCGGCATCGTTCAAAAACTGGCACATGTTGGATCGAGTGAACGTGTACAAATGATCCATTGGCCAGAAATGCTGATACTCAGCTCCCAGCCGTCGAGCTTTCAGGCATTGGGAATCAGGGGTTTCGATGACCAGTAGCCCACCCGGTTTGACGACACGGTTCCATTCTTGCAGCGTTTCCCGGACATCGTCGACATGCTCGATCACATGCCAGCTGGTGACGACGTCAAACGTGTTGTCCTCGTAGGGTAAATGGAGGCCATCGATTTTGTGGCAGTCCAACCCTTGCTCGCGGCAGAATTCGACTCCGGCCAGGCTGACATCGACTCCCGAAGCATCCCAGCCCAACCGCTGACCCGCCTCCACCGTGGCGCCGATCGAACATCCAATATCCAGCATCCGAGTTGGCTGGTTACCCTGAGTGTTTAGATAGGGAGTGATTGCGGATAACCGGGTCAACCCGGTGCGAATTTTGGCATCCCGTCGTCCGGCGTAATGCACGTGATAGCTGTTTTCGTAATGCTCGTAGGGCGGCCGCATCGATTTCTGGTACAGCAGACAATCGGGGCAAAACCAGAACCAGTTGTCCGGTTGGACGACAAACTTTTCCAGTTCACTGCAGCCGCAGTTTTCACAGTTCACTGTGGAAGACTCGGCAGTGGAAATCGCATCGGCAGATTGAACGGTTGTGGAACAGGAAGGGGCAGTCGTATTCGCCATCGAAGCATCCGTGCTTGGCTGAGTTTGGAATTTCAAAACTGTTGGTTGAGGTTGTGAATGTCGATTTTCGCTCTGCGAATGTTTGGTCATTCGCCCGATTCGTAGTCTCAGGGA
>CAZJEK010000178.1:0-11431 GCA_964545005.1 uncultured Pirellulaceae bacterium
TGGTCATGGATGCGATTGCCGGACATGACCCGCTGGATTCAACTTCCGCCGAAACTCCGGTAACGCTGTTTGGCAGTAAGTTGCAGGAGCCATTGAACGGCATCCGAATTGGAGTCTGTGTCGAGTATTTTGGGGATGGATTGGATGCTCAGGTCGCTGCGACGGTCAGGGCCGCGATCGAACAACTAAGTCAGTTAGGCGCCGAAATCGTCGACGTTCATTTGCCCCACACCCGAGACGCTGTGGCGACCTATTACGTGATCGCTCCTTGTGAAGCGTCGTCAAATTTGTCGCGGTACGATGGCGTCCGGTTTACTTATCGCGGTTCCGATGAGTCGCTGGAGGAAATGTACCAGCGTTCTCGCGGCGAAGGATTTGGTGACGAGGTTCGCCGGCGAATTCTGTTAGGCACCTACGCGCTCAGTGCCGGCTATTATGACGCCTATTATTTACAGGCATCCAAGGTTCGGCGATTGATCAAGCAGGACTTTGATGCGGCGTTTGAACAAGTCGATTTGATTGTGGGGCCGACGACGCCAACCACGGCTTTCAAGCTGGGCCAGCACGTGGCTGATCCATTGGCAATGTATTTGGCCGATGTCTATACCGTCGGAGCGAACCTGGCTGGGATTCCTGCGATCTCATTCCCATGCGGAAAGGCTGCCGGCTTGCCGGTCGGGTTGCAGTTGCAGGGCAAGTCATTTGATGAATCAAGCCTGCTGCAGGTCGCTCATCAGTATCAACAGGTGACCGATTGGCACTTGCCGGGAGAGGAAGTCCAATGAGTCAACCTCGTCCGGATTCGGACCGACGGGCCAAGGTGACGCTGGCTGATGTAACCGTCGTGATTGGACTGGAAGTGCATGTCCAACTGGATACTCAATCCAAGCTGTTTTGTAGCTGCTCGACCGAGTACGGCGCACCGCCGAACACACAAACTTGCCCCGTTTGCACCGGGATGCCAGGCAGTCTGCCGGTGATCAATCGGCGGGCCATTGAATTGGCGGCAAAAACCGGGCTGGCACTGAATTGTCAGATCGCCCGGTTCACCAAGTGGGATCGCAAGAACTATTTCTACCCCGACTTGCCCAAGGGGTATCAGATCAGCCAATTCGACAAACCGATATGTGGCCCCGGATACCTGGACATCAGCGACCCCAAAGGTGCGTTTGAGCCGAGGCGCGTTCGGATTGAACGGGCGCATCTGGAAGAGGACGCGGGAAAGAGCTTGCATGACGAAAGTCAGGCGGGAGGGAAATCGCGGATCGACTTGAATCGAACCGGGACACCCCTGCTGGAAATCGTGACCAGGCCGGATCTCCGCTCACCGGCGGAAGCGAAGGCATTTTTGACTGAGTTGAAATTGATTCTGACCTATGTCGGGGTCTCCGATTGCAATATGCAGCACGGCAATCTGCGCTGTGACGGGAACATCAATCTGCACATCGATGTTGATGGAAACACGGTCGCCACGCCGATCGTTGAAATCAAAAACATGAACAGCTTTCGCAATGCCGAGCGTTCATTGAACTATGAAGTCAACCGCCAGTTTGAAGTCTGGCAACAGCAGGGATTGACGATCGACGAAGCCCCCAAGCAGACTCGCGGTTGGGACGACGCGTCACAATCGACGACGTTGCAGCGTGAGAAAGAAGATTCGGCCGACTATCGATATTTTCCCGATCCGGACCTCGTGCCGGTGACATTGACCGAACAGCAGCTTGAAGCCTACGCCGGTGAAGTTGGGCGTTTGCCAGCCGAAATTCGCCAGCTGTTGGAGACCGAATACGGTCTCAAGCCTTATGACGCGGACGTGATTACCAGTCAAGGCAAGTCGGTTGTGGATTACTACCTGGCGGTGGCTGACGGTTGTGGTCACGGTAAAGTGGCTGGAAACTGGATCGGGCAGGAAGTCCTGCGGTATTTGAATGAAGCCGAAATTGGAATTGATCAATATCCGGTGCCGGCCCCTCAGATGGTCGAATTGCTGAATGCCGTGATTGGCGGAGAGCTGGACCAGACGCGTGGCAAAGAAGTTCTGGAACAAATGGTCCAGTACCAGATTTCGGCCGCTCAGGCGATCGAGAAACTGGGCATCGTCAAAGTCGACAGCAGCCAGATCGATCAGTTGTGCCAACAGCTGATTGCCGAAAACGAAAGCATTGCCCAGCAAGTGCGCGATGGCAATACCAAGGCCGTGGGGGCATTGATCGGGAAGGCTCGTCAGCTCAATCCCAACGCCAATCCCGGCCAGGTGAAAGATCGGTTGTTGGAGTTGCTGGGTTCGTAGTTGGCCAGTCCCTGACTTTAATAACGTTTTGCATGTCCTGTTTTCCGCAACGAGCAGCGGTTTGAACTGGCCTGGTCAGTGGACTACAGGAAACGCAAAGACACGAAGCCGCGAAGAGCAAAGATTTTTCAACAGTGTCAAGCGACAGGTGGTTGTCCACTACAAAGCTTGGAGAATTGCCGTACGAAGTGAGGGAATCGAAGAACACACTGCGACTTTGCGTAAAACCAATGAAACCTCACCTGATTTGAACACATACATTCCGGTGAGGCAGGAAATTTCATTTTTTCTGTCGCAGTTTGTCCCGAGAGGGCAATTAACGAGGTGGACCTGTTTCCGCTTCCTTGCAGCTCTCAATCAACCGGACCTCTTTGATGCGATTTCATCGATATGCGACAAGCATCGCAACCCGCTTTGGCGGTTTCCTGTTAGCAATCTCTGTCTTTTGTTGCGTTCCCGCTTCCGCCGACATCGTTGTTCGATTTACCGAAATCGATGGCGATACACTGATCGAATGGGGACCAGGTACCGACGGTTACGACAACACCTTTGATCTATCAACGCGTGACATGGCATTGTCGTTTACTAATCCTGAGCGGGCCGAGATCAATGCCAGCGTCAGTGCGACGGAAAAGGACTGGATCAATAGTTGGGGGCCCTCCGGAGGAACCAACAAGCAATTATCCAGTTGGAATGGCGGCAACTACACCGGCATCGACTTCATTACACCCGCGGCAGATTATTTGCACACCGGTGATGGAATGGGCAACAGCAATGTCCGTACCGGATCCTTTTTTGGGCTTAACAAGGCTGGCGACAACAGCAGTCTGAATGCAGCGGTTTACTATCATCCAGGTTACGTTTCGGGAACTTTGTTGACATTGCCTGACGGATCCATGCTGGTCAAAGGTGCTACCCTGGATGAGCTCGGTTTTGTCGATTTCTCATCCGGACCGATCACCGTTTTGGAGCCCACCAGCGGGTCGAACAATCGCATCATCTTCCAGATGACATCTGTTCCGGAACCGGCCAGCAGTTCGCTGTTTATGGTCGCTGTCGCGATTGGCTGTGTAGCACGTCGGCGACGGTAGCCTGGCCGATTCGACCGTGATCGCGTTGAGGGGCCACCAGTGATGCGTCTATCGCGATAAGCCTGGATGTTGAACAAATACTTACAGCAATCTGTTCTGGTAAACTGGAGAGATCGTTTTGCGTTCGGGCTATTGATTGCACGATCATCAATAAGTCTTCTGCGCTGCTGTCTGAAGTTTGACGTTGAAACTGGTGATGTCTGAGCTTGTTTTTCGCGCGTATCGTGTGTCTGATCTCAGGGCTTGTCTAAGCATGTTTGATGCGAACTGTCCCAGCCATTTCGCAGTCAATGAACGATCGGACTACCTGGCGTTCTTGCAATCGGCGGGTAACGAGTACGAAGTTTGCCATGTGGATGGACAGATCTGCGGCGCCTTTGGGGTTGGCGACACCGCAGCTGGCAATTTAAGGATTCGTTGGATCCTGCTTGATCCTGGTTTTCAAGGTCAAGGGATCGGATCGAAGATGATGTCACGCATGATCGACATCGCTCGAACCAGGAAGTCGAGTCTGATCGAAATCGCAGCCAGCCATAAATCGGCGCCCTTTTTTGCTCGTTTTGGAGCCAGAGTAACCCAGGTCACCCCGGATGGCTGGGGAATCGGAATGGACCGAGTCGACATGGAGTTGGCGATCATCGACAATTAGTCGTCGGCCTCGAGTTACCGCGACAAGGGAGCCGTTGGCACTGGCGGGTGATTTGTTTTCGTCCGCCGAATAAACCGGAAACCTCAAAGGCGTATCAGCATGTCGATCACAAGAAACCGAATTCGGTCGTTGGCTCCAATGATCATCTTTCTGTCCAGCGTTTCGGCCAGCATCGGTGTCGGACAGGATGTGACGTTGGATCAACTCGATGGAACCTGGTTGTTTGTCGAAGACCGCACCGAAGGTCGCGCTGTTGAACAAGGTGGAGCACCGATGAGTGTCCGGTTCGGTTTGCGCGTCGAGGAAGATGCGGTTGTGTATCCGCGGCCGCGAGGCGATGAACGGATTACTCTCGATGGTACGGTGATTGAAAAAAAGGAGGAGGATGGTTCGGTCGCCCGCTACTTTGGCAAGTGGAGCGATGGGGTGCTCGAGTACACGGTCGAACGAATCCCAGCGGGAGCCAGTGAGCCATCGTTTACGCTTAAGCGAACGTTTCATCCAACGGCTGAAGGGCTGCTCGTCCAAGTCATCACTGATCGATCCACTCAGGTTGCGCTGTACAAACATCCAGAAGATATTGAGTTGCCCACCCCGGCCACGGCAACCATTGGTGACCTGGCCTGGCTGGCAGGCAACTGGACCGGGTCGAGGGGCACCTCGTCGGTCGATGAACGTTGGATCTCGCCCAAAGGCGACGCGATGCTCGGGGTTTCGCAGACGGTCAAAAATGAGAAGATGACAGCGTTTGAGTTTCTGCGAATTGTCGAACGCGACGGTGGACTGGTCTACATTGCTCAGCCTGGTGGAAAACAGCCAACCGAATTTGTGCTGGTCGAATTGGTCGATCGACGAGCCGTCTTTGCCAATCCGCGCCACGACTATCCTCAGCGGATCGTGTATGAACTCTCCGATTCCGGGGCATTGACGGCCTCGATTGGATTCGCCAAAGGACGTCTCCAGGGCTTCGAATTCGTTCAAGAGTCAAAGTAGCTCGTTGGGGATCAGCCCGGTATCTATTCGGCCGGTTTTGTGCGACACTATCAGGCGAAAATTAGCCCGGTAGACACCCGGAAAACCAGGCAACGTTGCGCGCCAAGGTTGTCGTACATATTGATTGGAGGCCCCCATGACAACTCAAATCCTAAAGGCTCGAAATGGCGAAGTCACTCCTGAAATGGAGTATGTGGCCAAGCGTGAAAACCTGTCTCCCGAATTGATTCGCGAAGAAGTTGCCGCTGGTCGCATGGTGATTCCAGCCAATGTGAATCACTTGAGCAAACGGCTGGAACCGATGGCGATCGGAATCGCGGCCAAGTGCAAGATCAACGCCAACATCGGAAACAGTGCCGTTACCAGTGACATTCAAGCTGAACTGGAAAAACTGCATACCTCGGTCCATCACGGCGCCGATACGGTCATGGATCTGTCGACCGGCAAAGATATCGATAACATCCGAACCGCGATCATCGAAGCATCCCCGGTTCCCATTGGAACGGTTCCGATTTATCAGATGCTGGAAGAGCTGGGTGGCAATATCGAGGACATGCGGGCTCAGCATTTCCTCGACATGGTCGAACATCAAGCCAAGCAGGGCGTGGACTACATGACGATCCACTGCGGCGTGAAGTTGGAGCACCTGCACTTGTCGACCAATCGAGTCACGGGAATTGTTTCCCGTGGCGGTTCGTTGATTGCCAAATGGATGATGGCTCATCGCAAACAGAATCCACTGTATGACGCCTTCGATGATCTTTGCGACATCATGCGGCAGTACGATGTCACCTGGAGTCTTGGCGATGGGATGCGTCCCGGCAGTATTGCCGATGCCAGTGACGAAGCCCAGTTCGCTGAGCTGGATGTCCTGGGCGAGTTGACTCAGCGTGGTTGGGACAATGGCACGCAAGTCATGGTCGAAGGTCCCGGCCATATTCCGATGCATCAGATTCAGATGAACATCGAGCGTCAGATTGAAGTCTGCAAAGGCGCCCCCTTCTACGTGCTTGGTCCCCTGGTCACCGACATTGCGCCGGGATACGACCACATTACATCGGCCATTGGTGCGGCGATGGCTGGTTGGCACGGAGCTGCAATGCTGTGCTACGTGACGCCCAAGGAGCACCTGGGTCTGCCCAACAACGAAGACGTCAAGCAGGGCGTGATTGCGTACAAGATTTCAGCCCATGCCGCTGATGTTGCTCGCGGTCGAGTCGGTGCGCAGGATCGTGACGATGCATTGTCGAAAGCTCGTTTTGAGTTCGACTGGAACGAACAATTCCGGTTGTCATTGGACCCGGAAACGGCACAAGCTTACCACGACGAAACCTTGCCGCAGGACACGTTCAAGAGCGCTCATTTTTGCTCGATGTGCGGACCGAAATACTGCAGCATGAAAATCACTGAAGACATTCGCAAGATGGCCCGTGAAGAAGGTGGTCCCTTGGTGGCCCTGGAAGGCAGCCAGGAGTCGTAGGATCACTGCTTCTGAAAGCCCCGACGGTAGCATGGCCGATTCGGCCGTGATCGCAGCCAATCTGCGAACTCGGCCATGGCCCAAGCTACTTGTCGGGATCGAAAACAGGGCGGAGTTGGAGGCCAGCTACTCCTGTCGCGATTGGTCGTAGACGGCTTGTAATAGCGATTCGACGTCTTTGTACTTTTTCTTCGTCGCCAACGCGCTATCGAGCAGCTGCCGGGCATCGGATTCCGAATGTCCAAGGGCGATCAAAACCTGGTAGGTTTCGTCCACGATGCTGCGCTGCTCGGTATCGCCGCCCTCGGCTGCCGGGGCCGCTTGAACCAGTAACGCAAATTTCGCCATCTTGCGCCGCAATTGCGCGATGATCTTTTCTGCCATCGCGGGGCCGATTCCTGGCAACGTCGTTAACGCTTTGACATCCTGCTGTTCAATCGAATTGGCGATGTCGCGAACGGGACGGACCATCGCTCGCAAGGCTTTCTTTACCCCCAGTCCGGGGACACTACAGAACAGTTCGAAGAATTGACGTTCGATGATCGTGTCGAACCCGACCAGGCGAGGCGTCAGTCGACCGCCTTTTTGTGGATTGCCATCAATGTATTCAATGGTGTGCAGGCTGATTTCCTGATCCAGTTTCAGCTGCAATCCGCGGCGGGTGAAATCGGTGATATAGATTTCGTACTCGAATGGTGCCGCGGACATGGTGGCGCTGGTGTCAGTCAACTCCAGCAAGGTGCCGGTAATTTTTGTCTTCATGGATAGTCGGGGTTAAGAAAGTTGATTCCTGCCAAGGTAGTAATGACAAAGGCCGATGGCGATCGCATCAGCGACATCCGGCGGTTGAGGAATCTCGGGTAATGCCAAATGATGGGTCACGGCCAGCTGGACCTGGGATTTGGACGCGCGGCCGTTACCGGTGAGTACCTTTTTGACTTGCGTGGCAGCATAGCTTTCGATTTTCAGGTTCCGCAACCCTGCGGCAAGGCAAATCACCCCTCGCGCATGTCCCATTACGATTGCCGTTTTGGGGCGTTCGTAGTGGCTGTAAAGTTCTTCCAGTCCCATTCGGTCGGGCGACAATGAATCGATGACTTCCAGCATGCCTTTGTGAATCGTTTGCAGTCGTTGTTCGAGCGAGTCGCGGGGCTTACTGCGAATCACTCCGGCTTCGACCAGGCGGGTTCGGCCAGACTCGAACTCCAGTACCCCGTAGCCGGTAATGTTCAATCCGGGGTCCACTCCCAGGATACGAAAGCTGGTCGCCGTTGGTTCAGGTTGGGGCAGGGCAGGGGACACAGCGAAAGGTTATTCTGTTGGGGACAGGTACAGCAACGCCACGCATTGGGCCTGAATGGCTTCTTCTCGTCCGACTGGGCCGACACTTTCGCCAGTCTTGGCTTTGATTCCGACCTGTTGGGGTGTTACGTTCAGGATGTCAGCGATTCGCTGGGCGATCGTTGCTTTGAAGTCCGAAAGTTTAGGACGCTGGGCAAACACGATGCAGTCGAGATTGATGAGTTGAAAGCCGGCGTCAGTCACCTGTTGAAACACCAGTTTCAGGATCTCGGCCGAGTCGCGATCTTTGTTTTCTGCCAAATTGTTAGGGAACAATTCACCAATATCTCCCAGAGCCGCCGCTCCCAGCAGCGCGTCGGTCACCGCATGCAACAGCACATCGGCGTCGCTATGCCCATCCAGTGAATGCGAATGCGGGATTTCAACACCGCCCAGCATCAGGCGTCCGCCGGAGATCAGCCGATGGGTGTCGTGGCCGATGCCAATTCGCAGGTTTGTCGGATTCACGTTTTTAGAAGTCAAATCGTTCAGGGCAAGGTGAGTCATTTCGCATTCGTAAGGAAACGCGGTCAATCACGTCTCATGGTAACGGTCGCTTGCCAGAAAGAGAACGCGGGATTGAGCCTGTCGAGTTTTCCCATGCCCATTTATAATCCGCTGCATGTCCATCATTGAAATCAAAAATCTGTCCAAGACTTACCGCGTCTACCAGAAGCAGGAAGGCATGTTGGCCTCGATTCGCGGTCTGTTTCATCGCGAATACCGCGAAGTCCACGCCGTCAAGGATATCAATTTCACCGTTGAGGAAGGCGAGTTCGTGGCCTTTCTTGGGCCCAATGGTGCCGGGAAAACGACGACCTTGAAGCTGTTGTCGGGGGTAATCAATCCCGATGGGGGGTCGGCCAAAGTGATGGGCCACGTTCCCTGGGAGCGTGAAAATGAATATCGTCGGCGGTTTGCGCTCGTGATGGGCCAGAAAAACCAGCTGTGGTGGGATTTGCCGGCGATGGAATCATTCCGGCTGAATCAGCATATCTACCGGATCGATCGGGAAACGTTCGATCGGACGCGTGACGAACTGTGCGACATGCTGGATGTAACACGGCTGCTGTCGCGGCCTGTTCGCGAATTGTCACTGGGCGAACGCATGAAGATGGAACTGATTGCGGCACTGCTGCACAAACCCGATGTGCTGTTTCTGGATGAGCCCACGATTGGGCTGGACGTTGTCGCGCAGCACAAGATTCAACAGTTTCTCAAAGAGTACCAGCGAGAGCAGCACAATACGATCCTGTTGACCAGCCACTACATGAAAGACATCGAAGCCCTGTGCAAGCGAGTGGTCATCATTGCCAATGGCTCGATCTATCACGATGGGTCGTTGAGTGAGATTGTTGACAAGTTCAGTGGCGAAAAGATTGTTACCTTGCACTTGTCCGAGGCTGCGTCCTTGAACCAACTGCAAGACTTGCCGAATGTGATCGAAGTCGAAGAGCCGAAAATCAAGTTTCGCGTTGAGCGTGATGAAGTGGGGCACGTGTTAAGCCAGATTTTAAGCGCCCATCGAGTCGACGATGTCGTGGTCGAAGACCCACCTCTGGAAGAAGTGATTTCCAACGTCTTTTCGGCTGCCGAGCGCCAACGGCTTGAGAGTCAACCGGAACCGGCTGGTCGCTGAGTCGATGCTCACTTTCGCAATCGCATAATAAGTTTTTTTAACCGTTTCCAATTCATGCTGGCAGACGCAATAACTTGGTGGACGTTCTTCAAGATCTCGATCAACGAGCGTCTGGTGTATCGCGCCGACTTCATGTTGGGGACGTTGATGCGTTTCCTGCCGACGTTGACCCAGATTTTTCTGTGGTGGGCAATTTACGACGTCGTTTCCGAGGGAGTCAGCGAAGGTGGGCGTCCCGATGGAGACATCGCCGGATACAAGTATGGCGACATGGTGGCGTATTACTTGATGGTGATCATCAGCCGCGCGTTTTCCAGCATGCCCGGTTTGACGTCTGGTATTGCGTTACAGATTCGCAACGGTGAAATCAAGAAGTTCCTGATTCAGCCGGTCGATATGCTCGGCTGTTTGCTGATGCAGCGAATTGCCCACAAGCTGGTTTACTATCTGATTGCCGCGTTGCCGTTTGCGTTTGTGTTTTACATGTGCGGCGACTTTTTTGAACAAGGTTGGCCACCGGGCGATGTGTTGGTCGTTTTCTTTGCTTCGCTGATTCTGTCGTTTTTGCTGGGCTTTTACCTGGAGTCCTGCATTGGCTTGATCGGATTCTGGTTCCTCGAAGTAACGTCACTGACCTTCATCTACATGTTGTTGAATTTCCTGTTGTCGGGGCACATGTTCCCGTTGGAATTATTACCCAGCGATCCAGTCAACATTCGCGGTCTGGTTGAATTCCTGCCGTTCAAGTATCTGGCTTATTTTCCAGCGGCTGTGTTCCTGGGAAAAGTCCAGGGGCCGGAAATGTATCAAGGGTTGGTGGTGCTGGTGGGCTGGGTGCTGTTTTTTGTCGTATTATCACGAGTTCTATGGTGGCGTGGGATTCGTCGCTACAGTGCCTTCGGCGGTTAGTTAAGTTTTGTTGGGATTGAACGCGTCGTGCAGCCTTCGTACCTGAAAGTATTCTTGACCTTTGCTCGCAATTCGTTGGTTCGGGACATGTCGTTTCGAATGAACTTTATCTTGCAGTGCATTTCGTCGATGGCTTGGGCGACGATGAATTGGGGCTTGTTCAAGATCATTTACCAGTTCACTGGCGAAATCGGAGACGGAACGGGTTGGCACGAGAATGAGTTTTTCATTTTTCTGGGCACCGTTTGGATCATTAACAGCTTGATCCAGACGTTCTTCATGGCCAACGCGGAAGAGTTCAGCGAGTTGATCCGGACCGGGAATCTGGATTTTGCGTTGCTCAAGCCCATCGACACGCAGTTTCTGATTTCCTTCCCCCGGGTTAACTGGGCGCAGAGTGCTAATGGATTTTTGGGCGTCGCTTTGATTATCTATTCCATGGTTCAGTTGTCCCAGGAATCAGAAAAAGCGCTACAGCTGAACGTGGGGGTCGTGTTGGCGTATCTGTTCTTTGTCGCATGTGGGGCGGTGATCATGTACAGCGTGATGATCGCCTTGGCATCGACGAGCATCTGGTTTGGTCGCAATCAGAATTTGTACAACTTCTGGTTTTACATCACCAACTTTTATCGCTATCCGATGGAGATTTACCAGCGGAATGGAATCGGGATGGCGTTGTGGGGGACGTTCACGTTTGTGATTCCCATTTTGGTGGTTTCCAATATTCCGGCGCGGGTGTTGGCTCAACCGCTGGGGACGCCGTGGAAGACATGGGAATGGGCGTTGGCCGGGTTTGCCGTGTTCGCGACAGCCTGGAGTCTGTTCGCCAGCCGGTGGGTGTTTAAGAAAGCGTTGCTCAGTTACCGCAGTGCCAGTAGCTAGAGTTGTCGTTTTCGGGCTGAATTGTGGATTGCTCGTTGTCTGCAAAACGCATCTTGTTGATCATGTTTATCTTGTCCATCCTGTCCCTTTTTCGGGCGCTTCTCCGCATGGACAGCGTCCGCAAGATTCACCTGAAGGTTTGACAGGATGTTCAGGA
>CAZJEK010000179.1:0-11428 GCA_964545005.1 uncultured Pirellulaceae bacterium
CGGGCAGCGCGTAAAATGAGACCTTGATTGTCTGAATTAACCACAGAGGCACAGAGGACACTGAGTTTCACAGACGTACAGCGGACACCGAGTTTTTCAGAGACACAGTGGCCGAGCTTATGATCAAATCTCTGTGGACTCTGTGTCTCTGTGGTTTCTCCTTAGGACTAATTGCCAATTGTTCCGAAACCAAAAAGTTTAAAAATTCCTGGAATGGGAACGGACCTCGACCCCAAAAATCCTCGAAAACCCAGCAAAAACCTCAGGTTTGGCGATTGATGGAAATTCCTTTCGCCGATAAACTTTCGATCTTGAATTTGCAAAGACGGGTTTGGGGTGGTCCTGAACGAGGTTTTGCAGCACGTATTTTATGCCAATTTGCCTGCCGCTCCTGCTTGAAGGACGGTCCACTACTCACCCCGCCTGCTTTTTGCTGGCCGGGTCTGCCAACGGTGGTGGTTGAGTGCAATCTGGCCAGGAGATTTTTTATGGCAAACAAACTTGTACAAGACCTTGTAGAAGCTGGGGTTCACTTTGGTCACCGAGCCAGTCGGTGGAATCCCAAGATGCAGCAGTATATTTACGGCCGCAAAAACCAGATTCACATTATCGACATCCGTGACACTGTTCGCGGACTTTTGCAAGCAAAAAAATACGTTGCCAACGTTGCTGCCGGTGGTAGCCTGATTTTGTTCGTGGGCACAAAGCGTCAAGCGTCGGCCGCGGTCCAGCGTGAAGCCGACCGATGCGGCATGCCTTACGTCAGCGAACGCTGGTTGGGTGGTGCACTGACCAACTTCCGCACCATCCGTAGCCGGATGGGCCGCTTGGAAGAACTTGAAGCGATTCTTAACAGCGACAAAATCGACGATTACTCAAAGAAGGCTCAGTCTTCCTTGAATCGTGAGTATCGCAAGATCTACCGTAACCTGAACGGGATGCGAAAGATGAACCGGCTGCCAGAATGCCTGATCATCGTCGATCCCAACAAGGAAAAGAACGCTGTGCTGGAAGCTCGCAATCTGGGCATCACCACGGTAGCTTTGATCGACACCAACTGCGATCCCGACATGATCGATGTGCCAATTCCTGGTAACGATGACGGGATCCGATCCATCGAACTGATCATGTCCCACATGGCAGATGCGGTTCTGGCTGGTCGGAAAAACGTCGTCGAGCAGAACGAAGGCAAAGAAGCCGCTGCCGCCACTGCAGTTCCCGACAAAGACGCACAAGGCGCCAGCTAGGCTGACCTGATCCGCCTATCGCGGAGTTCAACGATGGGCTCGGCGATTTTTGCCACGCGTTAGGTTTGGCATGATTTATCGGCAGCTGGCCTATGTCAGGGCTGCTGATTTCGACGAATTCGGCTGCCACAGAACTGTGGCAGCATTTCATATCGGTCTCGATGATGATTTCATCATCTTCAGATCAATTTGGTTGCGGCCGATCCAACCGTTGTTAAAACTTTTTGAGACTCGTTGGTTCAGAGCGAGTCTGGCCCGGTTTCCCAGATATTGGCCGGGGTTCAAGCCGAACTGGGCAACAATAATACTTAATCGAATCGCAAAGATATTGCGAATAGCTAAAAGGGAAAACCATGTCTATTTCAGCCAAAGATGTCAGTGAACTGAGAAAAGCGACCGGCGCCGGAATGATGGATTGCAAAGAGGCGTTGAAAGAGTCCGGTGGGGACATGGATGCCGCTTTGGAGTGGCTGCGTAAAAAGGGCCAGAAGGTTGCTGCCAAACGGGCCGATCGCGACGCCAACGAAGGTGTCGTTGTCGCGTTGGCTGATGGCGATGGAAGAACCGGCATCGTGCTGGCAGTCAGCTGCGAAACTGACTTTGTTGCCAAAAACGATGGATTCATCGAATTCGTCAACAAGCTGGGCGAGTTGGCACTGGAAAAACTTCCTGAAACCAAGGAAGAGTTTCTGGCTTTGCCGTTTGATGGCGAAACCGTCGCCGAAAAGCTGGTTGAGCAAACCGGCAAAATTGGTGAGAAAATCGAAGTCTCCGACTATCACAAGATTTCCGGCGACAAGATTGCGACTTACATTCACGCCGGCAGCAAGATCGGTGTCGTGGTGGCTTACAAAGATGGCGGCAACGCAGAAGCCCCCGCCTTCTTCCGAAACGTTGCCATGCACATCGCTGCAATGGCTCCACAAATCATGACTCCCGATGAGTTTGACATGGATTTCGTGGAAAAAGAAGCCGAGGCATTGATGGGACAGATCAAGCTGGAGAACGAGGACCGCGAACGACTCGGCAAGCCCCTGAAGAACGTTCCTCAGTATGCCAGTCGCAAGCAATTGACTCCTGAAGTCATGGCCAAAGTCGAAGAAGAGATCAAGGCCGAATTGCAGGCCGAAGGCAAGCCGGAAAAAATCTGGGATCGCATCGTGCCCGGAAAGATCGATCGGTTTATCGCCGACAACACCCTGCTGGATCAGGAACGTTGCCTGTTGAGCCAATTTTTCGTGCTTGACGATTCCATCACCGTTGAGCAGGCTATCAACAACCTGTCGGACGATGCCGAACTGATCGCCTTTAAACGGGCTGCGGTTGGATAAGCCATTCAAGTTGAAAAAGCGTTTTCAGGGCCCTGCTATTAGCGGGGCTTTTTTTATACTCTATTGGCTGGCACAGTCATTCAACCCCCACTCCATCCCAACGTCTTTTTATTCAGGAACCGTCGATGTCAGAAGCAGCCAAGTACAAACGCATTGTGCTGAAACTATCTGGAGAAAGCTTCAGTCCCTCGGGGGAACGGGGGATCAGCATGGACGAAGTCGTCCACATTGCCGGTCAGATCAAGGACGCCGCCAAACTGGGCTGCGAAATCGCTGTCGTCATCGGTGGTGGGAACATCTTGCGGGGAAGTCAGTTCAAAGAGAAAAACGATGTCATCGAAGAAGCCACCGCTCATTACATGGGTATGATGGCCACCATCATCAATGGTTTGGCACTGCAGGACGCCCTGGAGTCAGTTGGCTGTCAAACGCGGTTGATGAGTGCGATCAAAATGGACGGGGTTTGTGAGCCCTACATCCGCCGCCGAGCTCACCGTCATCTGGAAAAGGGCCGGATCGTGATTTTGGGTGCCGGCACGGGCGGGCCGTTCGTGACCACCGACACTGCGGCTGCGCTGCGGAGCATGGAACTGGGCGCCGACATTTTGATGAAAGCAACCAGGGTGGACGGAATCTACAGCGAAGATCCCGAGAAAAACCCCCACGCGGTGATGTATTCGGAGCTGGATTTCGAAACCGCCATCGAAAAGAAACTTCGCGTGATGGATTCGACTGCGATTTCCCATTGCATGGAACACAACATGCCATTGATGGTGTTTAATTTTCGCAAGGACGGCAATATCGTCAAAGCCGTGACTGGTAATCAGGTTGGGACCTTGGTAACCAACAAATAGCCATCCGGATTGGAGTGATCGAAAGTTGTGGGGCTGGTCCACGAATCAATCGATAACCGTTAGAATACCAGAGTCAGTGATCAGCGCTGATTTTGACGTCAAGAAAAATCCTTGCCAGAGGCCATCATGGAAACTAAAGAAATCATCGACGACGCCACGCAACGAATGGAAAAAGCCATCGAAGTCTTGCGCAAAAACTTGAGTGGGATTCGAACGGGTCGCGCCAACCCCGGCTTGGTCGATTCGCTACGCGTTGATGTCTATGGATCGCCCACGCCCATCAAGCAAGTCGCTCAAGTGGGCGCACCGGAACCGACCCAGATTGTGATTCGCCCGTACGACGCGTCGATCATCAAGGAAATTGAAAAAGCAATCGTCGCCAGCGACCTCGGCTTCAATCCGCAAAGTGATGGCCGCGTGGTTCGAATCAACATTCCGCCACTGTCCACCGATGTCCGCAAAAAGATGGTCAGCCGCATCAAGGAACTTTCCGAAGAGGCCAAGATATCAATTCGCAACGTCCGCCGTGATGCCAACAAAGCAGCTGACCAGGCAGAAAAAGACAAAGTGGTTTCTGAAGATCAACGCGATGACGTTAAAGACCAAATTCAGGAATTGACCAAGAAGTATGAAAACGACGTGGTCGAAATCGCGAAGGCTCGCGAAGAGGAAGTGCTCGAGGATTAAACGCTGCAGGTGGCGAATCAAGGGCGAATGTTCTCGCTTGGTGATTCGCCTGAATCAGGGGGAAACCAGTTCACCCGCTGGGTAGCTTGGGCCATTGGCCCGAGTCCATAACGTTTTAACTCAACTTTGAGTGTTCCATTGCGATCACGGCCGAATCGGCCATGCTACCAATTCTATACGCGGCAATTTGCACCTATCGGCAAGCTGTCGCGGTAGGGTTGATCTCGTGGCGAATCAGCAACGTCCCCATGGCTGCCTGAAGTTCGACTTCCGACGTCTTCAATTCCAATTCCGCTTGAGCATAAACCAGTTCCGCCGCGGTCAAACGCTCCTGCGAATCAAGCAACTGGTCCAACACGGTGGTTGGTGTTTGCCCTTCTGCAATGTCTCCTTCGACTAACGCGAATGCGTCCCAGCGTTCCAGATTCTGCTGCAAATCCAATTGTGCCGCCCGGATTGCCTGCTCCGCCGATGCCAACGTCTCCCGCGCCGACAACACGCGCCGCAACGCGATCTGTGACTCGGCGATCACATTTTGAGCCGTCTCGTCAACCTCAGCCTTGATTTTGGCTAACTGAAGTTTCCGCTGGGCAAGTCGACTTTGAGCCGCCCGATTTCCGAATGGCAGCTCGAACTCCAGGCCAACGGAATACCCCGGTTTGACTCCACCAAACTGATCAATGAAGGCATCGCCCAACTGCGACTCACCTTGCAAGGTGCTAACATAGGTTCCAAACAGCAAAGACAATTCCGGCAACAGCTCGTTCAAGCTGATATCTCGTTGAACGGCCACGATTCGCGATCGTTCCAGGGTCTCCTTGATTTCGGGGCGGTTCTCCAACGCCGTCGTAATCACTTGTCCGAGATCGTACTCCGGACCAGTTAACTGTGGAATTTCAGTAGGCAACATCTCGACTCGCTGATTGGCCTGCCAGTCCGAATCTGCCGTCAGCCGTCTCAGTTCGGTCTCCGAGTTACGAATGTTTCGCATCGCGTTTGCCAAATCGGTTTTACGGGAAAACACGGCAGCGCGAGCTCTTGCGATCTGGCTGGGCAACGAGTCGAGTCCGGCGCGGCCTTCCAGTTTTGACAGGATCTCCGACGCCCGCTGGACGTTCCGTTGTTTTTGCAGGTAAACGGCACGGTCAAAGTACAACTGCCAATACGCGGCAACCGTCTTCTTGATCTCCTCCTGCAATTCATCCGTAAATGTATTCCACGCGATGTTGCCATTGGCTTGGGCGATCAAAATTTGGCTGCGGTTGTAATAGCGTCCCCGACCTTTCAAAAGCGGTTGTGTAACGTTGAGTGACAAGGTCGCTGTGCCTTGATCCTGTGGATTAAAGAAGGCTGAGTTACTGTTCCGAAAGCCGAGTCGTTGATTAACCTCGTATTCAGCTCCGGTCTCAGTCTTTCGTCGAACACCCAAATCGGCAGACCAGATATGGTCGTCCAGGAAGTTTGTGCCGTCGTTGGTAACCGAAAGGTTGTCTCCCACCGGGTCGACGCGATCCTGAAATTGAGTCTGGACGAAGGAAACAGGATCAAACACAGTTTGCGCTTCATTGACCTGTTGCTCCCTGATCAGCGGGGTTTGACTGATCGCCTGGATTCGCGGGGACCGTGCCAGTGCTCGATAAACGAGTTGGTTGGTGTCGACAATCTGGACTTCGGGACCTCGAAGTGGATTTTGGACAAGTTGCTGCCACCAGACGATGGATGGCTCATTCTCAAGATTGGCGCCGGTCACCGGTGCCATGAATTCGAATTGGTTTCCCACCGTTGGCTCAGCTATTTCCAACAAGGGAGCCACACGGCGACTAGATTCACCGTCAACTGACAATGCGCCTTCGACACGGACCTCATCCGCTGGCGTGGCAGTGGGTTGTTGGACGTTGTCGCTTTCGAATCCGACTTCGGTATCCGGCACAAGGTTTGGTTCGGCAGTCGGTTGCTGATGCGCTGGCGATCTGGGCACCTCCGCAAGGCGAGTCTTGATGGGAGCGGCGGGCGCTTGGATCGACTCAGGAAGTTGGAACAGTTTACTTTCTGCTTGCCCGGCACGAACGGGTTTGACCGCATCAGCGGTCGATGATTTGGGAGCCTTCGTACTTGAACGAATGGAGGAGTACGCTTCTGCGAACTGGCTGGCGAACGGATTGTCCCCACTCTGGTTGGACTGCGCAGCGAGGACCGGAGTGAACGCGGTCCACACCAGGAGGATCATCAGAAGTGTTTGCAATTGCCGACCGGTAAAACGCCGCACAACGCACTCCAGCGAAATAAATGGAACAACACATTGTTCAATCGCCCAACCGCGGGTCGAAGAATCAGTCTGTTCAGTGCGACCGTTACAATTCGGCGGTCGGGCCTTGCTCCATCAAGCATAAACGGCAAACTTTACCCAACCTACCCTTGGCCGGGCACGTCCTGGCTGGGATCAAAACGCTCAAATTGGCGAGCGATGGCGAGCACAAATGCAGTAGCTGCGATAGCGCCAATCACCCATACGCCAGTCCCGAATAGTAGAGCCGCGTAGAACTTCGACAGCTCGAACCATTGCGTGGCAGCGATTGCAACCCACGCCCAAACCATGATTGCCACCAAGCCCACTGCGAACAACAATCCTTTGCCGGTGAACGTCAAAATAGTACGAATCAGGACATCAAAACCTTCCTTGTTTCGCTGGAAGGGGGAAAGCAGGAAGATGTAATTCTCGATTGCAAAAATCAGGACGTTGACGGGCAGCAGTAGAGCCCACGCAAAAACGGCATGCAATCCGTTGACTCGTCCCAGCGACAACCCAATCATCAACACGGCCGCCTGGAATCCCCAGCAAACCAGGACCGGAGTCAGCAATTGACCGATCGTGACTGCCAGAGGAGAAATTGGCAGTGCTTTGAGGACCGTCATCCTGTTGATGTCCCGTCGATAGTCGAGCATCAATGCCGCTGGTAACAACAGGAATGAGTAAAACACGGCTCCGCCGACCAGGTGCAACAGCATCGTCGTTGGATCATGCTCGGCCAGCATTGGAATGCAGCTGAGAAAAACGGGCACCGCCAAACTAAACAGGATCGTTGCGCGATAATTCGCCACCCCCAGCAACTGACGCCAGGCAATCGGCCCCACTCCATTCAACCGGGGTGGGACAAACACGCTGCGGCGACTTGACTTGAGATTGTATCCGGCTGTTGCACCGGATTCTCGGCAGGCAGTTAACGAAGCTTTTTCGCGACCTTGTATTTGACGCGTTGACCAGGCATCGACCCAATACACGGCGACCAGCAATCCACCTGCCAGCGCCGAACCCAAGACCAGCTTGCTGCCGATCGACCAGGAAAGTTCCGAAGCCAAAATGGGATCCGTGAATAGGCGAAACGGAGCCAACAGGAACATGCCAATTGGACTTTCTGCGGCGCTGACGACCAGGGCAAACATCTGTTTCACCAGTTGTAGCGCCGCCGGTGTAGACGCATGGGCGTCGGTCAAAGTTAAGGTCAGCCAAACGAGGGTTCCAGCTCCGGCCACCATCATGGTGATGACTGCGGCGCGGAAGTAGTTTCGGATACGCGGGTTTAGTCCGTGAAACAGCAGCTCAGCCAAAACTCGAATCAAATCGATCAACAGCAGTGCCGGTAGCATTCCGATGAACCCTAACCAGACGTAATTCAGATCAGGGATCATCAGGATCGCGAAACAGGCAGCTTTCGCCAGCGCGGCCATTCCGATCGACTGCATGCGAAACGTAATCTGTTGGTTACGCGTCAATGGCGCCGCCAGGATCAATTCCCGTTCAGCCTCGGTCCATTGAAATGGTTCTTCCAGGGGCCGGGTGGCCAATTTGATGATGTGGTATGCCGTGTAACACGCTAACCCCAGCGGCAACCAGATCGCCAGTTTATCGGGGTTCGCCGCCTCGCGCAGGAACACCGAACTGATTGCCTGCGAAAGCCAGATGAAGGCCAGGATCAGCGACAGCACGGCCAACCACCGTTTGCGTGGCTGCCTGATCGAGTGTGCCATCTTGCCAAATTTTGCCCGCGTTAGCGCACCCAACAATTGAGTTGACGCGGGAGAATACGAGTTCGCGACCCAGCTCATCGGATTGGCTCGGCTGACGTTTGGCTACTGTTCGGATCAACCGCACCGGGTGACAAGCCAAGTTCGCGTTCGACTTCGGCTTCCATGTTGGACAACGCCGAGAAAAAGGCGTCTTCCAGCGTGCTGGAGGTAGGTGCATCCTGATCGGCAAACGATTGACGCAGTTCGTCGATCGTACCAAAGAATTTACGTTGGCCCCGATCCAAAACCAGGACGTGTGAACAGATATCCTCGACCATCGCCAACAGATGTGAGCTGATAATGACCGCAGTTCCGCTGTCGGATTGTCGGCTGACGGAAAGCTTCAGTTGCCGGATCGCTTGCGGATCCAGGCCAGTCATTGGCTCGTCCAATAACAGAGCCTTGGGGCGTTGCACGTAGGCACAGCAGATGGCAAGTTTCTGTCGCATCCCCCGTGACAACGAACTGGCTCGAGCATGTCGCTTGAACTCCAGTTCAAACTCGTCCAACAATTGATCGATGTGCGAGTCGGGATTAGTGATCCCGTAGACACTGGCTTGGAATTGCAAGTGCTGTAAAACGGTCAGGTCTTCAAACAATTGCGGATCGTCGGGGACGTAGGCCGTTCGTTGTTTTACTTCAATCGGCGCCGAATCCAAATGATATCCATCGACGATTAAATGGCCGTCGGTGGACGGGATGATGCCCGTGATGGATCGCAGCGTCGTGGTTTTTCCCGCTCCATTTCGTCCGACCAGGCCCAGCACCTGGCCAGGTTCGACGTGAAAGCTCAAATCACGGACGGCGACGGCATCGTCGTAGCATTTCGAAAAGTGCTGAACGCGAATCACGGTTTCGTACTGCGGTTAGCGGATAGTGGCATTGTTCGAAGTCTAGGCGACCAGCAAGCCGGCGGTTATCAGTTTTCCAACTGATTAAATGAAGCTTTGAAGTCTTCATAACTGGTCGATGGTGTTTCGACCGGAGCTTGAACGGGCGCCATTCCTTCTTCGTTGCTGCTGGAAATCGTATATAAACGATTGCGGCCCAGTTGCTTGGACTTGTAGAGCGCTTGATCAGCTCGTTCATACAACGAAACGGCGTCATCTTCGGTTCGCATCACTGCCAACCCCATGCTCATCGTGACGACCGTCGACTGGCCAGAGTCATTGATACTGAAATCGTACAACTCGATTGTCGATCGGATACGGGATCCAACGAGTTGTGCGTCTTCGGCCTTCAAACCTTCCAGCAGAATGCAGAATTCATCGCCACCCAACCGACCAACAAAGTCTTCGGGGCGAACGCATTCTTTCAGGGCCAGCGAGATACTCGTTAACACCTCGTCGCCGGCTTGATGGCCAAAGGTATCATTGATTCGTTTGAAGTGATCGATGTCGATCAGCATCAGGCCGAAGGAGCGATTCTCAGAATGGTAACGCGAGACCATGAATTGCAACGTCTCGTCGACAGCTTTCCGGTTTCCGACATTACAGAGAGCATCCGTTCGTGCTTCTTTTCGTGTTCGGTCAAGCTCCTGGGCTTGTGATTCCAGTTTGTATTTGGAGACCACCAGGTCATTTTCCAGTCTGCGATTCGATTCAACCACGCGACTGATATTGGACATCAGCGCGGTCTGCAGGACATCCAGACTTTCGTCGTTGTCCATCGACTCGAGCTCCTGCTTGGCCGATTGCAACGCATTATTGTGCGTGTCGACGTCTTCATTCAACCGATCGGTGCTGCTCATCAGGTTAATCAGCGCCGTCAGAGTCTCTTCCCGATCACGTTTAAGACGTTTGGTTTCGTGGGAAAGCGTGTAGAACCGACCGATGAAGAATCCACACATCAAGCCTACACCGACGCTGGCCAGTGACCAGATGCAAACAAAGAGAAGGGTTGATGTGTCTTGGGGTATCATCTATCTGCCGCGTGTTGGGGAGCCAGGGCCGGGCGGGAATCTTGCCCGGATTGTCCACACGGAACTATAGGTGACAGTTAACCCACGTCGCCAAAATCGGCGCATTTTTACAGGCTGCCGCTGAGGCAAAAATCCGCATGTATCGGTGGCGCGGATTGGACGGGATGGATGAATTACCGCCAGCCTCGTGTTTTAGAAGTCGAATACTCTTGGAAATCTGACGCACAAGTTTAAAAGTTGCACTTTTTTGGAAACCCGACGCGTAAGCGAGGAAAAAAACGCATCGGTGCAGCCCTCGCTCACGCGTCGGATTTCCATTCCCAGGCAAAAACTGCTTTAGTGTAACTTCCGCGCAATCGGGTGGACTCTCGAACTGTGCACCCGATGATTTGCGCCCCAGAATAGACCAAGGCGAAAGTCGCTCAGGCCCGGAGGGCCGATACAACCATTGCCGGCCCTCCAGGCCTGATCGATTGGCGGCGCTGAATTTGCGTTATCAAGCAGGCCCGAAACTTACACCGGACTAACGTCACCGCCTTGATTGAGCAGCGGCGCCAGTTTGATCCAGGCCACGAACCGGGGGTTTGCGCCAGCGAGCGGGCCCGAATCATAGTCCAAACTAACGTTCGCCGCCTTGATTGAGTAGCGGCGCCAGCTTGATCAGGTCACGAAACGGGAGTCGGCGGAGGTAACTCTCCTTTTGCCGTTTCAAGATCATTCGCGTGTCATTGATCGAAAAGCACTCCCATCCCTCTTTTCCACGCTCATTCAGTGCCTGCTCCAGCTGGTCATTATTCAACTCGCGAATCGGGACAATCTTATATTCCCAGGACTCCATGTTGTTCCAATCATTGGCCAACCATTCGGAGGTGCTGTTGGCCGAGGTCATGCCCTGCTCTTTCAAATACTGAAACGTTTCGTTGGCCCAATCCACGGTGCCCTGGGCAGCCGACCCGGTCGAGTCAGCTGCCGCCCCAAGCTGGTCTTGAACCCAGCGACCGGCGTTAGAAGTTCCGTCTTTGGCTTGCCCCAGCAAATCGGAAGCACGCCCGAGGAGGCTGGGCGATGCCTCTGGCGCTGTGGATCTCGATTCCGGTTCCTGGGTCGAGCTCGTTGTTGGGTCGGATGAACCGGAACTGGATTTATCTTGCACCAATTCGATAGGCTGCGGCCGGGGGCGATCCAATTCTGAATTCACCTGGGGGGTGGCCGGGGAACCGGCGACTGGGGATGACGTCGCCGCGGAATCACAGGCCGGACAGAACAAGATCGAGGCTAGACATCCGGATGTGACCAGCAACCAATGTCGATTTGTGAGCGATC